>NZ_JADBQL010000028.1:0-84849 GCF_014895905.1 Enterobacter cloacae complex sp. P15RS | reverse complement strand
GACCACCGGGGGCTGCCGCTGGCGCTTGTGAACAGTGACGGAAAAACAGACTGGTCGGCAGAATACGATGCGTGGGGGAATGTGCTGCGCGAGCAGAACCCGCACAATCTGGCACAGCTCATCCGCCTGCCGGGGCAGCAGTATGATGCAGAGACGGGGCTGTACTATAACCGGCACCGGTATTACGACCCGCAGCAGGGGCGGTATATCACGCAGGACCCGATAGGATTGATGGGCGGGTGGAATTTTTATCAGTATCCGTTAGATCCGATAACTGATATTGACCCACTGGGGTTATTTGTGCCCTTGGTTATTGGTGGTTACTATTTAAGTGCTCAAGCTGTTGCCTGGATATCAACGGGGGTATTTGCAGCAGCGGCACTGTCTACACCAGCTGGTAAGCAAGTATTGACAAATGTCACCTCGACAAGCTTGACTAAGTGTGAAGAAAAAACTTGTCCTCCATGCAATCCTCCTGCGGGTACAAAATTTAATAAAACGACACACTTTGATCATGATCATGGCAACTGCAAAGGTAAAACAGGATCACAAACGCATTGGCATTACCAGGTTTATCACCAGGACTCCTCATGTAACTGCCATCTCCAAAAGCACGCTTTTGGCGGATGCGGTGTAGCCCCCTAACCTTAAATAGAGATGAATTTCATGAAAAGTTTAGAGTTAACTGAAGATTATATTACATTAATTAATGATAGTAAAATATGGGGCATGAATTTCAATTTTGATGGTAGCCAAACATCAGTTACTCCCTCCTTAGTAATCGATATCGATTATGTAACGGGAAGTGATTCCTCGCTGGATAATGGTGATATAACTTTTCATGTTTGCCCGGCGAAATTGAATTTTAATGGTGTAAGTAGTTTTAACATAAAATTATCTTCTGATATGGAGGAGGAAAAACATTATAAAGCTGATTGTTTGTACATTTACAGAATAGAAAAATTATTAACAAAAAACAACAGGTTTTATTTTAAGATAATTTTTAGTGATAAAGTAGGTTATATAGAACTTTATTCTGACAATGCATCCTTGCTTATTGATAAAAATAAAATATATAAAATTAAAGGAAGTGATTCAATACCTATCTTACTAAGAAGTTCAATATAATGTGAAATCTTTTTACTCTTAAAGCGAACCAATCATAATGTGCTGTGAAAGTGCAGGCATAGAGGAGAACTGGGGCAGCGTTACTTTGTGGTACGTTCACTAATGCTCCCCCATCATCTGGTGCATTATATTACACAGGAGCAACTACTGTTGTAGGATTGATGGCTAATAGCGCAGTAAAGGTTTTGTTTGAAATAAATAAAAAGGAAGATCCTACACATATATCTGCAACGCTCAGTGGTGGTGTTGGTGGTGGTGGATTTACTGGCATAGTTACTTGCCAACAATATACAAAATGCATAGTAAATTGATATGAAATTTTATATTTTTCTGATTTCTTTAGTTTTTTTGATTTTTTCACTAAGTGCGTGTAAAAATGATGATGTCCAAAAGGCGATCTTGGTGGTTGAGTCTTTTCATAATAAATTCAACGCAAAGGATTTTAATGGGATTTATACCGACGTGGTTTCTAAAGAATTTAAAAAATCAATGACCAGAGCAGATTATTTTACCCTTATGAATAAAAACTTCTCAGTACTTGGAAAGTATCGCTTTGGCCGATTAGTGAAAAGCGATCAAGTTGAGGCATTAATTGGAGAGGATAAAATAAAAATATCTTATCATTCTACATACACTAATTATGAATTAAACGAATCATTTGTGATAAAAAAGGAAGGCGGCAAAAGCAAAATAGCTCAAATAGTATATGATGACATTCATGCAATAAAACTCAAAGACCAATAGACTGAGTTTTAGTTGAGTCATCAGCAATGCCGCTATACTTGAACAACTTATTTTGACTGAAATTTTTTCTTTCATAGCGGTACAGTTTACAGATGGTCATGATAGAGACTACCGCCTACGATATTTTCGTGACGCTGTATACCTTGTGCGAAAAAGCTGCCGTGAGCGCAGGAGCCTTAGCAGATAGGGGGGTATTCTCCGAAACTGGTGGCATTGATGGATAACCTGGAAGCGGACTACGCGCCGCAGAGAAAAATTCACCTGTACCACTGCGACCACCGGGGGCTGCCGCTGGCGCTTGTGAACAGTGACGGAAAAACAGACTGGTCGGCAGAATACGATGCGTGGGGGAATGTGCTGCGCGAGCAGAACCCGCACAATCTGGCACAGCTCATCCGCCTGCCGGGGCAGCAGTATGATGCAGAGACGGGGCTGTACTATAACCGGCACCGGTATTACGACCCGCAGCAGGGGCGGTATATCACGCAGGACCCGATAGGGCTGCGGGGCGGGTGGAATTTTTATATATATACGTCCAATCCAATAACAGAAATTGACCCTCTTGGATTAGCGGGGTGGAATTCATTAGGTTCCTATATTAACCAACCAGGGTATAAATCAAAAATTACAAATGTAGCCCAAGAAGGGGTCGATACTACAAATCCAGTTTCATTAAGGCCTGATGGTTACCCTTGGGGATATGGTTGCGGAGATGAAAGTACAGATAAATTTGTTCCAGATGGTCTGTATGGTGTTAGTTTTATGCAAGCTTGTAGAAATCATGATATCTGCTATGGAACATCAGGAAGCAGTAAGCAATCATGTGATACTCATTTTGGGAACGATATAGTGTTGGCATGTGACAGAATCTGGAAGGATACACTGAGCTCAGATGATATGCTTTATAAATGCTATACTGCTGCGGGTATTTATCAGTTAGCAGTGGAAAAAAAAGGTGGCCCCGCTTTCGAAGCGGCTCAACGAGAGGCGGCAAATAAAACATCAGGGAACGGTACAAACTAATGCACATAAAAAAAATACCGTTTACCCCCCTAAAAATAGCGACCCTAACCCTTACATTATTCATTGTTTCCTGCGATGCCTATGAGGCTGAAAAAAATCTATCACTGACATCTATGGCAAGTTCACCTATTGCTATTGGTGGGTTAAAAGAGATATGGTTTTTTTGTGAAAAATGTTTGAAACAAAATATGTGCAAACAAAATGAGTTCAACCAATGTTCATTAGTGACAACCCAAGAAAAGAATGAAGCGCTAAACTTAGCTGTAGGAAGCGCAAATATTGAAGCAGTACATTTTTTAGTTGAAGTAGCTCAAGCAGATGTAAATTCTGTTACTGGCAGGTATAATGAGACACCTTTAATAATTGCTGCATATTATGGAACGGAGAAACATAGAGATATAGCTAATTATTTACTATCTCATGGCGCTGACATTGATGCAATAGCAAAATCACCAATAGATACTGCATTAATTACCGCCATTTGGAAAAACAATATTAACTTTGCAAAGTTATTGCTTGAAAAGGGAGCTAATCCTTCGCTTTCGGATGTTGGGCTAAAGCAAGATTATGCGTGTAAATATGCCATTCAAAAAAAGCAGGCAGAAATCTTGCCATATATACCAAATTGTTGTTCTTTGATCGAGCAGAATTCACATTGGGTTACGGATATAGGTTATTTTTGTCCTTAGATAGGCATACTGAGCAGCCAGCGGTGCGGCTTGATGCCGATAGCTGAACCTATACAACTTGCAGGACGGTATAGAATGTTTTTTTACAAATTACATCACATGGAATCGTACCGGAGGATCGAATCCGGAATTCAGCGTGACCTTTCCGCCGGAACTAAGGCTATGGTAGATAATCTGGAAGCGGAGCTACAGCGCGGGGAACTCAGTGAAGCAAACCAGCGGTGACTGGCGCAGGGCGGGGTGACACCGGAGCACCAGATAAAGGCGGAGTACGCGCCGGAAAGAAATATCCACCAGTACCACTGCGGCCACCGGCCCTGGTCAGCCATTCCGGGAAAAAACACTGGTCGGCAGAATACGATGCGTGGGGGAATGTGCTGCGCGAGCAGAATCCGCACTATCTGGCACAGCTCATCCGCCTACCGGGGCAGCAGTATGATGCAGAGACGGGGCTGTACTATAACCGGCACCGGTATTACGACCCGCAGCAGGGACGGTATATCACGCAGGATCCGATAGGACTGCGGGGGGGGGTGGAATTTTTATCAGTATGCGTTGAATCCAATTCGATTTATAGATCCACTAGGTTTGGCACAAATTTGTACAAGACCGCTTAAAGGTTCGAGAGGTTTTAGGACAAATGGCAAGACAGGTTTCGATCTTGGCATTTTCCATGCACACATATTCTTTGATGATGGTACTAATATCGGCTATGGTGGTGATAGTGGATTATTCAGTGAACCTAGAACCAATGATTATACCTGTAATAAAGAAAAATATAGCGATGAAATAATGAAAAAAAGAGTGGAAATAGTCAAACATGAACCTGATAACTTATTACTTCCGAAAGGAAGCAAACAATATGGAAGTGATAACTATGGTTTTATAGTAAATAACTGCCAAGACTTTGTAAGTGATGTTCTGGATGAGTACAAAAAAAATAGAAGGCGCGAAACAATGAACGGTTTTCTGATAAGAGTGCTTATTGCTGATATATCTATATTGTCAATTCAGGCCGCATTGCTACTTTACCATCCATTTCGCTCGCAGAAAAATGATGTAATATCTGATTTTATTATTCGTTTAACGTTTACTATAAAAAATGATATTATTCTTTTTCTAAACCCTCCTTTGTTGGTTTTTATATATTACGCTATATTTTTTTTAACAAATAAAACTGATGGATTGATACTGAGATTATCTCTGTTAGGGATTTTAAATTTTATTACTCTGTATTTCTTTTCTTGGGTTGAAATGCTTCTGTTAATAGCCAATGACGTTAGGGTATAGAAGCACGAATACGATTACCTCTGTGAGGGTGATTTTAGTTAAATGAACATGCCCCTTATTAGCACTTGGCGGAACAACTGGATAAGGAGTACCTACAGGAGATGAAAGTTCATCTGCATAACTGCAACCACCGGGGCCTGATGCTGAAACACAGCGACGGCAGAATCGGATGGCGCGCGGAATATAACGAATGGAGCAATGTGCTGCGGGAGGATAACCCGGAGAATCTCCGGCTATCGGGGCGAAAGCACGATAAAGAGACGAGGCTGTGTATAACCGGTACCGGTATTACGACCCGCAGCAGGGGCAATATAAAACTCAGTACCCGATAGTATTGATGTGTGGGTGGAATATATATGATTAAGGAAATATGAGCGTGATCCTGACCCACTTAAGGGAGGCCATGGTTGTATGGCAAAAACTGGCAGTTCTATTCATTGGCATTATGATGTAAATAATCAAAACCCCAAAACATGTGAGTGCAACCATGCTAAACATGAATTTGGTGGGTGCGGTGTTGCACCATGATACAAGGACAATGATTATGACACACGATTTTGAAAATATCTCATTCCATGACAATGCGATACATGGAATATTTTTGCCGGAAAATATTGATGGTGGAATATCTCCTTTACGTTTTGATATAGATCATATAATAGAATGGAGTGAGGATACTTTTAGTGGAAAGCCATTATTTTCAGTTTGCCAGGCTGTTGTTTCTTTTTCTAATGTTACAGATCTCAAAGTTAATATTGAATGGGCTGAAAGCAAGTACACCGCCTCAGAAACTGGTTTATACATTATTGATATAAAAAAAACAAACGTAAAAACAACGCTTCGACTTCCACAGTATTATAAATGGGAGATAATAACAAACAATAAAAATTGTTATTTTTCTTTTGGTGCATCAACATTATCAATGAGTCTTTTAGGTAATACAAGATTGATTGGCAGACAATATCTATTGGGAGAAGAGAGGGCATCAATCTTACAACTTACTGACAAATAATCTTCACAAAAAGGTGGTTGTAAAATGGATGACAATAATTTTATTATACAGTAGCATGATTGAGGAGATAAGTAGTGGTATATACACAAAAGCGATAAATCTATATCTACCACTGCATCCGCCGATTCTTAGTAGGGTGACGAATAATTCGGTGGCGCTGATGTAGTCCTTGCAGGTCAACGTTCAGAAATCTCTGCTGGTTGGCAAAGGGGATGACGTCATCGTCACTGTGGGGAAAACGCGGACAGAAAGCTCCGGAAAGATGGCAGTCTACAGCGCCGGGGAGTATCACTTTCTGGCACGGTCATAAATGCTTCACTGTCGTCTGATTCAACTTATTCTAAGGAATAACTACTGATGTAGGATTTGTGGCTAATGGCTCAGTATCGGTTCTTTCTCAATTAAATAAAAAAGGAAAAATCTACACATATATCAGCAATTCTCGGTGATGGTTAAGTATTGGAAATACCGCCAGAAATATGTCATATAAAAAACATCTAAGCTATGCTAATTAAGAAAAATTGATAACCGGAACGATAAATAGTTCCGGTTATCAACGAGAATCAAATACTCTGCTGCGTTAGTTGACCCTGACGATACTCCCCCTGCCGCTCCAGCATCCAGCCCGGATATTCACGCGGCAGCGCGCTGACGGCATCCAGCTGCTTAAGCTCGTCTTCGCTTAAGCGGATCCCGGTGGCGGCAATGTTATCGTCAAGCTGATCGACGCGTTTCGCACCAATAATGACGCTGGTCACCGCTTTCTGGTGCAGCAGCCACGCCAGGGCGATTTGTGCGACAGAGACGCCCTTGCTCCCGGCAATCTTGCGCATAACGTCCACGCAGTCGAAGGCGCGGTCTTTATTTACCGGCGGAAAGTCGAACGCCAGGCGACGACCACCGGTCGCGCTCTGCCCGTCCCGATCGTATTTTCCGCTCAGCAGGCCGCCAGCCAGAGGGCTCCAGACCATCAGTCCGACGCCTTCGCTCTGCATCATTGGCACCAGCTCGCGCTCAAGGTCGCGTCCGGCGATGGTGTAGTACGCCTGCAACGACGCAAAACGCGCCAGCCCCAGACGCTCGGAAATGCCCAGCGCTTTGGCAATCTGCCATGCCGCCCAGTTCGAGACGCCAATGTAGCGCACGTGACCATGCTGCACCAGGTTATCCAGTGCGTAGAGCGTCTCTTCAACAGGCGTTGCCGGGTCAAAGCCGTGAAGCTGATAGAGATCGATATGATCCAGCTGCAAGCGGCGCAGGCTCTCCTTCACGCTGCTGATGATGTGATACCGCGAGCTACCGCGCGAGTTCACCCCCGCGGTGCCGGTTTCACCAAACACCTTGGTGGCAACCACCACGTTTTCGCGCGGAATTTTCAGATTCTTCAGCGCCTGCCCGGTAATCTCCTCCGAACGCCCTTCCGAGTAAACGTCGGCGGTGTCGATGAAGTTAATCCCGGCATCCAGCGCGCCGCCCACCAGCTGCTCGGCCTCACTCTGCTGTAGCTGACCAATCTTGCCCCACATGCCGCCTTCACCCCCGAAGGTCATGGTGCCGAGGCACAGTTCAGAAACAAACAGCCCGGTATTGCCCAGTTTTTGATAACGCATAAGTCATTCCTCGCATGTCGTTTGGGTGTCTGTCAGTTATACCCGCCCCTCTGCCCTCGCGAATGTGGCGTTCCTGTCCGTTTCTTGCCCATTTCTCTGAATTTATCCGCGCGGAGCGTCGCCAAAGACAGCATAATCCGGCAGTCGAACCTGCTGATACGGCTCCCAACCGCCGCCGAGGGCTTTATAAAGCGCTACCAGGTCAAGCGCGCTTTGCACCTGCGCCTGCGCGCGCTGCTGTTCGGCCTGGGCCAACTGACGCTGGGCGTCCAGCACGTCGATAAAGCTGGCGATCCCCTGCCGGTAGCTGTCGCTGGCGAGATCAAAGGCGTTTTGCAGTGCGTCGATGGTTTTCGCGAGACCCGCCTCACGCTGCTGATCGGTGCGATAGCTCACCAGCGCGTTTTCGACATCGCCGAGCGCCGTCAGCACCGTCTGGCGATAGTCCAGCACCGCCGCGCCCTGCTGTGCGCGCGCCACCTTGACGCTGGAGACCAGCCGACCGCCCTGGAAAATCGGAATGGAAACCTGCGGGCCGAAGCTGTAGAAGTGGCTGCTCCAGTCGGTCAGCCAGCCGGATTCGCTGTTGCGCAGGCCAAACTGTCCGGAGAGGGTGAAGCTCGGGAACAGTTCAGCCACCGAGACGCCAATCTGCGCCGTGGCGGCGTGGAGGTTCGCCTCTGCTTCACGCACGTCGGGACGGCGGCGGGCCAGCGTCGACGGAATGCCGGTCTGTACGATATCCGGCAGCGCGGGCATCGGCTGCGCTGATTGCAGCTCGGCGTCCAGCGCTCCCGGCGGTTTACCGAGCAGGATCGCCAGCCCGTTCATCGCCTGGCGTTCCTGGGCCTGATACTGCGGCAGCTGGGCTTCAAGATTACCCAGCTGCGCCCGGGCGTTTTCCACGTCCATCTGCGGCGACAGCCCGCCGCGCTGGCGGCTTTCGGTCAGATCCAGCGTCTGCTGCGCGCTCTCAATTTGCGTATTGAGCGTGGCGATGATGCTCTGCGCCCCGCGCAGCTGTAGCCACGCCCGCGCCACTTCGGCCTCCAGCGACACCAGCGCATCGTTACGCTGTTCGATGGCGGCCTTCTGCTGCGCTTCGGCGGCTTCCACCTGACGGCGAACCTTGCCCCAGAGGTCGATTTCCCACTGGGCGTCAAAGCTGCCCTGGTAAAGATTGATCGGCTGCGTCAGCGGGCCTAGCGCGCTTCGCAGTTGCGGATCGACATTATCCAGCTGGTCGTACACGCCGTGGGATTTTAGCTCTCCTTCCAGCCCAAGCTGCTGGCGCGTTGCCTGCACATTGCCATTCACCGACGGGAAAAACGCCCCGCCCGCCTGGTTAATCTGTTCGCGCGCACCGGCAATGCGCAATACCGTTTGCTGTAACGTCAGATTCCCGGCGATGGCGCGCTCAACCAGGCTGTCGAGCTGTGGCGAGCCGAAGGTTTTCCACCAGCGCGGGTTAGTGGCGGCGGAAGACGTTTGCGATTTCACCGCGCTGTCGCCCTTATCGTTCCAGTGTGTGGCGGCGGGCGGCGCGGGCGGCTGGTAGTCCGGCCCGACGGCGCAGCCCACCAGCAGCATCATTATCATCAGGGGGTGTAAACGTCTGTGTATCATCAGTGTGCTCCTGCACTCCCCTCGCTCTTAACCGGCGAGAGCAACAAACAAAACGGAATCAGTAAGAAGGCCACCGCGCTCAGAATGGTGAAGACGTCGATGTAGGCCAGGAAGCGCGACTGCTCGATCATCGTCTGGTACATCCGCCCGGTGGCAATCCCGGTCGGGTCACCCACCTGAGTGGTGAAGTTCTGGATCGCCTGCGCGCTTTCGCGTATTGCCAGCTGGAACTGCTCGTTAAACGGCGAAGCGTGGTAGGCCAGGTGCGCGCTGTGCGCCTGCGAGCGCTCGGTGATTGCCGCCGTCGACAGCGAAATGCCAATCGAGCCGGCCACGTTGCGGAACATGGTAAACAGCGCCGCCGCGTCGGCGTTGAGCCGCCTTGGGATCGAAATAAAGGCGATGGTGGTGAGCGGCACAAACAGGAACCCCAGCCCAATCGACTGGGCGCTGCGGAACAGAACCAGCGTCTCGAAATCGATATCCGGGGTCAGAGTGCGGGACCAGAAGAACGACACCGCCAGGCAGCTAAAGCCAAAGGCGATGATCCAGCGCGTCTGCACCACCGGCATCAGCTTCAGCACCAGCGGAATAGTCAGCACAATCAGCACCGCCCCGGGCGACAGCACCAGACCGGACCAGGTGGCGGTATAACCCAAATCCTGCTGCGCCAGCTGCGGGATCACCACCGAGCTGCCGTACAGGATCATCGCCATTCCCGCCATCAGCAGGCTGGAGATCGCAAAGTTGCGATCCTTCATGCAGTGCAGATCCACCACCGGCTTTTTGGCATACATCAGCCAGTAGATCGCGCCAATAATGCCGATCAGGGTCAGTACCGCGAAGGTGCGGATAAAGTTCGAATAGAACCAGTCATCGTCTTCGCCCCGGTCGAGCATCACCTGCAAACAGCCAAGGCCGAGGGCGATCAGGCCGATCCCCGTCCAGTCGACGGTGAGCTTCTCTTCCGACTTTTTCTCCCACGGCGGATCTTCCAGCAGCTGGTAGATGGCCAGCACCGTCACGATCCCAACCGGAATATTGATGAAGAACACCCAGCGCCAGGAGTAGTTATCGGTGATCCAGCCCCCCAGCGTCGGGCCGAGCACCGGCGCGACGATAATCGCAATGGAGGAGAGGCCAAAGGCTTTGCCCCTGTCCTCCGGCTTGAAATAGTCGAGCAGCACCGACTGCTGCGTGGGCTGCAACCCGCCGCCAAAGAAGCCCTGCATCACGCGGAACAGGATGATTTGCCAAAGCTCGGTGGCGATGCCGCACAGGAACGAGCAGATGGTGAACATCACAATGCAGATCAGGAAGAACTGCTTGCGGCCAAACAGCCGGCTCAGGAAAGCCGAGATCGGCAGCACGATGCCGTTCGCCACCAGGTAGCTGGTCAGCACCCAGGTGGATTCGTCGTAGCTTGCCGAGAGCGACCCCGCCACGTGCGGCAGCGCCACGTTGACGATGGTGGTGTCCAGAATCTCCATAAACACCGCCAGGGTGACCACAATCGCCACCGCCCACGGGTTACTGGCGGGCTTCCAGTTTTCGTGGCTGCTGTCCGTCATTCCACGGTGACCTTCGGTTCAACCGACAGCCCAAGCGGCAGCGGCTTGTTCGGATCCAGCCCTTTATCAATGACGATTTTCACCGGCACGCGCTGCACGATCTTCACAAAGTTACCGGTGGCGTTTTCCGACGGGAAGGCGGAGAAGCGCGAGCCACTGCCCTGCTGGATGCTGTCAATATGGCCTTCCAGCGCCATATCCGGCCAGGCATCGACGGATACCGTCACTTTATCGCCCGGCTTCATGCGCTCAAGCTGCGACTCCTTGAAGTTCGCCACCACCCACACGTTCGGGGAGACCAGCGAGAACAGCGCCGTGCCCGCCTGCACCAGCGTACCGGGCTGGACGTTGCGCTTAGTGACAAAACCGTCGAACGGGGCGCGGACTTCGGTATAGGAGAGGTTCAGGTTGGCGGTTTCCAGCTGCGCCCTGGCCTGATCGACCTGCCGTTCGCGGGCTTCAACATTCGTTTCCTGCTGGCGGATTTGCAGCTGAACCTGCTCCGCCACTTCCAGCTGCGCCTGCGCGCTGGCCAGACCCGCCTGTGCGCTGCGCAACTGAGCGTTGGCGGAATCGATACTTTGTTGCGTCGTCGCGCGCGGGTCAACGCCGCGCTGACGGCGGTACTCCGCCTGCGCGTTGGCCATATCCGCCTGCGCTTTCAGTACCTGGGCTTTGGCTTCATCGCGCTGGGCGGGGTATTGCACTTTTGAGAGCGCCAGCTGCGCCTGGGCCTGATGCAGCTGCGCCAGCGCCAGCCCAAGCTGGGCCTGAGCCTGATCGCGCTGGGCGGTGGTATCGCGAGGATCGATCACCACCAGCACGTCCCCTTTCTTCACGCGCTGGTTATCCCGCACGCGAAGTTCAGTTACGTAGCCCGCCGTTTTGGGGGCAATGGTCACCACGTCGCCGTCGGTGAAGGCGTCGTCGGTGGTCTCTTCGTTGCGGGTTAAAAACCACCAGACCAGCGCCACAATCACCATCACGATGACCACAATGCCGAGGATAATTAACGGTTTTTTGCCCGGACGCTTGCGCTCGTTATTGTTTTTATCCTGCTCGTCAGCAGGTGGATTTTGTTCTTCTGCCATAGTTCAGCAACGGTCCTGTCAGTGAGCGGCATCACACTATGCCGTTCACTAAAGCTAGGACGTTGCTATACATTTGCCAGGAAAAACTGACAAATTGCGCACTATATGAGAAGGAATAGTCCGAAACCAATCGCCGCTGACCAGAGCAGCATCGGGATTGACCATAGATGGAAGCGCCACCAGATGCGGCGATCGTTGGCCATGCGCAGGGCGATAAGGTTTGCCAGCGAGCCGGGCAGCAGCCCAAAGCCACCGACGTTGACCGCCCACGCCAGCAACACCGTAGGGGGAACATAGTTAAGCAGTAAAATGGTGGACGGTACGTTACTGATTACCTGCGAAAGACCAATCGCCGTCAGCCATAATCCCGGCTGCGACAGACCGCTGACGCTCTGGAGAACGTTCTGCAATGCCGGGAGCTGGATCAGCAGGTGCACGTCAATAAACATCGCCATAAACACCAGCAGCAGCGTCCAGTCGACGCTCACCAGCACCCGCCGGGCGAGGAACAGGAAACCGCACGCCACCAGCAGCGCGCCCGCCAGCGCCTGGTTTAGCTCCAGCGCGGTGAGGAAAACGATATACAGCCCCAGGCAGCTCCAGACGAGACGCGGCTGCCACTGGGGGCCGGCTGTACCGCTGTGGTACTGCAACGTTTTATTCGGGAAGGCAAACCAGCAGACCACCAGCAGCGTCGCCACGATCGCCAGCGCCAGCGGCGCCATCTGCCCGGTAAACGCGGTAAACGACAGGCCCGAGCGTCCCCACAGCAGAATGTTCTGCGGGTTACCGATCGGCGTAAGCAGCGAACCCGCATTGACGGCCAGCGCTTCAAAAATAATCAGGCGGGTAACCGGTATTTCGCACAGCTTACGCAGCGTAAGCGTCAGCGGCACCACAATGAACAGCGCCACGTCGTTAGTGAGAAACGTCGACAGCAGCGCCGCCGAAAAGACCATGAACAGGGCCAGCTTGCGCTCGGTGGCAAAGCGGCGCACCATTTTGCGCCCCAGCACGTCAAAATAGCCGCTCAGCTCAACGCCTTTGGTGAGCATCATCAAACCGCTCAGGGTAATAATGGTGCGCCAGTCTATTGCCGCGGGCCAGGCCTGCGGCCTGAAGGGCACAAAGACGCTGAGCCCAACGCCAATGATGAGTAAAAGATGGAAAAAGCGATCGCGTTTCAGGGCCTGCAAACCGGGAATGTTCATTCAGCGGAGGGACCGTATTTGAGCGTAAATTCGCGGAACTTCACCAGCGTCTCTTCGCTGACGTGGTGCTCCATCCCTTCGGCATCCCGACGGGCAATGTCCGGGCTGACGCCCAGCACCAGTAAAAAGTTCTCGACGATCTGATGGCGCTCGCGGCTCTCCTGCGCCAGCTTTTCGCCTTCAGCGGTAAGAAACACCCCGCGCCAGGGGATCATTTCGATCAGCCCTACCGACGCCAGACGTTTTAACATTTTGGCCACCGTTGGCTGAGACACCCCCAGCCGGGCGGCCATATCGACCTGGCGCGCTTCGCCCACCTCACGGATCAGGTCGGAGATCAGCTCTACATAATCATCAATCAGTTCCCGGCGGTGCGCCTCACGCACCTGACGGAAGCCTTCCACATGCTCTTCAACGTTCACCAGTTGCGTCGTTTTTTTTGTTGTTGGCTTACCTGCGCGACGGTTCATTGTGCTTCCTCAATGGGGTTGACGCTTCCAGCGCCCTGTAACGGAGCGCACATTGTAAACCATAGCTCTACAAGCACAAAAAATTAACGAATTAGCCATAGCTATACAATATAGCCTGTGCTATATCTGTATGTAATGCAGTCACCCTTCACGGATCGAAGGGATCATGAATCAGGAGGTCTTATGAATGAATTCAAGAGGTGTATGAACGTGTTTACCCACTCTCCTTTTAAAGTGCGCCTGATGCTGGTGAACATGCTGTGCGATATGTTTACCACCAAACCGCAGCAGGACGACAAATCTTCCCACTAAGCGGCGTCGCGGTACGCCGCTTCATTTTCCCGTCATTTTTCCCCGGCACACTGTCCTTTTCCCGATTATTTTTGCGGATTTGCAGCCCCCTTCGCAAAACATCTGTTTAGCAACTGTTGACCTTACTTCACGCTCGCACTATCTTCTTGCAGCCCTGCATCCTTTGCGGCTCGCTGAAGCGGACCCCTCATTCCCTTTTCACGCACAGTCAGGCAGGCTTTGACCCTTGGCGCCAGGGTGAGCACATGGCGTTTTCGTGATAGCGATCTATGAACGTAACCCTGATTGATACACTTGTTACCCGCAGCCGGGCCTTAAGCCCGTGGACGGGATTCTATTTTTTGCAATCGCTGCTGATTAACTTTGCCCTTGGCTACCCCTTCAGCCTGCTTTATGCCGTCGGATTCACCTGCATCCTTCACCTGCTGTGGCAAAGCGCACCGCGCGTGCAAAAAGTGCTCATCGGGATCTGTTCTCTGGTTGCTGCCGCCTATTTCCCGTTTGGCCAGGCCTATGGCGCGCCGAACTTTAATACCCTGCTGGCGCTACACTCCACCAATATGGAAGAGTCCACGGAGATCCTGACGATCTTCCCGTGGTACAACTACGTGGTTGGCCTTTTCATCTTTGCCCTGGGCGTGATGGCGGTTCGTCGTAAGCCCGTCGAGAAAAAGCGGTGGGGTAAAATTGAAAGCCTGTGCCTGGCCTTTAGCGTGGTGACGTTTTTTGTCGCGCCGGTACAAAACCTGGCCTGGGGCGGCGTGTTTAAGCTGAAAGATACCGGTTATCCGGTGTTTCGCTTCGTTAAAGACGTGGTGGTGAATAACGAGGAAGTGCTTGACGAGCAGGCGCGTATGGCCGAGCTTTCCACAATGAAAGACACCTGGAACGTGCTGGCGGTAAAACCGAAGTATCACACCTACGTGGTGGTGATCGGTGAAAGCGCGCGTCGCGATGCGCTCGGCGCGTTTGGCGGTCACTGGGATAACACGCCGTTTGCGAGCGCCGTCAACGGTACGCTGTTTACCGACTACGTGGCGGCCAGCGGCTCAACGCAAAAATCTCTCGGTCTGACGCTCAACCGCGTCGTGGATGGAAAACCGCAGTTTCAGGATAATTTTGTCACCCTGGCCAACCGGGCCGGTTTTCAGACGTGGTGGTTCTCCAACCAGGGGCAGATTGGCGAATATGATACCGCCATTGCCAGCATCGCGAAGCGTGCCGACGAGGTACAGTTCCTGAAAAGCGGTGACTTTGAAGCGGACAAAAATACGCAAGATGAAGCGCTGTTGAAAATGACCGCGCAGGTTTTTGCCACCCAGCGCACCCAGCCGCAGCTGATTGTTCTGCACCTGATGGGTTCCCATCCGCAGGCCTGCGACCGCACGAAGGGAAAATACGCTGATTTCGTGCAGTCGAAAGAGACCTCCTGCTACCTCTACACCATGACGCAAACCGACGATCTGCTCAGCAAGCTGTACGCACAGCTGCGCAACAGCGGCGACAGCTTCTCAATGGTCTATTTCTCTGACCACGGTCTGGCGTTTAAGGAGCGCGGAAAAGAGGTGCAGTATCTGGCCCACGATGACAAATTCCAGCAGAACTTCCAGGTACCGTTTATGGTGCTGTCGAGTGATGACAAAACGCATCGCATCATCAAAGCGCGTCGTTCCGCGAACGATTTCCTGAAATTCTTCTCCCAGTGGACGGGGATTAAGGCGAAAGAGATAAAAAATGATTACCCGTTTATCTCCGGGAAGAAGGGCCCGCCAGTGTACATTACCAACTTTAAGTTACAGAAAGTCGACTATAACCATCTGGGAACGGATATTTTCGATATTAAGAGTAAGTGATCTCTGCCTCTCGTGCGGACTGATGCCTTCACACTGGCCTCTCCCATCGGGAGAGGCACAAACACTAAAAACGGCAACCTCTGGTTGCCGTTTTGCTTTATCTTCCATAAAAAAAATCCGCCTCAAAGGGCGGATTTTTTACTGGCTCACCGAAGTGATTAGAAGCGGTAACCTACGCCCGCAATCCAGGTGCCAACGTCAACGTTGCGGATACGGCTCTGCTCATAGGAGAAGTCCAGAGCAACGTTTTCGATTGGGTTGAACTGCATACCTGCGCCATAGGAGAAACCGTAGTCGCTGTTGCTAGCAGTACGGTTCAGACCCTGGTTTTCGGTCTGCTGGAATTTACCGTAGCCAACACCTACAACACCGTAGATGCTTGCCCAGTCATTCAGGCGGTAAGCAGGACCCGCAGTGATGCCGTAGTACTGACCTTTATTGTAAGAGCCATTTTCAGTACGATCTTTCTCGGTGTAAGTGAAAGAACCGATCACACCCAGCGGGTTGTTGTCTTGCTCGTAACGGTACTTCAGGTTGAAACCGTTGGTTTTGTTCATCACGCCCTGCATATCGCTCTGAGCGTAACCACCAGTTACAGTAGAAGTTGCCGCTACAGCGGTACCTGCGGAAACAGCCAGAACAGCTGCCAGTGCTGAAAGACATGCAATTTTTTTCATAACCACCTCAAATGTGCTTCAAGTAAGTCCGTAAGTTTTAAATATATCAAAAAAATCTGTGAAACTCTTTGTCATTCACGATGTCTAATGCGACCTTTCCTGTAACAGAACATTTCCAGCACCAGCTATCTTGTTCAAATAACTCCAGATTTTCACCTTCAAACGCTAATAGTGCGCGTCATCGCCAGAAAGTTCATCCAGATTATTCCTAATCTTTCAGGCGATAAAAGCATCAACCTTTCCTCATTTTACGGATTTTCCCTAGATTTTTTTCAACAGTAGCTCAACCGTCGCAGCTTATTTCCATTACACTGCGACTTTTACCTCTTTTGACAAAAATTGACAGGAGAAAGGATGCCTGGTTTACCCCGTAAATCGTCGGTCTGGATGCCGGTGGTAGTCATACTTATCGCGATGATGTCCATTCAAAGCGGCGCGTCGCTGGCAAAATCGCTCTTTCCGCTGGTTGGTGCGCCGGGCGTTACGGCGCTGCGTATCGCGTTAGGCACCCTGATCCTCGTGGTTATCTTTAAGCCCTGGCGGCTACGTTTTAAAAAGGAGCAGCGCCTTCCCCTGCTCTTCTATGGGCTGGCGCTGGGAGGGATGAATTACATGTTCTACCTCTCTATTCAGACTATCCCGCTGGGGATCGCGGTTGCGCTTGAATTTACAGGCCCGCTGGCGGTTGCCCTCTTCTCTTCTCGTCGTCCGGTGGACTTTATCTGGGTCATACTGGCCGTGCTGGGGCTCTGGTTCCTGCTGCCGCTCGGTCAAAGCGTTTCACAGATCGATCTGACGGGGGCTGCTCTGGCGCTGGGCGCGGGGGCTTGCTGGGCGGTGTATATTCTCACTGGCCAGCGTGCGGGGGAAGAGCACGGCCCTGCGACGGTCGCCCTGGGCTCGCTGATTGCCGCCATCATCTTTGTCCCGATCGGCATGGCGCAGGCCACGGATTCGATCTGGCAATGGTCCATCCTGCCGGTTGGGCTGGCGGTCGCCATTCTTTCCACTGCGCTTCCCTACTCTCTGGAGATGATCGCTTTGACGCGGCTGCCTACGCGTATTTTTGGCACGCTCATGAGCATGGAGCCCGCGCTGGCCGCAATCTCCGGCATGATTTTCCTCGGCGAAACCCTGACGCTGGTGCAGACGCTGGCGCTCTGTTCTATTATCGCGGCGTCAATGGGCTCCACCCTGACCATGCGCCCGGAACCAAAAGTTGAAAAAGTTGACCTCAACTAGCCCTTAAATTCTGCATGGCTTACCGGCCATGCAGAATAGAGGTCTCGTCGACGCTTCAAATAATTTCTTACAAACTCTTCTATATTGCCAAAATATTTCAGCTGCCCGCCTTGTCCGGGAAGGAATTAAGATTGATCTGCATCAATTTATATAAAATATATAAAAGTCAGTAACTTAAAACTTCAACCCACCTTTCGCTATTAAACCAATAGGCAGAGCCAAACCGCAGGGAAAAAATCCGGTGCTATACTTAATCCCGTAATTACCTGGGACACAAACATCAAGAGGATATGAGATTATGAGTACCGCTAAACTGGTGAAAACGAAAGCGTCTAATCTGCTTTATACCCGTAACGATGTATCGGATAGCGATAAAAAAGCGACCATTGAGTTGCTGAATCGCCAGGTGGTCCAGTTCATCGATCTTTCGCTGATCACCAAGCAGGCCCACTGGAATATGCGCGGTGCAAACTTTATTGCCGTTCATGAAATGCTGGATGGCTTCCGCACAGCACTGGTGACTCACCTGGACACCATGGCCGAACGCGCCGTACAGCTGGGCGGTGTGGCGCTGGGTACCACGCAGGTGATCAACAGCAAAACGCCACTGAAAAGCTATCCGCTGGATATCCATACCGTTCAGGATCACCTGAAAGAGCTGGCGGACCGTTACGCGATCGTCGCGAACGACGTGCGTAAAGCGATTGGCGAAGCGAAAGATGAAGACACTGCGGATATCTTTACCGCTGCCTCCCGCGACCTGGATCAGTTCCTGTGGTTTATCGAGTCCAACATCGAATAATCCCTGCGGATTGTCTGAATAACCCTCGCCCCCGGCGGGGGTTTTGCACATTTATGGTGCGCACTTTTGCCCGCAATGGTCGCAAAAGTGAATGAAATGTAATAATCACCTCACACAACCGTTAACGGAAGATTGTTTTTTCGTCAGATTTTGCGCTAAATATCCCCCTGTCAGAAGACCTTAACGAAGCGCACCAAAACGGTGCTCCATTCTGGTGCAACATGACAGGATTGCCACGCTTTTTGTGCAATGCGTGACATCATCCCCTTTGCAAAACAACAACTTGTAAAACTGGCATGATTTTTTCATTGTGCCAGAGGTTCTCGCAGGGGATCGCCCCGTGGATATAAAAGGAAATGCTATGAAGTCTGTATTAAAAGTTTCACTGGCTGCACTTACCCTGGCGTTTGCGGTGTCCTCGCAGGCCGCCGACAAACTTGTTGTGGCGACTGACACGGCGTTCGTACCGTTTGAATTCAAACAGGGTGACAAATACGTGGGTTTTGACGTCGATCTGTGGGCCGCTGTCGCAAAAGAACTCAAGCTGGATTACACCCTGAAGCCAATGGACTTCAGCGGTATCATCCCGGCGCTGCAAACCAAAAACGTTGACCTGGCGCTGGCGGGCATCACCATCACCGAAGAACGTAAAAAAGCGATCGACTTCTCTGACGGCTACTACAAAAGCGGCCTGCTGGTGATGGTAAAAGCGGATAACAACGACGTCAAAAGCGTGAAAGATCTCGACGGTAAAGTGGTCGCCGTGAAGAGCGGCACCGGTTCCGTGGATTACGCGAAAGCCAACATCAAAACCAAAGACCTGCGTCAGTTCCCGAACATCGACAACGCGTATATGGAACTGGGCACCAACCGCGCTGACGCGGTGCTGCACGACACGCCTAACATCCTGTATTTCATCAAAACCGCAGGGAACGGCAAGTTCAAAGCGGTAGGCGATTCTCTGGAAGCACAGCAGTACGGTATTGCGTTCCCGAAAGGCAGCGACGACCTGCGTAATAAAGTGAACGGCGCGCTGAAAACCCTGAAAGAGAACGGCACCTATAACGAAATCTACAAAAAATGGTTCGGTACCGAGCCTAAATAACTTCACCTGAACTCAGGTTTGTAACGCCCGGTGGCGCTCACGCGCGCCGGGCCTACGTTTTTCGTTTTTCACCACGGTATACAGGAATACATCATGCAGTTTGACTGGAGCGCCATCTGGCCTGCCATTCCTCTCTTGCTTGAAGGCGCTAAAATGACCCTGTGGATTTCGGTCCTCGGTCTGGTTGGCGGGTTGATTATCGGTCTGGTGGCCGGTTTCGCTCGTACCTACGGCGGCTGGATTGCAAACCACATCGCACTGGTTTTCATCGAAGTGATCCGCGGCACCCCCATTGTGGTGCAGGTCATGTTTATCTACTTCGCCCTGCCGATGGCCTTCACCGACCTGCGCATTGACCCGTTCAGCGCAGCCGTTGTCACCATCATGATCAACTCCGGCGCCTACATTGCGGAAATCACCCGCGGCGCGGTGCTGTCGATTCATAAAGGCTTCAGCGAAGCCGGTCTGGCGTTAGGCCTTTCCCGTCGCGAAACCATCCGTCACGTGATACTGCCGCTGGCGCTGCGCCGCATGCTGCCGCCGCTGGGTAACCAGTGGATCATCAGCATTAAAGACACCTCGCTGTTTATTGTCATCGGCGTGGCCGAGCTGACCCGTCAGGGCCAGGAGATCATCGCGGGTAACTTCCGCGCCCTGGAAATCTGGAGTGCGGTCGCCGTTGTCTACCTGATTATCACGCTTGTCCTGAGCTTTGTTCTGCGTCGTCTTGAAAGAAGGATGAAAATCCTGTGATTGAATTTAAAAACGTTTCCAAGCACTTCGGCCCAACCCAGGTGCTGCACAATATCGATTTAAACATCAGGCAGGGCGAAGTGGTGGTGATCATTGGGCCGTCCGGTTCCGGTAAATCCACCCTGCTGCGCTGCATTAACAAGCTCGAGGAAATCACCAGCGGCGATCTGATCGTCGATGGCCTGAAGGTTAACGATCCGAAAGTGGACGAGCGCCTGATCCGCCAGGAAGCGGGCATGGTGTTCCAGCAGTTTTACCTGTTCCCGCACCTGACGGCGCTGGAAAACGTCATGTTTGGCCCCCTGCGCGTGCGCGGGGCCAGCAAAGCGGCGGCGGAAACGCTGGCCAAAGATCTGCTGGCGAAAGTGGGTCTGGCAGAGCGTGCCCACCACTACCCGTCAGAGCTGTCCGGCGGCCAGCAGCAGCGCGTGGCCATTGCCCGTGCGCTGGCGGTGAAGCCAAAGATGATGCTGTTTGATGAGCCCACGTCCGCGCTCGACCCGGAGTTGCGTCACGAGGTGCTGAAAGTGATGCAGGATCTGGCGGAAGAAGGCATGACGATGGTGATCGTGACCCATGAAATCGGCTTTGCCGAAAAAGTGGCGTCTCGTCTGATCTTCATTGATAAGGGCCGTATCGCGGAGGACGGCAATCCGCAGGCGCTGATTGCGAACCCACCGAGCCAGCGTCTCCAGGAATTCCTGCAACACGTCTCCTGATAGCCACACACTGAGCCGGGCATGCCCGGCTTTTTTACGCCGGATTGTTCCCAAAAACTCCCCTCCGCGTCTCGCCCTCTATACTTATCATTTTGCACGATATTTTTGTCGGAGGACGCCGTGCCGTGGATCCTGTTACTCCTGTTTAGCCTGTTTAGCGCGCCATCGCTCGCTGTAACCATTCCCGGCGTCACCACCGGAGCCACCGCCACCCAGCAAAATGCGGCCCCAGAACCGGACGCTGAAAAGAAAAAAGCCGCCTACAGCGCGCTTGCCGACGTGCTTGAGAACGACACGTCCCGGCAGGAGCTGATCGATCAGCTGAGGAAGGTGGCCGCCACGCCGCCTCAGGATCCGGTTCCGACCATAGCGCCGCCGGAAGCCGAAGAAGAAAAGACGGTGCTGGAAAACGTCACCGACATCAGCCGCCGCTACGGGGAAGCCCTGTCGTCGCGTTTTGCCCAGCTCTATCGCAACCTGATTGGCACCTCGCATAAGCCTTTTAACCCCCACACCTTCTCCGCAGCCGCCACGCAGTTTTCTATTCTGGCGGGTGCGGTATTTATCTTTTACTGGCTGCTGCGCCTGTGCGTCTGGCCGCTCTACCGGAAGATGGGCCAGTGGGGGCGTAAAAAGAATCAGCATAAAAGCAGCTGGCTGCACCTCCCGGCCATGATTACCGGGGCCTTTATCATCGATTTGCTGCTGCTGGCGCTGACGCTTTTTGTCGGTCAGCTGCTGGCCGACCGTCTTAATACCGGGAATAAAACCATCGCCTTCCAGCAGGGGCTGTTCCTGAACGCCTTTGCCCTGATCGAGTTCTTTAAGGCGCTGCTGCGGCTAATATTCTGCCCGAACGTGCCGGATCTTCGCCCCTTCGCCATTCAGGATCGGAGCGCCAAATACTGGGCGGTGCGGCTGAGCGTGCTGAGCGGGTTGATCGGCTACGGCCTGCTGGTCGCCGTGCCGATTATCTCCAACCAGGTTAACGTGCAGTTCGGGGCGCTGGCGAACGTGCTGATCATGCTTTGCATAACCATCTGGGCGCTGTACCTCATCTTCCACAATAAAAAGGCCATCACCGACAGCCTGCTGAACCTGGCCGATCGCTCCCTCTCCTTTTTCAGCCTGTTTATTCGGGCCTTTGCGCTGGTGTGGCACTGGCTGGCCAGCGCCTATTTTATCGTGCTGTGCTTCTTCTCCCTGTTCGATCCGGGCAACAGCCTGAAATTTATGATGGGGGCGACGTTCAAAAGCCTGGCGATTATCGGCATAGCGGCGTTTGTTTCTGGCCTGCTTTCCCGCTGGCTGTCGAAAACCATCACCCTGTCGCCGCAGGTTCAGCGGAATTACCCGGAGCTGCAAAAACGGGTTAATGGCTGGACGTCGGTGTCGCTGAAGGTGGCGCGCATTCTGACCGTCTGCGTGGCCATCATGCTGCTGCTGAACGCGTGGGGCCTGTTTGACTTCTGGAACTGGCTGCATAACGGCGCGGGGGAAAAAACCGTCGATATTCTTATTCGTATCGCGCTGATCCTGTTCTTCTCCGCCGTCGGCTGGACGCTGCTGGCAAGCCTTATTGAGAACCGGCTGGTGTCGGATGTTCACGGCAGGCCGCTGCCGAGCGCCCGCGCCCGCACGCTGCTGACCCTGTGCCGCAACGCGCTGGCGGTGATCATCAGTACCATTACCATCATGATTGTGTTGTCGGAAATCGGGGTCAATATCGCCCCGCTGCTGGCTGGTGCCGGTGCGCTGGGGCTGGCGATCTCCTTCGGCTCACAGACGCTGGTTAAAGATATTATCACCGGCGTTTTCATCCAGTTTGAGAACGGGATGAACACCGGTGATCTGGTGACCATCGGACCGCTCACCGGCACGGTGGAGCGGATGTCTATTCGTTCGGTAGGCGTGCGTCAGGATACCGGGGCGTACCACATTATTCCGTGGTCATCGATCACCACTTTTGCCAACTTTGTGCGCGGCATTGGTTCGGTGGTGGCGAATTACGACGTCGATCGTCACGAGGATGCCGATAAGGCGAAGCAGGCGCTGCGCGATGCGGTGAGCGAGCTGATGGAGATGGAGGATATTCGCGGACTGGTGATTGGCGAGCCGTCGTTCGCGGGCATCGTCGGGCTGACGAACACCGCCTTTACCCTGCGCGTGTCGTTTACCACCCAGCCGCTAAAACAGTGGACAGTGCGCTTTGCCCTCGACAGCATGGTGAAAAAACACTTCGATCTGGCGAACGTGAGAGCGCCGGTGCAGACGTATCAGGTATTGTCGCCGCCCGCTTCGCCGCTCCCTCCGCAGGAGCCGACGCTGTAACCGAGCCGGGTGGCGGCTTCTCCTTACCCGGCCTACGATGGGGTGCTATTTGCGGCGTTTGTTATCGTCCATAAAGGTCCAGGCGATAAAGCGGCTCTGCTTCTGGCCCTGCGCCATCTCTTTTTTGACGACCTTCACCGCACCGACGTCGGTGAGCGCACGGTACAGCGGCGGCAGGTTATCGCCACGGGAGACCAGCGTGGTAAACCATTTCACCTGGCGACCGAAGCCTTTACTCTCGGCAATCATGCGCAGAATGAATGCCACTTCCCCGCCCTCGCACCACAGCTCCTGCTGCTGGCCGCCAAAGTTCAGCGCGCCATCTTCAGCCTGACCCAGGTTACGCCGCTTGCGTTCGCTCCCCGCCCGTGCAGAGGCGGCGGAGTCGTGGAACGGCGGGTTGCACAGGGTGGCATCATAATTTTCGTTCTTGTGAATAATGCCGTTGAAAATAGCGGCCGCATCCTTCTGACGACGCAGGCGAACGGCTCGGCTTAACCCCGGGTTAGCGTTAATAATGGCCTGCGCGCTGGCGAACGCTTCGTTACCGATCTCGCTGCCGGTAAATCGCCACTGGTACTCATGCGCGCCTATCAGGGGATAAATCAGGTTCGCGCCGGTACCGATATCAAGAACGGTAGCCTGTTTCGGCACTACGCCATCGTGGTCTTCCGCCAGCAGATCGGCAAGGTGGTGGACGTAATCCGCACGCCCCGGCACTGGCGGGCAGAGAAAGCCTTCAGGGATGTCCCAGTGTGTAACGCCATAAAAATGGGCCAGCAGCGCTTTGTTCAGCGTTTTAACCGCCAGCGGATCGGCGAAGTTGACCGACGGTTCACCGGCTGGGGTCTGAACGATAAAATCCTGCAACTCAGGGCAGCTCTGGCACAGGGCTTTCATGTCGTAGCGGCTACGGTGGCGGTTACGCGGGTGCAATCCCGGCTTTTGGGAAGTCATGGCATTCTCCTTTAAACAGCCGCGTAAGATACCCTGTGACGGCGCGGGGGTAAATATTTCTCTGAGTCGCACAAAAAAACGACAAAATTCAGCCACCTGTATGTCTATGATCTGTCAGCAAATTGTCAGTATTTATCGTTCAAAAAACACGCAGATCATCATCAAATTTTTGCGTTAAATCACACTCGTCAGGCTTCTAAACTAAAAAGGAATCACCTGTTGTTTCCCTGAGGATGTGAAGATGAAAACGTATCTGACCTTTATTATTGCGAGTGCGCTGGCAGGCGCATCGTTCTCTGCCTGGTCCGTTCAGCCTCTGACCGACAGCACCGACACCGGCCAGCTACGCGCTGCCGGGACTGTCTCCGTCAGCCGGGCCAGCAACCTTGATGACCTTCAGGACAAGCTGGCCGAAAAAGCCCGTCAGGAAGGGGCTAAAGGCTTCGTGGTAAATGCCGCCGGTGGCGATAACCATATGTACGGCACCGCGACTATCTATAAATAACCCACCTTCTTCGGACTGTATCCGCCCTGCGGATGCAGTTCTCTTTCTCTGCGCCTTGACTGTGCGTTTTTTAACCCCATATTGATAATATGGCTTTAACCACTCAGGGGAACAGTATGGCTTCCGGTTGGGCGAATGACGACGCCGTTAACGAACAGATCAACAGTACCATTGAAGATGCGGTCGCGCGTGCTCGTGGCGAAATTCCGCGCGGCGAAAGTTTGACGGAATGCGAAGAGTGCGGGGAACCCATTCCCGAGGCACGGCGTAAAGCCATTCCCGGTGTACGGCTTTGCATCGCCTGCCAGCAGGAGAAAGATTCAAAAAACGCTTCACATTCAGGATATAATCGCAGAGGATCGAAAGACAGCCAGTTACGTTGACTTTCCTTTACCGAAGCTAACCCCACTTGCCGCTTCCTTTACGCTCACGACTTTTAGCGAAGCGCGTAGCAAAACGTGCCCTTGTCATCCGTTCTGTAAAGCGCTTCAGCAAGAAGTGTAAATCGTGCCTCTGAATTTATTAATAATCAATAAGTTATTTGTCATTCAAATTTTTTGAGCAACCACGTCAATTCTCTTCGATTTTATCTCTCGCAAAAAAGCGTGATACTTATCACATCGACGGAACATCGTCCCCTTAACAGAATAACCTGCGAGAATTTAGCCATGAAAACGATCAAATATGCTGTTGCTGCTGTTGCCCTGTCCGCCCTCTCTTTCGGCGCTTTCGCTGTAGAGCCTGTCTCTGCTACTCAGGCACAGAATCTGAATAAAATCGGTGTGGTGAGTGCAGAAGGCGCAACCACGCTGGACGGTCTGGAAGCAAAACTGGCTGAGAAAGCAGCGGCTGCCGGCGCAAGTGGATACACCATTACCTCCGCTAACGGTAATAACAAACTGAGCGGTACTGCGGTTATCTACAAATAATCGAACGAATTTTGCTCCACCCTCACCCTCCCTCTGGTGAGATGCTCCAACCCTCATTGACCCTGTTGTTGTTACCCTTTGTTTGCCCGTCCGCCACTGGACGGGCTTTTTTTTATTTAAAAGGACTGCGCCACGCGCTGCATTCCGGCTTCTACCGTCTCCACTTCTCCCGTAGCCAGCAGGCAGCAGGCCATTTGCAGCCGGATCGACTGCGGAACCGGCACCTTTCCGGCCAGACACTGCACGATCCAGTGCGCGGTAACCTGCGGATCTTTCGATTCAGGCAGAATGACATCGCTGCTTTCTTCCCCACGTTCAAGCACAACGCGGGTCCCGGCAGGCTCAATGAGCATCATCTGCGGACAACGCTGGGGATTGGCGTAAACCTCCCCTTCGGTTCCATGCATCAGCAGCGCCCGCCCACCGATTTCGGCAAAGAATTGCCCGACGCGCGTCACGTACTCCGGATGGGAGACGCTGGAAAGACGAAGCGCGGCGTCTTCGGCAAACGGCGTCACCAGCTTTGCCAGCGTGTGAGCGCTGTTACGTACGCCCATGCGCCAGCGCATGTCCAGCTGCTTTTCCAGCGGCGGGCAGAGCGCACTCACGGGGATATAGACCGGCTGGTTCCCTTCCAGCTTTGCCTGCGCCTGACCTGCATGGAGGGTCGGTTCGATGCCTAACAGCTCAAGAATGGTTTCTGTCAGCACGCGCGTCGGATCTTCGCTCACGCCATGGACCACCACCGGGAAACCGAGCTTCTGCAACAGAATAGCCAGCAGCGGCGTGAGGTTTGCCTGTTTACGCGCACCGTTATAGGTCGGGATCACAATCGGCATCGGCTTCGTGACGGGCGGGGTTAAGCGCATTGTCTGCGACTGCATGGCCTCATAAAAGCCGCGCATCTCCGCCTCACCTTCCCCTTTAATACGCAGCGCAATCAGTATGCCGCCCATTTCCAGTTCCGGCACATCGCCATTCAGCATGTGCGTGTACAACGCACGGGCTGTTTCCTGGTCCAGATCGCGAGCGTGGTTTTTTCCACGCCCTACCTCTTTGATAATTTTGCGGTAATCCACGACATTTCTCCTGACTGCATCATCTTGTTAACAATATAGCCCTGATGACTGGCTGGCCGTTAGTTTTTTATCAGGCAAGGCAACCTTCTGTTTTGATGATAAAAAATAAACACAACCTTTTTTTCAATTATTTGTGATTTCTATGGCTAATTCATAACCATACATTTTTTGATTAAATGACCCACGGAAAGTTATTAAGGGTCAACGGTGAAACGTCCAGGCAACGTTCTCGCCAGAAACATATCAGGATTTGCTATGAACAAGGTTGCTTTAGGTTTAATCATCGCCGCAGCGGTGGGATGTTCTGCATCCACGTTTGCGGCAACAAACGGTGAAGGGCAAATAAACTTCACCGGTGAAATTATCGATTCGGCTTGTCAGGTCGTGAATGGATTAAGTAATCCATTAAATGTGCAGTTGGGTAAAGTGTCTAAAACGGTATTTACCGGTGCAGGCTCTACCAGCACCTTAACGCGGTTTGATATTAAGTTAACGAATTGCCCTGACACGGTCACCTCCGCTGCGATTAATTTCGGCGGTAAGCCGGATGCGAATAACAATTCAACGCTTGCCTTAACGCCAGATACCGATGCGGCGACGGGCGTGGCGATTCAGCTGGTGGATGCGTCAGAGCAGCCGGTCAGCCTGTATACGCCGTCGCAGCAGTATCAATTAACCTCCGGTACGGCTGTTAACGATCTGGAATTCGGCGCGCGTTATATTCAAACCGGCGCGGCCATTACCGCAGGCCCCGCTAACTCTGTATCGACCTTCACCGTTATTTATAACTGATCTTATCAATCCGGAGAGAGTAATGCTTTTGCGAGCATTACTCTCTCCTCTATTAATTGAGAAATCTTTATGCGCCACGGTTATTTACTGAGCACGCTTTTACTGGTAGCCGCCACTGCACATGCAGGCGTCATTATTAATGGCACCCGGCTGGTCTATCAGGGAGATAAGAAGGAATCTTCTCTTGGTCTTTCAAATCCAGATGCGACGGATTATCTGGTGCAGTCCTGGGTCGATTCCGGCGGTAAAAACCAGGCCAAAGCCCCGTTCCTGATCACCCCGCCGCTTTTCCGTCTGGATGCGCAGGAAGATAACGTTCTGCGCGTGGTGCGTACGGGCGGAAATTTACCGGAAGACAGGGAATCCCTGTACTGGTTGAACATTAAAGCGATCCCTTCCTCAAAGCACGTTGAGGGCGTGAATACGCTGCAAATTGCAATCAACACCCGCATTAAACTGCTGTATCGCCCGTCTGCGGTAAAAGGCCGACCGGAAGATGTGGCCGATAAACTTGAATGGCATCGCGAAGGCAACGACCTGGTGGTGAATAACCCTACGCCCTTCTATATGAATTTCCAGACCGTCACGCTGAATGGTCAGAAAGTCACGAAAGCGACCTGGGCCGTTCCGAAAACGGAAACGCATTTTGCCTTACCAGGTAATGTCGGGGGCTCGAACGTGACGTATTCCATTATTACTGATTACGGCAGCATCAGCCATACGTTCTCGAAATCCGTTCATTAACACTTTCCCGGTAATAAAATAATCATGTACAGCGATAAAAAGCCGTTCACCTGCCGAATTTCATCATTGCTGGTCATTCTTTGTGGCCTGGCAATGGCGATCTTTGCCCAGCAGGTAATGGCTGATGATTATTTTAACCCGGCCCTGCTGGATATTGATAATCCCCAGCAGGGAAAAACCGATCTGTCCGTTTATGAAAAAGGGCCCGGCCAGGCGCCGGGAAAATATGAGGTCGCGGTGTTTATCAATAATAATAAAATTGATACCCGCAACGTGACCTTTACGCTTGAGAAAGATCCGCAGGGCAACGGCACGCTGCAACCTTGTTTTAGCCTGGACGATTTAAAAAGCCTCGGTATCAAGACCAAAAAATTTCCGCAGCTGATGGCCAAAGGCCAGTGCGCCAATTTACGCGTCATCCCTGCGGCATCCGCAACCTTTCGCGTTCGCAACCAGCAGCTGCTGCTGAGCATCCCTCAAACGGCGCTGGGCCAGGTGCCTCGCGGTTACATTGACCCAAAAGAATTTGACGAAGGCATCACTGCGGGCCTGCTTAACTACAGCGCAAATGCCAGCCACAGCCGTGCGCGCCAGCGCGGCGAGCAGGATAACAGCAGCCAGTACGTTAACCTGCGTCCGGGTTTGAACGTTGGCGCATGGCGCGTTCGCAACTATTCCACCTGGAATCGCAGCACTACGGGCAATGTGGAGGAACAGAAATTCACCTCCGTTTATACCTACGCGCAGCGCGATATTGTGGCGATGAAAAGCGACGTCACCGTCGGCCAGAGCTCATCGCCTGCCGATGTTTTTGACAGCGTGCCCTACACCGGCGTGGAGCTGAAATCCGACAACGACATGCTGCCGGACAGCGAGAAAGGCTATGCGCCCATTATTCGCGGCACCGCCCACAGCAACGCGCTGGTGGTGGTTCGCCAGAATGGCTACGTCATTTATCAAAACACGGTCGCGCCGGGCGCGTTCGAAATTAACGATCTTTACCCCACCGGAAGCAGCGGCGACCTCCAGGTGACCGTGAAAGAGACCGACGGCAGCGAAAGCCATTTCGTGGTGCCGTTTGCCTCCGTGCCGGTATTGCAACGTGAGAAAAACCTGCGCTACAGCGTGACCGCCGGGCGCTATCGTTCTTATGACAAAGACGTGGAAAAGACCCCGTTTGCTCAGGGCAGCGCCATCTACGGTTTACCCTACGGTGTTACCGCCTACGGTGGCGTGCAGCAGAGCAGCCATTATCAGTCTCAGGCGGTCGGCGTCGGGAAAAACATGGGCGATTTAGGCGCCTTCTCCATTGACGTCACCCGCGCCAAAGCCCTGCTGAAAAAACAGCAGGCCAGCAAAGGCCAGTCGTGGCGCGTGCGCTACAGCAAAGATATCGTCCGCTCGGGCACTAACTTCTCGCTGGCCGGCTATCGCTATAACAGCAAAGGGTTTTACACCCTGGAAGACACCATGGAGTCCTATACCCGCGCTGACGACTGGTCTGCACCGCAGCAGCGCCGCGCCCGCACCGAAGCCACCGTTGACCAGACGCTGCCAGAAGGCTGGGGGTCCCTGACCCTGAGCCTGGTGAAAGAGACCTACTGGAGTCAGAGCCAGAACATGACCTCCGTGAGCGTCAGCTACAACAACAGCTGGCACGGCGTGAGCTACAGCCTCAGCTACAGCATGAACAAAAACACCAACGACAGTGACGAAGACGGCAATGAGGTGACGAACGATAACCAGTTCGCGCTGAGCGTCTCGGTTCCGCTGGATCGCTGGATGCATAACACCTGGGCCACCTACAACCTGAACAACACCAAAGAGGGCACCACGCAGAACATCGGTCTGAACGGTACGGCCCTGAAAGAGGACAACCTGAACTGGAATATTCAGGAAGGGCTGAGCAGTACTGGCAGCGGTAACTCCACCAGCCTTAACGCCGATTACAAAGCAACGTACGGCGAACTGAGCGGCGGCGTCAGTCAGGATAAATATCAGCAGAGCGTGAACGTCGGGCTACAGGGCGGCGTGGTGGCCCACGCAAACGGGATAACCCTGAGCCAGCCGCTCGGTGAGACCATCGCGCTGGTGAAAGCGCCGGGCACCCACGGGACGCACATTACTAACCAGACCGGCGTTGAAACCGACTTCCGCGGCTACACCGTCGTGCCGTTCGTCACCGCGTACCGCCACAACACCATTGCGCTGGATACCGAAACGCTGCCGGACGACGCCGACGTCACCCACGCGGCGCAGATCGTCACTCCAACCCGCGGGGCCGTGGTGCGCGCCAGCTTTAACACCCGCGTGGGCAACCGCGTGCTGATGACGCTCACGCACAACGGCAAACCGCTGCCGTTCGGCGCGACGGTCACCACGGAGGATAAGGACAGCGAATTTATCGTCGGTAATGACGGCCAGACCTATCTCTCAGGTCTGCCGCAGCAGGGGCATCTCGCCGTTTCCTGGGGACAGGACGCGAGCGAGCGCTGCATCGCTGACTATGCGCTAACGGATGAGATAGAGAAAACCAGCATCATTAACGCTGCCGCGCAGTGTCACTGATCCACCGTTCAGGCTAACGATTATGCAAATGATTAAACAGTGCTTTTTCTTACTGGTTCTCGGGACCGCGGCGTTATTTATGCCGCACGCGAAGGCAACCTGTACGTCGTCCGATTTGCCCCGGCAGATTAACGTCGCCGCCATCTCCGTCTCCAGCACCCTGCCCGTGGGCGCCACTATTCCGGGTACGGAACAAACCGTTCACGTGGCGGGTAACTGCTATAACCCTTCTGACTACGGGCTGCCGATTGTGGCGTGCTACTACGGCTCGGGTCTCGAAATACCGGGGCTCTCCGGCGTTTATGAGTCGGGCGTTGAGGGCGTTGGCGTGGCGCTGATGAATGATAAAGGTCAGCGAATTACCGGCGCGGGAGGTATTTACTGTAATTCCACCGCCACGCCGCTCGGGTTTGTCTCAACGGACTCCAGCGAGGCGTTCAATTTTAACGTGACGCTGGAACTGGTTAAAACGAGCGATATGGTGAAATCCGGTTCGCTTTCTCAGGCGCAGTCAAAGTTTGGCATCGGCGTTTATCAACATGAAGGCATCAGCGATCCGAACACCCTTTCCTATGCCGGGAACGTTGAACTTCAGAACGTGACCTGCTCCGTCCTGCCGAAAAACCTGACCGTAAACCTGGGCGATTTCCCGGTGAGCGATTTTGTCAGCGTCGGGATGCTGTCAAGTCCGGCGCAAAACTTTGACGTTACGGTGAACTGCAACAGCACCGTGCAGCCAGAGGTTAAGGTCACCAGCGCCAACGGCTATGAATCGGCGTTCGAAGGGGTGCTTAAGCTCACACAGCAGACCGGCGTGGCAACCGGCGTCGGGGTGAGAATGCTATTTGATGACCATATCGCCACCTTTGATACCTATGTGAACACGCAAAGCGAGGCCATTGCCAACGAAACGCTGGTGATCCCGTTTGAGGTTCGTTACGAGCAGGTCAGCGATGTCGTTACGCCAGGACCTGCCAACACCGTTGCCACCATTACCCTCGCCTATAAGTGACCGACATGAAAAAGCGTATTGCGATTCTGGCGCTGGGGCTGATCGCCCAGGCTCACGCCGACGATATCCAGATCCAGATGAACGGGAATATTTACGCCAACACCTGCATCATTGACAGCGCCAGCCGCAACCTGACGGTAGATTTAGGCCAGGCGGTGTCGGGCAGTTTTAAAGACGTGGGGGATACCGGCGAGTGGAAAGACTTTTCGCTCTCGGTGTCGCACTGCCCGGCCACGCTTGCGCTTGCCACGGCCTATTTTTACGGCCAGGCCGACAGCGTGCACCCGACGAAATTCGCCAATATCGGCAGCGCAAAAGGGCTGGCGCTGGAGCTGGCAGACCGTCAGGACAAGATCCTGATTGCCCCGCAGGCCGCCTTTAACGCCGCCATTAACCCGAGTGACCACACGGCCACGTTCCCGCTGTCCGCACGCTACTACGCCACGTCCATGCCCGTCACCGCCGGCACGTTCAGCAGCGTGATTCAGGTGACCTTCACTTACCAGTAGGACCGCGCCCCTTAGCACGGATGCTTTTCCTGCGCCCGGCGGCCAGTTTTGCCGGGCGTTTTTTTACCTCCGGCACCTCCGGCTGCTCAATCGGGAAGATCGGCAGCGCGTTCAGCAGCCGCTGACCGTAGCTTTTGGTGAGCAGACGCTTGTCATAGATCACCACTTCCCCCCAGCAGCCGTGACTACGAATCAGACGCCCCACCTGCTGGATCAGGTTAAACGAGGCGGCGGGGAGGCTTTGCACCTCAAACGGATAGCGGTTGAGGCTTTTCAGCCACTCGCCCTCGGTGATCACCACCGGGCTGTCGATGGGCGGGAAGGCGATTTTATGGATATGCACCTGCGTCAGGTAATCTCCCTTCAAATCCAGCCCTTCAGCAAACGACTGTAGCCCCACCAGCACGCTGCGCTCGCCGCTGTCGATGCGCTTGCGATGGGTTTCCACCAGCCGGTAACGGGGCTGGTCGCCCTGCACCAGCAGAAGCAGACGCAGGTCGGTGACGTGCTCAAGGAAGCGCTGCATCGCCCGTCCGCTGGCAAACAGCACCAGCATGCCGGGGTATTTTTTGCTCTCGACCTGCTCGCGGAAGTAGGCCGCCATCTCCGCAATATGCTGCTCTTCGTTGTCGATAAGCGGCTCGTACTGCATGCGTGGAATGACCAGCTTGCCCTGCTCGCAGTGGTTGAACGGCGAGTCCAGCGCCACAAAGCGGTCGCCCGCTTTCTCTTTCAGGCCGCTCATCTCCTGCAACCGTGAAAAACTGTTCAGGGAGCGCAGGGTCGCCGACGTCACCACGACGTGCGGCACGCTGCGCCAGATGAGCTTTTCCAGCTGATCGGCCACGCGGATGCCCACGCAGTGGAAGAACAGGTGGGCCTGCCCGTCCCGCACCTCGCGGGTGGCCCATTTGGTGACCGGTGCGCCCGATGCCTGCGCCATGGAGGCCAGCCGCCAGAGCTTGCTCTGGGCTTCAAACATGCCCAGCGCGCGGTTCATTTGCAGCAGAATGCGGTGCAGACGCACCACGTCATGGCTACCGGTTTTCTCGCTGAGATCGTTTAAGAACATCTCCGCCAGCCCGCGCAGCTTTTCGAGGTGCTTCGCCAGCTGCTGGCAAATGTCCATCACCTCTTCCGGCAGCTCCCCCATCGCAAAGCGGTGTTCTGCTTCCTGGGCGGCGGGAAGATAGAGGTTGAGGATGTTATTGAGCGAGGAGATAAGGCCGTACACCTCTTCGCAGTGCTCGCTCAGCCGCTCCGGGACCGCCAGCGGCGGCGTGGTTTTCGGGCGAAACTGCTCCATGCAGGTCGCCACCAGCTTGCAGAACAGATCCAGCTGAAGTCGAAACCACGGGGCGGTGATTTCCGCGCTCATCTCCAGCGCATCCCGCGCCACGTCGGGCAGATGGTGGCCTTCATCAAGCACCAGCAGCAGGTTTTTCGGCTCCGGCAGCACCGCCTCACTCTCCAGCGCGGCCATGACCAGCGCATGGTTGGCGACAACCACCTCCGCTTCCTGAATTTCACGTCGGGCGACGAAGAATGGGCACTCACGGTAGTAGTGACAGTTGCGGTTCAGGCAGCTGGCTTTATCGGTGCTGAGCCTGCGCCACAGGTCGTCGCCGATCGCCTGGCTGGTGTGATCCCGCAGGCCGTCCCACTTGTAACCATCAAGATCGGCCTTCAGCTTTGCGCACTGCTCCTGCTCCGCCTTGTTATTCGGCGTCAGCTCGTCATCAAGAAACGCGAGCAGATCCTGCTGCGAGGGCTCGCTGCTGGCCAGCGCCGCCAGATTGCGCGGGCAAACATACCGCCCGCGCCCAAAGGCGGCAGTGAAGCGAAGATCGGGGATGACTTTGCGCAGCAGCGGCAAATCTTTGCTGAAGATCTGATCCTGCAAGGCCACGTTCGCGGTGCTGACCACCAGCGTTTTGTCTTCTTCCCGCGCGATGGCGATGCCGGGAATGAGATACGACAGGGTTTTCCCGACGCCGGTCGGGGCTTCAATCGCCAGATGTCGCCCGTCGTCCCCGGCGAGCGTTTTTGCCACGTCGGCAATCATCTGCCGCTGCGGCACTCGGGGGATAAAGTCGGGGATCTGCTGCTGTAGCGCCTTATACCAGGCGCCTATTTGCGCTTTCAGCGCGGCGGTTAAAGCCATTGAAAAACCTGAAATACTGTATAAACAGCCACTATTGTGGCACTTTCTCTTCGCCGCCGCAAAAAGAAAAGCCCGGCTTTACGACCGGGCTTCCAGATTACTGCGGGTTAGCAGGCTTGCGCGGACGGCGTCGGCGCTGCCCCTCGCCTGCCGGTTTGCCTTCACCGCTGCGCCACGGGTTTTCACCGGCCGGCTTGCCGTCGTTATTACGACGCGGCGGTTTGCCCGCGGATTTTGGCGCGCCGCCTTCGGAACGACGCGGCTGCTGGCCACGACCGCCGCCGCCCTGACCACGACCGCCGCCCTGACGACCGTTCTGAATCGGCTCGGCTTTGATGGACGGGTCTACTTCATATCCCGGGGTTTCGATGCGCGGGATCTCTTTCTTCAGCAGGCGTTCAATGTCGCGCAGCAGTTTGTGTTCATCCACACAAACCAGAGAGAGCGCTTCACCGGTTGCCGCCGCGCGACCGGTACGGCCGATACGGTGTACGTAGTCTTCCGGCACGTTTGGCAGCTCGTAGTTCACCACGTGCGGCAGCTCTTCAATGTCCAGACCGCGGGCGGCGATGTCGGTCGCCACCAGCACGCGAATATCGCCAGATTTGAAGTCCGCCAGTGCGCGGGTACGCGCGCCCTGGCTCTTGTTGCCGTGGATCGCCGCGCTGCGGATGCCGTCTTTATTCAGCTGTTCCGCCAGGTGGTTGGCGCCGTGCTTGGTGCGGGTAAAGACCAGCACCTGCTGCCAGTTGCCCTGACCGATCATCTGGGAGAGCAGCTCCCGCTTGCGCTTCTTATCAACGAAGTGCACGTGCTGCGTCACCTGCTCAGAGGCGGTGTTGCGGCGCGCCACTTCCACTTCCAGTGGGTTATGCAGCAGCTTTTCCGCCAGCGCCTTGATTTCATCGGAGAAGGTCGCGGAGAACAGCAGGTTCTGGCGACGCGCCGGCAGCTTGGCCAGCACGCGGCGAATGTCGTGAATAAAGCCCATATCCAGCATGCGGTCGGCTTCGTCCAGCACCAGGATTTCAATGCTGTCGAGCTTCACCGCGTTCTGGTGCTCCAGATCCAGCAGACGACCCGGCGTTGCCACCAGCACGTCCACGCCGCCGCGCAGCTTCATCATCTGCGGGTTAATGCTCACCCCGCCGAACACCACCAGCGAGCGAATATTGAGGTAGCGGCTGTACTCACGCACGTTCTCACCAATCTGGGCTGCCAGCTCGCGGGTTGGGGTGAGGATCAGCGCGCGCACCGGACGACGACCTTTGCCGTGCGGCTGGTTTTTTACCAGCAGCTCAAGCAGCGGCAGGGTAAAGCCCGCAGTCTTACCGGTACCGGTCTGCGCGCTGGCCATCAGGTCACGGCCCTGCAACACGGCCGGAATGGCCTGCTGCTGGATAGGGGTTGGCTCAACGTAGCCCTGCTCTGCGATGGCGCGCAGAATTTCCGGGTTCAGACCAAGGGAATCAAAAGACATAAAAACTCCGAACCGCCCCGACCATCACAGGTGTAGTTTTCAGGGAGATATAACGAATAAGAGGACAAAAACCACAATGTCGCGAAGGTGCGGAGTGTAGCAGCTTTTGTGACGTGGCGCATAAAATATCCCCGGTGATGGCTCGACGTTTGCGGAAATCAGGCATAATCTTAATCAATCGATTGATTAATTTTTAATGACGCTATGAATACAACCCCAACGACGACCAAAGGCGAACAGGCGAAAAGCCAGCTGATTGCCGCCGCGCTGGCACAGTTTGGCGAGTATGGTCTGCATGCCACCACGCGGGATATCGCCGCCCAGGCCGGGCAGAATATTGCGGCCATTACCTACTATTTTGGTTCAAAAGAGGACTTATATCTCGCCTGCGCCCAGTGGATCGCGGATTTTATCGACACCAGCTTTCGTCCGCACGTGGAAGAGGCCACCGCGTTATTCAGCCAGCCAGAGCCGGACCGGGCGGTCATCCGCCAGCTGATCCTTAACGCCTGCCACAATATGATCCGCCTGCTGACGCACGACGATACGCTGAACCTGAGCAAATTTATCTCCCGCGAGCAGCTCTCTCCCACTGCCGCCTACCAGCTGGTGCACGATCAGGTGATCGCCCCGATGCATAGCCATCTGACCCGGCTGATCGCCGCCTATACCGGTCGGGACGCCAGCGATACCGACACCATTTTGCATACCCACGCCCTGCTGGGCGAAGTGCTCGCCTTCCGTCTGGGGCGCGAAACCATCCTGTTACGTACTGGCTGGACACAGTTCGATGAGGATAAAGCCGGGCAAATTAGCCAGGTCATTACCTGTCACGTTGATCTCATCCTGCAAGGCTTAACGCAAAGGAGCCAGAAGTCATGAAAAAACCTGTCGCCATCATACTGGTGGTTGTTGTTTTGCTTGCTGCGGGAATCGGCGGCTGGCTGTGGTATCAGAGCCAGCAGGATCGCGGCCTGACGCTGTACGGCAACGTGGATATCCGCACCGTGAATATGAGCTTCCGGGTTGGCGGGCGTCTCGCCTCGCTGAGCGTTGACGAGGGCGACGCCATCAAAGCCGGGCAGACGCTGGGAATGCTGGACAAAGCCCCGTTTGAGAACGCGCTGATGCAGGCAAAAGCAGGCGTCTCCGTCGCCCAGGCGCAGTACGACCTGATGCTGGCGGGCTATCGTGACGAAGAGATCTCCCAGGCGGCGGCTGCCGTTAAGCAGGCCAAAGCCGCCTATGACTACGCGCAGAACTTCTACAACCGCCAGCAGGGGCTGTGGAAAAGCCGCACCATTTCCGCCAACGACCTTGAAAACGCGCGCTCATCCCGCGACCAGGCGCAGGCGACGCTGAAATCGGCACAGGATAAGCTCAGCCAGTACCGCACCGGTAACCGCGCGCAGGACATCGCCCAGGCGAAAGCCAGCCTTGAGCAGGCGCAGGCGCAGCTTGCCCAGGCGGAGCTGGATCTGCACGATACCACGCTAATCGCCCCGTCTGACGGCACGCTGATGACCCGCGCCGTGGAGCCGGGCAGCATGCTCAGCGCAGGCAGCACCGTGTTGACGCTGTCCTTAACCCGTCCGGTCTGGGTGCGGGCCTACATTGATGAACCGAATCTCGGCCAGATGCAGCCGGGCCGCGAGCTGCTGCTCTATACCGACGGTCGCCCGGACAAGCCGTATCACGGTAAAGTGGGCTTTGTCTCTCCTACCGCCGAATTCACGCCGAAGACCGTTGAAACGCCGGACCTGCGCACCGACCTGGTGTACCGCCTGCGCATCATCGTCACCGACGCGGACGACGCGCTGCGTCAGGGCATGCCTGTTACCGTGACCTTAAACGACGGGGAACGACATGAATGATGCGGTTATCCAGCTCAATAATCTGGTCAAACGTTTCCCGGGAATGGACAAACCGGCGGTCGCACCGCTGAACTGCACCATTCAGAAAGGCTATGTGACCGGGCTGGTGGGGCCGGACGGCGCGGGTAAAACCACGCTGATGCGGATGCTGGCGGGCTTACTGAAGCCGGACGAGGGATCGGCCCGCGTGCTTGGCCTCGATCCGATCAAAGACGACGCGGCGCTCCACGGCATACTCGGCTATATGCCGCAGAAGTTTGGCCTGTACGAAGATCTGACGGTGATGGAAAACCTCAATCTGTACGCCGACCTGCGCAGCGTCACCGGCGAAACCCGGCAGAAAACCTTCGAGCGTCTGCTCGAATTTACCTCCCTCGGCCCGTTCACCGACCGGCTGGCGGGCAAGCTTTCCGGCGGGATGAAGCAGAAGCTGGGGCTGGCCTGTACGCTGGTGGGCGAGCCAAAAGTGCTGCTGCTGGATGAACCCGGCGTGGGCGTGGACCCAATTTCCCGCCGCGAGCTGTGGCAGATGGTGCACGAGCTGGCGGGTGACGGCATGCTGATCCTCTGGAGCACCTCTTACCTTGATGAAGCGGAGCAGTGCCGCGACGTGCTGCTGATGAACGAAGGTGAACTGCTCTATCAGGGCGAGCCCACCGAGCTGACGCACACCATGGCCGGGCGCAGTTTTCTGCTGCATAGTCCGCAGGAGTCCAACCGCACGCTGCTGCAACGGGTGCTGAAGCTGCCGCAGATCAGCGACGGCATGATTCAGGGCCGCTCGGTGCGCGTGATCCTCAGCAAAGAGGCGACCGCCGAGAGTATCCGCCAGGCGCAGGGGATGCCTGAGATTGAGATGCAGGAAACCGCCCCGCGCTTTGAAGATGCATTTATCGACCTTCTGGGCGGGGCGGGAACCTCAGAATCACCGCTTGGCGCCATTCTGCACACGGTGGAAGGCACGCCGGGCGAAACGGTCATCGAGGCGAAATCGCTGACCAAAAAATTCGGCGATTTCGCCGCCACCGATAACGTCAATTTTGCCGTGAAGCGCGGCGAGATTTTCGGCCTGCTCGGGCCGAACGGGGCGGGAAAATCCACCACCTTTAAAATGATGTGCGGCCTGCTGGTGCCGACGTCCGGCAAGGCATTGGTGCTGGACATGGATCTCAAGGTCAGCTCCGGCAAGGCGCGCCAGCATCTGGGCTATATGGCGCAGAAGTTTTCGCTCTACGGCAACCTGACGGTTGAGCAAAATCTGCGCTTTTTCTCCGGCGTCTACGGCCTGCGGGGGCGGGCGCAGAACGAGAAAATCGACCGCATGTGCGAGGCCTTCGGCCTGACCGATATCGCGTCACACGCTACCGACGCGCTGCCGCTTGGCTTCAAGCAGCGGCTGGCGCTGGCCTGCTCACTGATGCACGAGCCGGATATCCTGTTTCTTGATGAACCCACGTCAGGCGTGGACCCCCTCACCCGCCGCGAGTTCTGGCTGCATATCAACAGCATGGTGGAAAAAGGCGTGACCGTGATGGTCACCACCCACTTTATGGATGAGGCGGAATACTGCGACCGCATCGGGCTGGTCTATCGCGGCAAGCTGATTGCCCACGGCACGCCGGACGACCTGAAAGCGCAGGCCGCCGACGACGCACAGCCAGACCCGACCATGGAGCAGGCGTTTATCACCCTCATCCACGACTGGGATAAGGAGAATGCTCATGCGCAGTAACGCCCTTTCCTGGCGCCGGGTGCGCGCCCTGTGCATCAAAGAGACGCGGCAGATCGTGCGCGATCCCAGCAGCTGGCTGATTGCGGTGGTGATCCCCCTGCTGCTGCTGTTTATCTTTGGCTACGGGATTAACCTCGACTCCAGCAAGCTGCGGGTCGGGATTTTGCTGGAGCAGCGGAGCGAAGAGGCGCTGGACTTCACCCACGCCATGACCGGCTCGCCCTACATCGACGCCACCATCAGCGACAGCCGGCAGGAACTGATCCAGAAAATGCAGGCCGGGAAAATTCGCGGCCTGATCGTCATCCCGGTGGATTTTGCCGCCAACATGGCGCGCCCGGGCGCCGATGCGCCGATCCAGGTAATTACCGACGGCAGCGAGCCGAACACCGCGAACTTTGTGCAGGGCTATGCGGAGGGGATCTGGCAGCTGTGGCAGATGCAGCGCGCCGAAGACCGGGGGGAGACGTTTGAACCGCTGATTGACGTGCAGACGCGCTACTGGTTTAACCCCGCCGCCATCAGCCAGCACTTTATTATCCCGGGGGCGGTGACCATCATCATGACGGTGATTGGCGCGATCCTCACCTCGCTGGTCATAGCCCGCGAGTGGGAGCGCGGCACCATGGAGGCGCTACTTTCAACCGAAGTGACGCGCGTCGAGCTTTTGCTCTGTAAGCTCATCCCCTACTACTTTCTCGGCATGCTGGCGATGCTGCTGTGCATGCTGGTCGCCGTCTTTATCCTCGGCGTGCCGTACCGCGGCTCGCTGGTGCTGCTGTTCTTTATTACCAGCCTGTTTTTACTCAGCACGCTGGGAATGGGCCTGTTAATTTCCACCATCACCCGCAACCAGTTTAACGCCGCGCAGGTGGCGCTGAACGCGGCTTTTCTGCCGTCGATTATGCTCTCCGGGTTTATCTTCCAGATAGACAGCATGCCGGCGGTGATCCGCGCCGTGACCTACATCATTCCGGCGCGCTACTTTGTCAGCACCCTGCAAAGCCTGTTTCTGGCGGGGAATATCCCGGTGGTACTGATTATCAACACCCTGTTTTTGCTGGCGTCGGCGGTGATGTTTATCGGCCTGACGTGGATGAAAACGAAAAGAAGATTAGATTAGCCATCGGATTTTGTAGGTCGGGTAAGCGCAAGCGCCACCCGACAGGAGGACGACGCGATGTTTCACCGTTTATGGACATTGATCCGCAAAGAGCTGCAATCGCTGCTGCGTGAGCCGCAGACCCGCGCCATTCTGGTGCTGCCGGTGCTGCTTCAGGTTGTACTGTTTCCGTTTGCCGCCACGCTGGAGGTCACCAACGCCACCATCGCGATTTACAACGAAGACAACGGCAAGCATTCCGTCGAGCTGACCCAGCGTTTCGCCCGCGCTAAGGCCTTTACCCATGTCCTGTTGCTGAAAAGCCCGCAGGCGATCCAGCCCACCATCGACACGCAGAAAGCGTTACTGCTGGTGCGCTTCCCGGCGGATTTCTCTCGTAACCTGGACACCTTCCAGACCGCGCCGATGCAGCTTATCCTCGACGGGCGCAACTCCAACAGCGCCCAGATTGCGGCAAACTACCTGCAACAGGTGGTGAAGGATTATCAGCAGGAGCTGATGACGGGCAAACCGAAGCCCAACAACAGCGAACTGGTGGTGCGCAACTGGTACAACCCGAATCTGGACTACAAATGGTTTGTGGTCCCGTCGCTTATCGCCATGATCACCACCATTGGCGTGATGATCGTCACCTCGCTGTCCGTAGCGCGCGAACGTGAACAGGGCACGCTGGATCAGCTGCTGGTCTCTCCGCTCGCCACCTGGCAGATATTTGTCGGCAAGGCGGTGCCGGCGCTGATCGTCGCCACCTTCCAGGCCACCATCGTGCTGGGCGTCGGGATTTGGGCCTACCAGATCCCGTTTGCCGGATCGCTGGCGCTGTTTTACTTCACGATGGTGATTTACGGCCTGTCGCTGGTCGGGTTTGGGCTGCTGATTTCCGCGCTCTGCTCAACCCAGCAGCAGGCGTTTATCGGGGTGTTTGTCTTTATGATGCCGGCGATTTTGCTCTCAGGGTACGTTTCGCCTGTTGAGAACATGCCGGTGTGGTTACAGGATTTGACGTGGGTAAACCCGATTCGCCACTTCACGGATATCACCAAGCAAATCTATCTGAAGGATGCGAGTCTGGATATTGTGTGGGGAAGTTTGTGGCCGCTACTGGTCATCGCGGCCACAACGGGCTCAGTGGCCTATGCGATGTTTAGACGAAACATCGCGTAGCTTTTTCTCTTTGGTGAGCAACGACACCACTGCCGGCCCTGCGAGGATAGCCAGACCCGCCAGGGCCAGCAGCAGGTTATTTTGCAGCACGCGTGACAGCAGCCACAGGACGATCATTGCCGCACCAAAATACCATGTCGTGGTGAGCTCTTCGAGCACATCACCCACTTCACGCCAGCGCGCGTCGTGGTGACGCTGTAAAAACAGCATCGACAGCACGGTCACGCCGTAAAGCACACATAGCCCTAAGCCCACACGCACCAGCGTGCCGCTCATCCAGCCCATTACAAGTACGGCCACGACCAGTAAATGCAACATTATCTGCCAGCAACTCAAACCGGTTGCGACACGAACGCGTTGTTGCCACTTCATGGCTTCTCTCCTGAAGGATTTTTCTCTGCTAGTTCAGACTACCGCACTTTACGGAAAATTCCGTAACGCCGCATCTTTTTGTGACGCCTACTACACTTTATTTTCATCGGGATAGTCACCCAGGAAGGTGTTTATGAGCAAAAAAACGCAGCATTTCTCACTCAAGGTGCTGACGATTAACATTCATAAGGGCTTCACAGCATTTAACCGCCGCTTCATTTTACCGGAGCTGCGCGACGCGGTACGCACCGTCAGCGCCGATATTGTCTGCCTTCAGGAGGTCATGGGCGCGCACGAGGTGCACCCGATGCATTTCGAAAACTGGCCCGACACGCCACACTACGAATTTCTGGCGGACACGATGTGGAGCGATTACGCCTACGGGCGCAATGCGGTCTACCCGGAGGGGCATCACGGTAACGCGGTGCTGTCGCGCTATCCGATTGAACATTATGAAAATCGCGACGTGTCGGTCGGCGAGAGCGAAAAGCGTGGGTTGCTTTACTGCCGCATCGCGCCGCCGGATCTCGATTTTCCTGTTCACGTGGGCTGCGTTCACCTCGGCCTGCGTGAAGCCCACCGTCAGGCTCAGCTTCAGATGCTGGCTGAGTGGACGAATGCGCTGCCCGAGGGCGAACCCGTGGTGGTAGCCGGTGATTTTAACGACTGGCGTCAGCGCGCCAACCATCCGCTGAAGGTCAATGCGGGGCTGGAGGAGATTTTTACCCGCGCCCGCGGTCGACCCGCGCGGACGTTTCCGGTGCGCTTCCCCCTGCTGCGCCTTGACCGCATCTACGTAAAAAATGCCCACGCCAGTAGCCCGACTGCGCTGGCCTTGCTCAACTGGCGACATCTCTCCGACCATGCCCCACTCAGCGCGGAGATCCACTTATGAAATGCACATGGCAGGAAGGTAACCGTATTACGCTGCTGGAAAATGGCGATAATTTTTATCCGGCGGTCTTTGAGGCGATAAGCCACGCACAGCAGAAAGTATTCCTGGAAACGTTCATCTGGTTTGAAGACGACGTGGGCAGGCAGTTGCACAGCGCGCTGCTGCATGCCGCCCGTCGCGGTATAAAAATTGAGGTTCTGCTCGACGGGTATGGTTCGCCGGATCTGAGCGATGAATTTGTTAACGAACTCACCGCCGCAGGGGTGGTGTTCCGCTATTACGATCCCGGCCCGCGTCTGTTCGGCATGCGCACCAACCTGTTCCGCCGAATGCACCGCAAAATTGTGGTGGTGGACGAAACGGTGGCCTTCGTGGGCGGCATCAACTACTCCGCCGAGCATATGTCGGATTACGGTCCTGAGGCCAAGCAGGATTATGCAATCCGTATTGAGGGACCGGTGGTACAGGACATCCAGCTGTTCGTGCTGGAAAACTTACCCGGCAAAGAGGCCGCTCGCCGCTGGTGGCGACGCCGTCATCGCCCTGAAGAGAACCGCAAGCCCGGCGAGGCGCAGGCGCTGTTCGTCTGGCGGGACAACGAGGAGCATCGGGACGATATCGAGCGTCATTACCTGAAGATGCTGGCGAACGCCAAACGCGAGGTGATTATCGCCAACGCCTATTTCTTCCCCGGCTACCGGATTTTGCACGCCATGCGCAACGCGGCCCGACGAGGCGTGAGCGTGAAGCTCATCGTCCAGGGCGAGCCCGATATGCCGATTGTGAAGGTGGGCGCGCGTCTGCTCTATCGCTATCTGGTTAAAAGCGGCGTGCAGATCTATGAATATCGCCGCCGCCCGCTGCACGGCAAAGTGGCGGTAATGGATGACCACTGGGCGACCGTCGGCTCCAGTAACCTCGATCCACTGAGCTTATCGCTCAACCTGGAAGCGAACCTGATTATCCACGATCGTCAGTTTAATCAGACCCTGCGCGATAACCTTCAGGGGTTGATCAATAAAGACTGCGTGCGGGTGGATGAGTCCATGGTGCCGAAACGCAGCTGGTGGAACGTGGGCATCGGCGTGGTGGTGTTCCACTTCCTGCGCCACTTCCCGGCCATGGTGGGCTGGCTACCGGCGCATACGCCGAAACTGGCGCTGGTGGATCCGCCCGTGCAACCCGAAATGGAAACCCAGGACCGCGTAGAGGCGGAAGATGGAGGGAAAACCTGATGTCGAAATCTCATCCTCGCTGGCGGCTGGCGAAAAAAATCCTGACGTGGCTGTTCTTCATCGCCGTCGCGGTACTGCTGGTGGTGTACGCGCAAAAGGTAGACTGGGAAGAGGTGTGGAAAGTTATCCGCAACTACAACCGGACGGTGCTGCTGGGCGCCATTGGGCTGGTGATAGTAAGTTACCTGATGTACGGCTGCTATGACCTGTTAGGGCGCGCCTACTGCGGGCACAAGCTGGCAAAGCGGCAGGTCATGCTGGTGTCGTTCATCTGCTACGCCTTTAACCTGACGCTGAGCACCTGGGTGGGCGGGATTGGCATGCGCTATCGCCTGTACTCCCGCCTCGGATTGCCGGGCGGCACCATCACGCGCATTTTCTCGCTGAGTATTACCACCAACTGGCTGGGGTATATCCTGCTGGGCGGGGTGATTTTCACCATTGGCGTGGTACAGCTGCCTGCGCACTGGTACATCGATGAAGCGACGCTGCGCATTCTTGGCATCGTGCTGCTGTTGATTATCGCGGCCTACGTGTGGGCCTGCGCCTTTGCCAAACGTCGCCATATGACCATTAAAGGGCAGAAGCTGGTGCTGCCTTCATGGAAGTTTGCCGTTCTGCAAATGGTGGTATCCAGCGCCAACTGGATGGCGATGGGGGCCATTATCTGGCTGCTGATTGGGGAAGATGTGAATTACTTCTTCGTGCTGGGCGTGCTGCTGGTAAGCAGTATTGCTGGCGTGATTGTGCACATTCCGGCGGGGATTGGCGTAATGGAAGCGGTGTTTATCGCGCTGCTTGCGGGTGAGCATGTCTCTCAGGGAACGATTATCGCCGCCCTGCTCGCATACCGCATGATCTACTATTTCCTGCCGCTGGCGCTGGCAACGGTCTGTTATCTGATGCTGGAGAGTCGGGCGAAGAAGTTGCGCGCGAAGAATGAGAGGATGTTAGCGAAGTGAATAAGTCGGGTGGCGGCTTCGCCTTACCCGACCTACGGTTCGCCTTTCGTAGGCCGGGTAAGGGGAAGCCGCCACCCGGCATAACAATCCTAGCGACGGTTGCCGAAAATACGCAGCAGCATCAGGAACAGGTTGATGAAGTCCAGATAAAGCGTCAGCGCGCCCAGAATGGCGTGTTTGCGCAGGTTTGAACTGTCGCGAACATCAATTTGTTCACCAATGTTTTTCAGCTTCTGGGTATCGTAGGCGGTTAAGCCAACGAAGATCACCACCCCGATATAGGTCACCGCCCACATCAGCGCTTCACTCTTCAGCCACAGGTTCACCAGCGACGCCAGCACAATCCCGATCAGCCCCATGAACAGCATGCTGCCGAAACCGCTCAGATCGCGTTTCGTGGTGTAGCCGTACAGGCTCATCACGCCAAACATCCCGCCGGTTACCACAAACGTGCTGGCAATGGAGGAGTAGGTGTAGACGATGAAAATACTGGAGAGCGTCAGCCCGGTCAGCGCTGAATAGAGCATAAACAGCGTAGTCGCCATGCCCGCGCTGAGCTTGTGCACCAGCCCGGAGAGAACGAACACCAGCGCCAGCTGCGCAATGATCAGCCCAAAGAAGGTGATTTTGCTGGAGAAGACGAACATCATCAGTTCAGGCGTGTTTGCCGCATACCACGCGATAAACGCGGTAAGCAGCAAGCCGACCGTCATCCAGCCATACACCTGAGCCATGTAGGTTTGCAGCCCGCTACGGGTCTGCTGTACTATCGAATCGGAACGCGGAAATCGGTCCATGATTCACTCCTGATTAAGTAAACACACACGTTAAGACTAACACATCCTCATAAACCTGTTACCAGCGGCTGGCAGCCTGTTTGTCGCTGTCCCGCGATTCCACCCAGCGCTCGCCTTCCGGCGTCGCTTCACGCTTCCAGAACGGCGCTTTGGTTTTGAGGTAATCCATGATGAACTCCCCCGCCGCAAAGGCGCTTGTGCGGTGTGCGCTGGTGACGCCGACAAATACAATCTCTTCACCGGGCCACATTTCGCCGATGCGATGGATAACCGTCACGCGCCCCAGCGGCCAGCGGCCTCGCGCCTCTTCGACAATGGCCGCCAGCGATTTTTCGGTCATCCCCGGATAGTGCTCCAGCGTCAGCGCTTTTACGCTGTCGCCGAGGTTGTGATTACGCACTTTCCCGGTGAAGGTCACGACCGCGCCGTCTTCATCGCGCTCTGCCAGCCAGCTGTATTCGGTACCGACGCTAAAGCGCTCAGGGCCGACCAGAATTCGGGTGTCCGTCATCTTAACCCCCTGTAACCGGCGGGAAGAACGCCACTTCATCGCCGTCAGCCAGCGGGTGCGTAAATTCAACCAGCGTCTGATTCACGGCGGCCAGCAGCTTGCCTTGATCCAGCGCCAGCGCCCAGCGGTCGCCCTGCGCCGCCAGGTGCGCACGCAGGGCGGCGACGTCTGCAAAAGCACCGTCCAGCGTCAGGCTGTCGGTATTGACCAGCTCACGGACCTGGGCAAAAAAGAGCACCTTAATCATGGTTTTCCACCTTAAAATCACCGGATTTGCCGCCGCTTTTTGCCAGCAGACGCACCGGGCCAATCACCATATCTTTCTGTACCGCTTTACACATGTCGTAGATGGTCAGCGCCGCCACGGAGGCAGCCGTCAACGCCTCCATCTCTACGCCGGTTTTCCCGGTTAAGCGGCACAGAGACTCGATGCGCACGCGGTGATGCTCCGGCTGCGCCTGCAAATTCACTTCCACCTTGCTGAGCATCAGCGGATGACAGAGCGGGATGAGGTCCCAGGTACGCTTCGCGGCCTGAATACCGGCGATGCGGGCGGTCGCAAACACATCACCCTTGTGATGGCTGCCGTCGATAATCATCGCCAGCGTCTCCGGCAGCATGGTGACGAATGCTTCAGCACGCGCCTCGCGCACCGTTTCGGCCTTGGCGGAGACATCCACCATATGCGCTTCGCCAGCGGCGTTAATGTGGGTCAGTTGTGACATAGCTTATTTCTTTAAATGAGGATGGAAATTACACGGACGGGTGCGGGCATCCAGCTGCGGGGCAATAATATTTTCCCACGCGGTGCGGCAGGCTTTGGTCGAGCCCGGCATGGCGAAAATCAGCGTATTGTTCGCCATCCCCGCTACGGCACGGGACTGGAGCGTAGAGGTGCCAATCTCTTCAAACGAGAGCATGCGGAACACTTCGCCGAAGCCTTCCACTTCGCGATCGAACAGCGGAAGCAGCGCTTCTGGCGCCTGGTCGCCTGCGGTAAAGCCGGTGCCGCCGGTGATCAGCACCACCTGGACGTCGTCACTCGCAATCCACTGGGAAACCTGCGCGCGAATGGCGTAACGGTTCTCTTTGACGATCGCTTTATCAACAATCTGGTGTCCTGCTTCGTGTGCCGCCTCGCGCAGCCAGTGGCCGGAGGTATCATCCTCTTCACCACGACGATCGGAAACGGTAAGAATAGCAATGCGTGTCGGGATAAATTCCGCGCTTACCTGACTCATCTTCTGGTTCCTTCTAAAGCCTGATTACCCGCCGATATAGGACAGGTTCTGAGTAATGCCGGTGTTGCCCTGATGCAGGAAATGGGTCTGCTTTTTGTGCGTCAGCGCCTCGGAAATGCGTGCTTCAAGTGCGCCCTGTTGGGCATCGTCTTCCAGCAAATCGCGCAGTTCTACGCCACCATCCCCGAACAGGCAGAGGTGCAGCTTGCCAACGGAGGAGACGCGCAGGCGGTTGCAGCTGGCACAGAAATCTTTCTCATAGGGCATGATCAGGCCGATTTCACCTTCGTAGTCCGGGTGACAAAAGACCTGCGCCGGGCCGTCGCTGCGCTGGCGGATCTGGTGGATCCAGCCGCGTTTCAGCAGCTCGTCGCGCAGCACCATGCCGGAGATGTGATGCCGATAGAACAGATCGCTGCCCTCACCGGTCTCCATCAGCTCAATAAAACGCAGTTGAATGCGGCGCGGTTTGATCCACGCCAGGAAGGTGTCCAGCTGATGATGGTTCACGTCACGCATCAACACGGTATTGACTTTGACCTTATCGAAACCGGCGGTGAACGCGGCATCGATGCCGTCCATCACCTGGCGAAACTTATCCTGGCCGGTAATCGCGTGGAACTGACGGGCGTCAAGGCTATCAACGCTGACGTTAATCGCCGTCAGACCCGCATCGCGCCAGTTCGCTACGTCACGCGCCATGCGGTAACCGTTGGTGGTCACCGCAATCTGGCGGATACGTTCGTTTTCACGCACGGCGGCGATGATGTCAGGGAAATCACGACGCAGGGAAGGCTCTCCCCCGGTCAGACGCACTTTTTCCGTACCGAGTTCCGAGAACGCACGCGTGACGCGGCGTACTTCATCCACGGAGAGAAAGCCGTTGTTGGTGACGCTGCCGGGCTTGTAGCCATCGGGCAGGCAGTAGGTGCAACGGAAGTTGCACACGTCGGTAATCGACAAACGTAAGTAGAAAAACTTACGCGCGAAAGCATCAGTAAGTTGTGAAGCCATGTACACCTTTCCAGATCGGGAGGCACAGTCATTTCTTTCTGTACCCTGGTGGCAAATCCGCCACGGCCAGGGCGCCATATCTCTCGACACAGGCGCCAGGGCTAGAGTGTATGTTTTCAGTTTTGAAAACGTGGTTATGGCGATAGTAGCGTGGAAATCGCCACTTCGCCATTGTCGCTTTTCGCTATATAATCTTATACATAACGATGTTATCGTGCATTTTCCCTACAGAATACGCAAAAACCGCGCTTTCGCATTGATATACGTCATTATGGATTGTGAGAGGCATCGTCTTTTAGGAGTAGTTGCGTTACTGTGACGCAAGCTAAACAGGATAAGGAATGGGTATGCGCAATCGCACTTTTGCGGATCTGGACCGCGTGGTCGCTCTTGGCGGGGGTCACGGTCTGGGACGGGTCATGTCGTCGTTATCGTCACTGGGCTCACGCCTGACGGGCATTGTGACAACAACGGATAACGGCGGCTCAACCGGGCGGATCCGACGTGCTGAAGGCGGGATCGCCTGGGGTGACATGCGCAACTGCCTTAACCAGCTCATAACGGAGCCCAGCGTGGCTTCAGCGATGTTTGAGTACCGTTTTGGCGGTAATGGCGAACTTTCAGGCCATAACCTTGGAAACCTGATGTTAAAGGCGCTGGATCACCTGAGCGTGCGCCCTCTGGAAGCGATCAATTTAATTCGAAACCTGCTTAAGGTGGATGCGTTTCTGATCCCGATGTCCGAACAGCCGGTGGATTTGATGGCGATCGATGCCGACGATCACGAAGTGTATGGTGAAGTGAATATCGACCAGCTTCTCCTGCCGCCAAAAGAGCTGATGACCTACCCCAGCGTACCCGCGACGCGGGAAGCGGTTGAAGCGATTGGCGAGGCCGATCTGATCCTGATTGGGCCGGGGAGTTTTTACACCAGCCTGATGCCGCTCCTGCTGGTCAAAGAGCTGGCGCAGGCGCTGCGCAGAACGCCTGCCCCCATGGTCTATATCGGTAACTTAGGCCGCGAACTTAGCCCGGCGGCGGCGAGCCTGTCGCTGGCGGACAAGCTGAACCTGATGGAACAGTACGTCGGTAAGAAAATTATCGACGGTGTCGTGGTTGGGCCGAAAGTGGATGTGTCAGGGATTGGCGATCGCGTGGTGGTGCAGGAGCCGCTGGAAGCCAGCGATATTAAATATCGTCACGACCGCCACCTGCTGCGCGAGGCGCTGGAGAAAGCGATTCAGGAATTGGGTTAACAAAAACCCCGGTGGCGCTGCGCTTACCGGGGCTACAAAAGACGCTAAACCTGTAGGCCCGGTAAGCGCAGCGCCACCGGGCAAAAAACTCACGATGCCGCAATAAACAGATCCCGCAGCTGATGCAGCTGATCGCGGATTTGTGCAGCCTCTTCGAACTCCAGGTTCTGCGCGTGCTGCATCATCTGCCCTTCCAGCTCGTGGATCTTCTGCTGCAACGCTTTCGGCGTCAGCGCAACGGTATCCTCTTCCACCACTGAACGGGCCTTGCCGCGGCCTTTCGCTTTGGTCTTCGCTATGTTCTGACCCAGCGCCAGGATATCCACCACCTTCTTGTTCAGCCCTTGCGGCGTAATGCCGTGCTCTTCGTTGTAGCGCTGCTGTTTCTCGCGACGGCGCTCCGTTTCGCCAATGGCTTTGGCCATCGACGGGGTAATTTTATCCCCGTACAGAATCGCCTTCCCGTTGACGTTACGCGCGGCGCGGCCAATGGTCTGGATCAGCGAGCGCTCAGAACGCAGGAAGCCCTCTTTGTCGGCGTCCAGAATCGCCACCAGCGACACTTCCGGCATATCCAGACCTTCTCGCAGCAGGTTGATACCCACCAGCACGTCGAACTCGCCCAGGCGCAGGTCGCGGATGATCTCCATACGCTCCACGGTATCGATATCCGAGTGCAGATACCGCACCTTCTCGCCGTGTTCTTCCAGATACTCCGTCAAATCTTCCGCCATACGTTTGGTAAGCGTGGTCACCAGCACGCGCTCGTTGATGGCGGAACGGGCACGGATTTCCGAGAGCAGATCGTCCACCTGCGTCGCCACGGGCCGCACCTCGATAATCGGATCCAGCAGCCCGGTCGGACGCACCACCTGGTCCACCACGTCATCACCGGATTTTTCCAGTTCGTAGTTGCCCGGCGTTGCCGATACGTAGATGGTCTGCGGGGCGAGCGCCTCAAATTCTTCAAACTTCATCGGACGGTTGTCCAGCGCCGACGGCAGACGGAAGCCGTACTCCACGAGCGTCTCTTTACGCGCCCGGTCACCACGATACATCCCGCCGATCTGCGGGATCGTAACGTGAGATTCGTCGATCACCAGCAGGCCGTCCGCCGGAAGGTAGTCAAACAGCGTCGGCGGCGCTTCGCCTGGCCCGCGCCCGGAGAGGTAGCGCGAGTAGTTTTCAATGCCGGAGCAGTAGCCCAGCTCGTTCATCATCTCCAGATCGAACTGGGTACGCTGGCTCAGGCGCTGCTCTTCCAGCAGCTTGTTGTTCGCCAGCAGCACCTTGCGGCGGTCCGCCAGCTCACCTTTGATCTCTTCCATCGCCTGCACGATACGCTCGCGTGGCGTCACGTAGTGCGTTTTGGGGTAGATGGTGAAGCGCTGGATCACCGACTCGACATGGCCGGTTAGCGGGTCGAACAGCGACAGGCGTTCAACCTCTTCGTCGAACAGCTCAACGCGCAGCGCCATGTCGTCCGATTCCGCCGGGAAGATATCAATCACCTCACCGCGCACGCGGAAGGTCCCGCGCTGGAACGCCTGATCGTTACGGGTGTACTGCAACTCCGCCAGACGGCGCAAAATCGCCCGCTGATCGATGATCATCCCCTGCGTCAGGTGCAGCATCATCTTGAGATAGAGATCCGGATCGCCCAGGCCGTAGATCGCCGACACCGAGGCCACCACCACCACATCGCGACGCTCAAGCAGCGCCTTGGTCGCAGACAAACGCATCTGCTCGATATGTTCGTTCACCGAGGCATCTTTCTCGATAAACGTGTCAGAGCTGGGAACGTAGGCTTCCGGCTGGTAGTAGTCGTAGTAAGAGACGAAATATTCCACCGCGTTCTCCGGGAAGAACTCTTTCATCTCACCATACAGCTGCGCCGCCAGCGTTTTGTTCGGCGCGAGGACCATCGTCGGACGCTGGAGATCGGCAATGACGTTGGCAATGGTGAAGGTTTTACCCGAACCGGTTACCCCCAGCAGGGTCTGGTGCGCCAGCCCGTCTTCCAGCCCCTCTTCCAGGCGACGAATGGCCTCGGGCTGATCCCCGGAAGGACGGAAAGCAGAATTCAGTTTGAACGGTTTACTCATTGGCGACGACCTGATTACAGAATAAGCGGCAGGTGAGTAATTTTACTCGTTGTGGCCAGGATTGCCAGTAAAAAACACTGGATGAAAAACCAGTAGCGTGTCAGGATATTTAGCGTAGCACGGAGAGGATTAGTGCGTTCGCGAGCCAAATTTCGACTGTGACCCTATAAAACACCAGCCTCAGGGGGTTATCCCCAGAACTATTACTTTTTTAACATTTGTCAAGGGCGGTTATGAAAGTTTTATGGCAACAGGTCTCGCCGGGGTTGAGGGAATTGCTTTTATCTAATTCGTTAAAAAATATAGACTATTTCCTAAAGCCGCGTTTCGCATCAATTTGGGCGTAACCCGCGTATTCTCTCGCTTATCGCGTGTTTTCTAACTCTAATGCACAAGGTTATCCACAGGAATAGTGGATAACTGCCTCCAGCCCGTACAGCATGCACTCCCGCAAATTCCCGGTTTTTCCCACGAAGCGGCAATAAAATATTTTTATCACTCTTTTTTGCCTGGAAAACGTTCATTTTTTCATAAGCACCTGGCGAGATCTTAATCACATTTCCGTCATTTTCACTGCACCACAACCCGACATGCACGGCACCGGAAGCGTGCATTTCGAACAAACGTTGCGCTTTTAGCAGTGAGTTATTCCTAAAAACGGCCTTTTTTTAATCATTATGAAGTTCCTGGCAGGCGTTTTGCAGATATCAATCTGAGCATCACCCCACACATTTTTAAGGAGAGAAAGATGTTGAGTCTGCGTGCTGTAAATCAGTTTTACGGAAGCCAACATACGCTATGGAACGTGAATATCGATTTCCCGCAAGGCATCTGTACAGGCATCGTTGGCTTGCCGGGTATGGGTAAGTCCACGCTCATGAACTGCATTACCGGGAAAGTGCCCGTCGAGAGCGGCACCATCATCTGGCACGAGGCCGGTGCACCGCCGCAAAATTTGCTCAGCCCTGCCTCAGAATGTCCTGCGACGCCAACAATAGGCTACGTCCCGCAGGACCGGCGGATATTTTCCCAACTGACCGTCGATGAAAATTTGCATATCGCCATGCGGGCGACGGGGAAACCCGAGCCGGCATTAAAAAATGAGGTATACGCCCTGTTTCCGGAGCTTTATACGCTGCGACAGATCCGGGCCTCTACGCTGTCCCCTGACGACCAGTATCAGCTCGCCCTCGCCAGCGCGCTGGTTAATCGCCCGCGCGTGCTGATCCTGGACGAGCCTATGTATGGCGCAGGACAACGTTTTGCCCGCAGGCTCGGGCAACTGCTGGTGCGGCTAAATCGGGAGCTGGGCATGACGGTGCTGTTAGCGGAGCAACAGCTGTCGTTCATCCGCCGGGTCGCGGATCGTTTCTGCATGCTTTATCGCGGGCGTAACGTGGCGCAGGGCCACGTAAACGAGCTGGATGACGATCTTATTGCCCACTGGATGGCGCGGGACATAAGGCGCTGAGGTCAAGATAGCGTCCGGTTTCCGCCTGCTCTGCGCCGTCGGCAAGCCACGGGATCTCCCCGAGGAACGGCGCAGGCAGCATTCGCTTCAGCGTCGCCAGATACTCAGCATGACGTTTACCCGGCGCAACCACGTCGTTGGCAATCCACCCAGCCAGACGCAACCCGGCCTGCTGCACCGCCTGCGCGGTCAGCATGGCGTGGTTGATGCAGCCAAGCTTCACGCCCACCACCAGAATGACCGGAAGCTGTTCGGCCTGCACCCAGTCAGCAAACGTCTGCTCGTCAGACAGCGGGGTGAACCAGCCACCGGCCCCTTCCACCAGCACCCAGTTGGCCTGCGTTTCCAGAGCGCGTAACCCGGAAGAGAGAACCGAAAAATCAATCGGCCGATCTTCATCAGCGCTGACGATGTGCGGCGAGGTGGGTTCAGCAAAGGTATAAGGATTTACCGCAGAATAGGCCAGCGCAAGGCTGCTGTTACGCTGTAGCGCCAGCGCATCGGTATTGCGTAAGCCTTCCGGCGTCATCTCGCTGCCGGAGGCCACGGGCTTATACCCCGCCGTCGTTTTCCCCAGCAGACGCGCCGCCTGTAACAGCGCGGCGCTGGCAACGGTTTTACCGACTTCAGTGTCCGTGCCGGTAACAAAATAACGTTCAGTCACGTTCAATAATCCCATGAAAAAGATGATAAGAGAGCGGGAACTGGCCCCGTTCCTGCGGCCACGCCAGCTCCAGACGCTGGAGCTGGCCGCGGGTAAGGGGTTTCTTCTCCCGCCCGGCGTGCAGGTGCGTAGCGCCTATGCCCTTAAGAGAGCGCATGGCGCTTAACGCATCGCTAAATTCGAGGGTGACGGTCTGGACCACGCTGCGATAGCGCCAGCCTGCCAGCGCCTGAATGACCTGCTCGTGAGCGAGAAACCGGTTGGCGTGCGGCTGCTCGTCCACCGCCTTCCACGCCTGATTCAGCTCCGGCAACGAACTTTCCAGCAGGGTGGTAAAGGCCACCGTTCCGCCGGGACGCGCCATGCGGTAAAGCTCGCGTAGCGCCTGCGGCAGGCTGGCGCACCACTGCACCGCCAGATGGCTCCAGACGAGGTCAAACTGGGCATCCTCCAGCGGAATGGCCTCGATGTCGGCCACCAGATAGCGGTCTGCTGACTGCTGCTGGCGGGCTTCATCCAGCATCTGCGCGGATAAATCCAGCGCCGTCACGTGGCTGCCCGCTGCGCGCCAGTAGCGGCTGTTGCCTCCTGGCCCGCAGCCAGCGTCCAGCACCTGCGCAAACCGGCTCTCGCCGAGCGCGGCCAGCAGCCCGCGCGCGCTCAGGCGTTGCAGCTCATCGTGCCGGGAATAGCTTTGCGCTGCACGGCCAAACGCGGCGGCAATGGCCTGTTTATTGACAGGAGACATGCAGAGCCTCCAGAAGCGTATCGATATCCTGCGGCTCGTGCGCTGCCGTGAGCGTCAGACGCAAACGCGCCGTACCCGGCGGCACGGTGGGCGGACGGATCGCCGTTACCCACTGCCCGCGTTCTCGCAGCATCTGTGCCAGCGCCAGCGCGCGCGGGTTTTCACCCACCATTACGGGCTGAATGGCGCTGCGGGAGTCGGTTAGCCGGAAAGAAAGCTCGCTGACTCCCCGACGAAAACGCTGAATATGTTCAGCCAGGCGCGCGCGGCGTTCAGCGCCATCCTCGCCGCGGATCACGTCCAGCGAGGCAGACAGCGCCACGGCCTGCGCCGGGGGCATGCTGGTGCTGTAGATCAGGTGTCGGGCGAACTGCATCAGGTAGTCGGCCACCGGCTCGCTGCATAACACCGCGGCGCCGCTGACGCCAAAGCCTTTTCCAAAGGTGACCACCAGCAGTTCCGGCCTGACGCCCTGCTGATAAGCGCTTCCGCGTCCCTCCTCGCCGGTAACGCCAATGCCGTGGGCATCGTCAACCAGCAGCCAGGCGTTCTGCTGCTTTGCGGCGTCGTGCAGCGCGGCAAGGGGCGCGCTGTCGCCATCCATGCTAAAGATCCCTTCCGTTACCGCCAGCTGAAGCCCTGCGCAGGGTTTCCCCAGCAGGACGTTCAGCTGAGCGGCATCGTTATGGGCAAAACGCCGCAGCTGTGCCGGGCTGAGGTGTGCCGCTTCAAGCAGGGAGGCATGGCTCAGGCGGTCCGCGACAATGCGGTCGTCTTTGCCCATCAGGGCGGCAATGACCGCCTGATTCGCGGCAAAACCGGAGATAAACAGCAGCGCTCGCGGGTAACCCAGCCAGTCGGCCAGCGCCTCCTCCAGCGCCTGATGCGCCGTGGTGTAGCCGCTGACGTGCCCGGAGCCACCGCTGCCCACGCCGTATCGTTCCGCGCCCTGCTGCCAGGCGCGAACGATCTGCGGGTGCTGGCTCAGGCCAAGATAATCATTGCTGGAGAAATTACAGAACCGCCGGCCTTCCCGGGTGAGAAAACGGCCTGCGCCGTTTTCCACTACCCCGCGTACCCGAAACGCATCCGCTGCCCGACGCTCGTCGAGCGCGGAATTGATACGTGCCTGCCAGGTCATACGGCTGCCGCGTTGTAGAACTGGTCGGTGTCGGCGTTGAAAATCTGCTGCTCCAGCTCCTGCTGTTGCTCATTATCCCCCGCCAGCACCTCTGTCTGGTGCGGGTTCAGCCCCAGCTTGCGGAACAGCTGGACGTCTTTGTCCTCTTCCGGGTTCGGCGTGGTCAGGAGCTTGCAGCCGTAGAAAATAGAGTTGGCCCCGGCCATAAAGCACATCGCCTGGGTCTGCTCGCTCATCTGCTCGCGACCGGCAGAGAGGCGCACGTAGGAGGTCGGCATCATGATGCGCGCCACCGCGATGGTGCGGATAAAATCGAAGGCATCCACGTCCTCGTTATCCGCCAGCGGCGTGCCTTTTACCTTCACCAGCATGTTGATGGGCACGCTTTCCGGCGGGGTCGGCAGGTTCGCCAGCTGTAAAAGCAGGCCGGCACGATCTTTTACCGTCTCGCCCAGCCCCACGATACCGCCGGAACAGACCTTGATCCCCGCATCGCGCACTTTATCCAGCGTGTCCAGACGCTCCTGATAGGTGCGCGTGGTGATGATATTCCCGTAAAATTCTGGCGAGGTATCAAGATTGTGGTTGTAGTAATCCAGCCCCGCCGCCGAGAGGCGCTGCGCCTGCTCCTCGTTCAGCGTGCCGAGGGTCATGCAGGCCTCAAGCCCCATCTCCTTCACGCCCTTCACCATCTGCTCCAGATAGGGCATGTCGCGGTCATGTGGATTTTTCCACGCGGCGCCCATGCAGAAGCGGGTCGAGCCGGCGTTTTTGGCCTTACGCGCGGAGTCGAGCACCTGCTCAACTTCCATCAGGCGTTCGGATTCGAGACCGGTTTTGTAGCGCGCGCTTTGCGGGCAATATTTGCAGTCTTCCGGGCAGGCCCCGGTTTTGATCGACAGCAGCGTGCTGACCTGCACATGCCGAGGATCGAAGTGCTGGCGGTGCACCTGTTGCGCTTCAAACATCAGCTCCAGAAAAGGTTTATTGAATAATTCAGTGACTTGCGACATCGTCCAGCGTGCGTGGTGAGCCATCGGGCTTCTCCAAAGGGTTTTGTTAATTGTCGGTTCGGTTTATACTTGTAAACCTAAAACTTTTCAAAATGGTTTACAAGTCGATTATGACCCAGGACGATCTCGCCTTCGACAAGCAGCATATCTGGCACCCTTACACCTCTACGACCCGCCCCCTTCCCGTCTATCCGGTGGCCTCTGCCCACGGCTGCGAGCTGCATCTCGCCAGCGGCGAGCGGCTGGTTGACGGAATGTCCTCCTGGTGGGCGGCGATCCATGGCTACAACCACCCGCGGCTGAACGCGGCGATGAAGGCGCAGATTGACCGGATGTCACACGTGATGTTTGGCGGGATCACCCATCAGCCTGCGGTCGATCTGTGTCGCCGCCTGGTCGCAATGACCCCCGACGCGCTGGAGTGCGTGTTCCTTGCAGATTCCGGCTCGGTAGCCGTGGAGGTGGCGATGAAAATGGCGTTGCAGTACTGGCATGCGAAGGGCGAAACGCGCCAGCGGTTTCTCACCTTCCGCAACGGCTATCACGGCGACACCTTCGGGGCGATGTCGGTGTGCGATCCGGACAACTCCATGCACAGCCTGTGGAAAGGCTATCTGCCGGAAAACCTGTTTGCCCCGGCTCCGCAAAGCCGCTTTGACGGCGAATGGGACGAGAGGGACATGGTGGGCTTCGCGCGGCTGATGGCGGCCCATCGCCATGAAATTGCCGCCGTTATTCTCGAACCGATTGTGCAGGGCGCGGGCGGAATGCGGATGTACCACCCCGAGTGGCTGAAGCGCATTCGCAAGATGTGCGACCGCGAAGGTATTCTGCTGATTGCCGATGAGATTGCCACCGGCTTTGGCCGCACCGGGAAGCTTTTCGCCTGCGAACATGCGGGGATCGCACCGGATATTTTGTGCCTGGGTAAAGCGTTGACCGGCGGCACCATGACGCTCTCCGCCACGCTCACCACCCGGCATGTTGCCGACACCATCAGCGACGGCGACGCGGGCTGCTTTATGCACGGCCCGACGTTTATGGGCAACCCGCTGGCCTGCGCCGTGGCAAGCGAAAGCCTCGCCATTCTGGAAAGCGGCGAGTGGCAGGCGCAGGTGGCGGCGATTGAGGCGCAGCTGAAGCAGCAGCTAAGCGCGGCGGCGAAAGCGGAATACGTTGCGGACGTCCGCGTGCTGGGCGCCATCGGCGTGATCGAGACAACGCATCCGGTAAACATGGCCGCATTGCAGCGCTTCTTCGTTGACCAGGGCGTGTGGGTGCGGCCCTTCGGCAAGCTGATTTACCTCATGCCGCCATACACCATTTCTCCGGAGCAGTTACGCAAACTGACCGACGCAGTGGTCAAAGCCGTTCACATGCCAGCGCATTTCACGATTTAGCCCCATGCGTTACACTTTCTGAATGAGTCAGTAACGAGGGAAATCGGATGAAAATCATCAGTAAAGATTTGCGCGACGGCGAAAAGCTGCCGGAACGTCACGTGTTTAACGGGATGGGCTATCAGGGGGATAACATCTCTCCCCATCTGGCGTGGGACGACGTGCCGCCGGGAACCAAAAGCTTTGTGGTGACCTGCTACGATCCGGACGCCCCGACCGGCTCCGGCTGGTGGCACTGGGTGGTGGCAAACCTGCCTGCGGATACGCGCGTGCTGCCGCAGGGGTCGGGCTCCGACCTGGTCGCCCTGCCGGACGGCGCGATACAGACGCGCACGGACTTTGGTAAAGCGGGCTACGGCGGCGCGGCGCCGCCAAAAGGGGAAACCCACCGCTATATCTTCACGGTGCACGCGCTGGACGTGGACAAGATTGAGGTTGACGAAGAGGCAAGCGGCGCGATGGTCGGTTTCAACGTCCATTTCCATACGCTGGGCAGCGCGTCGATTACGGCGATGTATTCATAAAAAAAAGCCGGGTGGCGGCTACGCCTTACCCGGCCTACATTTCGCATTCGCAGGCCCGGTAAGCGCAGCGCCACCGGGCAAAAAAATCACAGCACGGAAGGTAGCAGTCCTGCAAGGGTTCCTTCTTCCAGAAGCTGCATCGCCTTATCAATATCCGGCGCAAAGAAGCGGTCATCATCATAGTGCGTAACGTGCTCGCGCAGCGTATGACGCGCCTGCTCCAGCAGCGGGCTGGATTTAAGCCCTTCGCGCAGATCGATACCCTGACACGCCGCCAACCATTCTACTGCCAGCACGCCACGGGTGTTAGAGGCCATCTCCCACAGTCGACGCCCGGCAGCCGGGGCCATCGACACGTGATCTTCCTGGTTCGCGGAGGTTGGCAGGCTATCCACGCTGTGCGGATGCGACAGCGCTTTGTTCTCGCTTGCCAGCGCCGCGGCGGTCACCTGGGCGATCATAAAGCCCGAGTTCACCCCACCGTTGCGCACCAGGAACGGCGGCAGCTGGGACATATGTTTATCCATCATCAGCGCGATGCGACGTTCGGACAACGCGCCCACTTCGGCAATCGCCAGCGCGATATTATCCGCCGCCATTGCCACCGGCTCGGCGTGGAAGTTGCCGCCGGAAACCACCTCATTTTCCTGAGCAAACACCAGCGGATTGTCGGAGACCGCATTGGCCTCCACCAGCAGCACCTCTGCCGCCTGGCGCAGCTGCGTCAGGCATGCGCCCATCACCTGCGGCTGACAGCGCAGGGAATACGGATCCTGCACCTTCTCACAGTTATGGTGTGAATCCGCAATCTCACTCGTGTCGGTAAGCACGTGGCGGTACATGGCGGCGGCATCAATCTGCCCGCGCTGGCCGCGCACCGCGTGAATACGCGCGTCAAACGGACGACGTGAGCCGAGCACGGCTTCGGTGGTCAGCGCACCGCAGACCACCGCGGAGGCGAACAGATCTTCCGCTTCAAACAGGCCGCGCAGCGCGAAAGCGGTCGACGCCTGGGTGCCGTTAAGCAGCGCCAGCCCCTCTTTTGCCGCGAGGGTGATTGGGGTTAAGCCGGCTTTTGCCAACGCCTCTTTCGCAGGCAGCCACTCGCCCTGCCAGCGCGCTTTGCCTTCACCCAGCAGCAGCAGCGACATATGCGCCAGCGGCGCCAGATCGCCGGAGGCCCCGACAGAACCTTTCGCCGGGATCCACGGGTAAACTTCCGCATTGACCAGCGCCATCAGCGCCTGGATCACACTCAGGCGAATGCCGGAAAAACCACGCGCCAGGCTATTGATTTTCAATACCATCATCAGGCGGACAATCTCATCATCCAGCGGCTGGCCAACCCCCGCCGCGTGCGATAGCACCAGCGAGCGCTGTAGATTCTCCAGATCGTGCGTAGCGATGCGGGTCTGCGCCAGCAGGCCAAACCCGGTATTGATGCCGTAGGCGGTGCGTCCCTCTGCCACAATCGCCTCTACGCAGGCCACGCTGTCGTTAATGGCACGGTGGGCGCTTTCGTCAAGGGAGAGCGTGACCGGCTTACGCCAGACGTTACGCAGCTGTTTGAGCGTCAGAGAGCCGGGAGTGAGTGTTAAGGCGTTCATGCAGGCTTTCCTTGTGTGGCGTGGATCATCGGCAGGTTCAGACCCTGCTCTTTGGCACAATCAATGGCAATCTCGTAACCCGCATCCGCATGGCGCATCACGCCGGTTGCCGGGTCGTTATGCAGTACGCGGGCAATACGCGCCGCCGCTTCGTCGGTACCGTCACAGACAATAACCATCCCCGAGTGCTGGGAGAAGCCCATCCCAACGCCGCCGCCGTGGTGCAGCGACACCCAGGTCGCACCGCTGGCGGTATTCAGTAAAGCATTCAGCAGCGGCCAGTCGGAAACCGCATCCGAGCCGTCGCGCATGGCTTCGGTTTCACGGTTCGGACTGGCGACGGAGCCGGAGTCCAGGTGATCGCGACCAATAACAATCGGCGCGGAGACCTCACCGCTGCGCACCATTTCGTTAAAGGCCAGGCCGAGTTTTTGCCGCCACTCCAGCCCGACCCAGCAGATACGCGCCGGTAAGCCCTGGAAATTAATGCGCTCGCGCGCCATATCCAGCCAGCGGTGCAGGTGTTCGTCGTCGGCAACAATTTCCTTCACTTTGGCATCGGTTTTGTAGATATCTTCCGGGTCGCCGGACAGGGCAACCCAGCGGAACGGCCCGATGCCGCGACAGAACAGCGGACGAATATAGGCGGGCACGAAGCCCGGGAAGTCAAAGGCGTTATTCACACCCATCTCTTTCGCCATCTGGCGGATGTTATTCCCGTAATCAAAGGTTGGAATACCCATCTGGCTGAAGGCCAGCATCGCGGAGACGTGTTCCGCCATCGAACGCTTCGCCGCCAGCACCGTACCTTCAGGGTCGGTTTCTGCTTTTTGCTGGTAGTCTTCCCACGTCCAGCCTTTTGGCAGATAGCCGTGGAGCGGATCGTGGGCGCTGGTCTGGTCGGTAACCAGATCCGGACGCACGCCGCGCGCGACCAGTTCAGGAAGAATATCCGCCGCATTGCCGCACAGGGCAACCGACACCGCTTTTCCTTCGGCGGTGTAGCGTTTGATGCGCGCCAGTGCGTCATCGAGGTTGTCGGCCTGTTCATCGACGTAACGGGTACGCAGACGGAAATCAATGCGGCTCTGCTGGCATTCAATGTTCAGCGAACACGCGCCCGCCAGCGTTGCGGCCAGCGGCTGGGCACCGCCCATGCCGCCCAGTCCGGCGGTAAGCACCCAGCGGCCTTTCAGCGTGCCGTTATAGTGCTGACGCCCCGCTTCCACGAAGGTTTCATAGGTGCCCTGCACAATCCCCTGGCTGCCGATGTAGATCCAGCTGCCGGCGGTCATCTGGCCGTACATGGCCAGCCCTTTCGCGTCCAGCTCGTTAAAGTGCTCCCACGTCGCCCAGTGCGGTACCAGGTTGGAGTTGGCAATCAGCACCCGTGGCGCATTTTTATGGGTTTTGAATACGCCGACCGGCTTGCCGGACTGCACCAGCAGCGTTTCGTCGTTTTCGAGATTCGTCAAAGAGTCGACAATGGCGTCATAGCACGCCCAGTTGCGCGCGGCGCGGCCAATACCGCCGTAGACCACCAGCTCGTGGGGATTTTCAGCCACCTCAGGATCGAGGTTGTTCATCAACATGCGCAGCGGTGCTTCAGTGAGCCAGCTTTTTGCGGTGAGCGTGGTGCCGCGCGGGGCGCGGACATCCTGCTTGCGGTATTTATCTGACGACATTGTGTGTTCCTCATTCGGGACAGGTGATGCATTTAGATATACTTGTATAGACAAGCACACACAAGGCCGGATTTAACAAAAAAGATACAATTTTGCTATATTGCGTTAGCGATCACGCTTATAAAACTTATGACATAAAATGGCCCTGTAACCGGTAGCGATCCCCCGGGAACAGCAGCTTCGCATGCGACACAATGTGCGTGGACGACCAGGTCCGACGGCGGATCAGCAGGCAGGGATCGTGCTCTTTAATGCGCAACAGCTCGCACTCCTGCGGGGTCGCGCGCACGGCCTCCACGATATGCTCCCCTTCCGTCAGCGGGGCGACGAGCGAGAGATACGCGTGCGGCGTGGTTTGGGTGTAATCCTGGTTCAGGTAGTCCGGTATCCGCTCCGCGTTGACGCAGCGATCCTCAATCTGGACCGGAATGTCGTTCTCATAATGCACCATCACCGAATGAAAAATTCGCGTGCCCTCTTTAACGTTCAGCTCGATGGCCTGCTCGGCGCTGGCCTGCGTCTCTTCAAGCACCAGCACCTCGCAATGGTGCTGATGGTTACGGGCGGCAATTTCATCGGCAATGCTGCGGATTTCAAACAGCGCCGACTGCCCTTTGGGCTCGGCCACGAAGGTCCCGACGCCCTGCAAACGCACCAGCAATCCCTCATCGGTAAGTTCCCGCAGCGCCCGGTTGACGGTCATCCGGCTAAAGCCAAACTGTGCGACCAGCTCGGCTTCGGAGGGAATACGATCGTGCGGACGCCAGACGCCGGCAGCAATTTTTTCGCTGATCGCCTTTTTCACCTTCTCATAAAAAGGTGCGGGTGGGCTGGAGGGTTGCTGCGGTGAGCGTGAAAACATGCTGACTCCTGTAATGTGTTATGCCCACCAGTGAGCAATTTGCCAGGCCAGTCGGGCTGCAAGTTTCGCCCCCTGACCGTCCCGGTCGTAGTGCGGATTATATTCCACCAGATCCGCCGCCTGTAGTTTACCGCTTCGGCAGATACGCTCAATCACCGGTAACAGATCCAGCGCCGGGATCCCCAACGCCGCAGGGGCCGACACGGCGGGCATTTCTGCGGCGGGCAGCACATCGAGGTCAACGGTGAGATAAACCCGATCTGCCTGCGCAAGCACGCTATCCAGTGCGGATAACGCGTCGCGGCGAAAATCAATATCTTCAACCAGCGTAACGTTCAGCCGCCCGGCTTCCTCCCACAGCGCCTGAGTATTCGCCGCGCGGCTGACCCCCAGGCAGGCGTAGAGAAAGTCCCGCGACTGCGACGCGCAGTACTGCGCCAGCTGGCGGAACGGCGTGCCGGAGGTGGCCCGCTCGGCCTTGCGCAAATCGAGGTGCGCATCGAGGTTAATCACCGCAACGCGATCCTGTGGAAAAGCGTCCAGTACGCCGCGCCCGTGCGCCCAGGCGGTTTCATGTCCACCGCCGAAAACAAGGGTACGCATCCCGGATTGCTGACACGCGGTTATGGCCTCGCTCAGCGCCTGCTGAGCCGCCTCCAGATCATTGCCCTCAACGTAAATGGAGCCCATATCCACGAGGCGCGCATGTCCCTGATGGCTTGCCATATTCGCCAGCGCGCCGCGCAACGCATCGGGCGCCCGTGCAGCGCCGGACCTGCCCTGGTTACGCTTTACGCCTTCATCACATTCAAAGCCCATCAGGGCGATGCCCGACGGTACGGGTGAAAAGCGTTCGCGCTGCTGTATGGTCTGGAAGAGACGTTTTGCGGTGCTGGACTCGGCGCTGTCGTCACGTCCCTGCCACACCTGCGGGGAAACGGGATGCCACAATTTCATGCTACCTGCCCCCGAAACACGCGTTGATATAAAGGATTCCGCCCCGGCTCATAAACCATCTCAACCGGATGGTCCGCCTCCCAGACGACGAAATCAGCCACATAACCCGCCCTTAACTGTCCGTGCGTCTCACCACGTCCTAACGCCTGCGCCGCATGACGCGTCACGCCAGCCCAGACCTCTTCCGGCGTGAGGCCAAACTGGACGCAGGCCATGTTCATCGCCAGATGCAGGCTGGCAAACGGACTGGTGCCGGGGTTGTAGTCGGTGGCGACGGCCATCGGCACGCCCTGCTTTCTGAGCTGCGCCACCGGTGGACGCTGGCGCTCCTGAAGAAAATAGAACGCGCCGGGGAGCAATACCGCCACCGTACCGCTTTGCGCCATTGCCTGAATACCCGCGTCATCAAGATACTCAATATGATCGGCCGACAGCCCTTTATACTGGCTGACCAGCGCCGCACCGCCCAGATTCGACAGTTGCTCCACATGCCCTTTTACCGGAATACCGAGCGCGGTGGCGGCCCGGAACAGGCGCTCGGTTTGCGCCGGCGTAAAGCCAACGTTTTCACAAAACACGTCTACCGCTTCAAACAACTCTTTTTGCCACAGCGCGGGCACGATCTGCTCACAGACCAGCGTCAGATACGCATCCGGATCCTGTCGGTACTCCGCGGGGACGGCGTGCGCGGCCAGCAGCGTCGGGCTGATATCGACCTGATTGTTCAGGCTGAGCTGGCGGGCAACCCGCAGCATTTTCTCTTCGGCTTCGGCATTCAGTCCGTATCCCGATTTGATTTCAACGGTCGTTACGCCTTCATTCATCAACCGCTGGAGCCGCTGCTGTGCCACGGTCAGCAGCGTTTCCGGCGAACTATTGCGGGTGGCCGTGACCGTGGCGTTAATGCCGCCGCCCTGCTCGCTGATACGCTGATACGACACGCCGTTAAGCCGTTGCTCCCATTCCGCTGCGCGATCGCCGCCGAACACCAGATGGGTGTGGCAGTCAATCAGGCCGGGTGTCACCAGACGTCCATGGAGATCGACACACTGGGAATGCCCGGAGGGAACCTCTGAATCAGGGATAACGGCCAGGATCGTCTGGCCGCGCACGACGAGGGCATGATGCGCCTTCAGGCCATAAGGTTCCGGCTCGCCTGCGGCCAGGGTTGCCAGTCGCGCATTTCGCCATATCACATCGTCGGGATGAAGCTGCTGCATGTGCCTTCCACTTGTCATGGGTTGTATAGACATTTATTTTCATCTGTCGCCTGCTGTCAACCGCCTTGTGGGAAAATGTTATTTATTTGTGATGACTTTCCCGTCACCTCAGGGCAAAAATGCAACTTTTGCCCTTTTTATCTTCCCGTTTCGCTCAACTTAGTATAAAAAAGCAGGCTATTTCGTCTATCCAGATAAGACTTGCATACCCAGGAGCATTACCTTGACTATATCCAGGATTTCCCGTCTGGCGTTGGCACTTGCCTTTGGCGTGACTTTATCCGCTTGCAGTTCAACTCCACCGGATCAGCAACCTTCTGAGCAGGTTGCTCCGGGCACCGCTTCCCGTCCGATCCTGTCAGCGGATGAAGCGAAGAACTTCACCCGTGCGCACTACTTCTCGGCGATGGATCCTAATGCAGCCCCGTGGACGCCTTCTTCTATTAATCTGCCGAAACAGCCAGACTTCGTTGTGGGTCCGGCCGGGGCGCAGGGCGTGACGCACACCTCCATACAGGCAGCCGTGGATGCTGCCATCACCAAGCACAGCGCATCTCGTCAGTACATTGCCATCCTGCCGGGTGAATACGAAGGAACCGTTTACGTTCCTGCCGCGCCGGGAAGCATTACGCTTTACGGCCTGGGTGAAAAAGCGGTCGACGTGAAAATTGGCCTGGCGATTGATTCCGAAATCGACAGTACCACCTGGCGTCATCTGGTGAACCCGGCCGGTAAATACATGCCAGGTAAACCGGCGTGGTATATGTTTGATAACTGCCAGAGCAAGCGTGCCGCCACCATTGGCGTGATGTGCTCTGCGGTATTCTGGTCACAGAACAACGGCCTGCAATTGCAGAACCTGACCATTCAGAACACCCTGGGGGACAGCGTTGACGCGGGTAATCACCAGGCCGTGGCGCTGCGCAGCGATGGCGACAAGGTACAGATTAACAACGTCAATATTCTGGGCCGCCAGAACACCTTCTTCGTGACCAACAGCGGCGTGCAAAACACCCTTCAGAACAACCGTCTGACGCGTACTCTGGTGACCAACAGCTACGTTGAAGGCGACGTGGATATGGTCTCTGGCCGCGGTGCGGTGGTGTTTGAGAACACCGATTTCCGCGTGGTGAATTCACGTACTCAGCAGGAAGGTTACGTGTTCGCACCGGCCACGCAGTCCAACCTGTTCTATGGTTTCCTGGCCGTGAATAGCCGCTTTACTGCGGCTGGCGATGGCGTTGCCCAGCTTGGTCGCTCTCTGGACGTAGACTCTGCCACCAATGGCCAGGTCGTGATCCGCGACAGCGTGATTAATGAAGGCTTTAACATGGCGAAACCGTGGGCGGATGCGGCGATCTCGAAACGTCCATTCTCCGGCAACACGGGCACGGTGGATGATAAAGAGAACGTGCAGCGCAACCTGAACGACGCTAACTTCAACCGCATGTGGGAATACAACAACCGCGGTCTGGGCAGTAAAGTGGTTGCTGAGCCGAAGCAGTAAGCTGTTTTGCCGGGTGGCGGCTTCGCCTTACCCGGCCTACTCCAGACATAAAAAAACCTCGCATGTGCGAGGTTTTTTTTCGTCTGCGGATCAGTGCGCGTTAATCACAACCCACATTGGACCTTGTCCGACCGCGTAGCGGCCTTTCTCTTCCAGCAGCCCCTGCACGCCTGTGATTTCATACAGCGCGATGTGGTGGGATTTCTGCCCCGCCGCAATCAGGTATTTGCCGCTGTGGTCGACGTTAAAGCCGCGCGGCTGGGTTTCTGTCGGCTGGAAGCCTTCAACTGCCAGGACGCTGCCGTCTTCTGAAACGCTGAACACGGTGATCAGGCTGGAGGTACGATCGCAGGCATACAGGTGACGGCCATCCGGCGTGATATGAATGTCTGCCGCCCAACGCGTGTCGGAGAAGTCAGATGGCATCATATCCAGCGTCTGTACGCACTCAATCTGCCCGTTAGGATCTTTCAGTTCCCACACGTCTACCGAGCTGTTCAGCTCGTTAACGACATAGGCATACTGCTGATTCGGGTGGAAGACCATGTGGCGCGGGCCTGCCCCTTCCACGGTGGTGACTTCCGCCGGGCTTTGCGCGACCAGATGGCCGTCATCGCTCAGGGTAAACAGGCAGATGCGATCCTGCTTCAGCGCGGGCACCCACAGCGTACGGTTATCCGGCGAGATGTTGGCGGAGTGGCATCCTTCGAGCCCTTCGACCACGTCGACGGTTTCAACGGGAATACCGTCTTCCAGGCGGGTAACGCTCACGCAGCCTGCATTGTAGGAGCCGCTGAAGATAAAGTTGCCTTTGTGGTCGGTAGAAATATGGGTCGGGCTGCCCGGCAGCGGGGCTTCTGCGGTATAGGTCAGGGCGCCATCATCCGGGGAGATGCGGTAGGCCAGCACGCGGAATTCCGGGCGCACGCCGACATAAAGAAAACGTTTATCCGGGCTGACGACCATCGGCTGAACCTGGCCTGGCACATCAACAACCTGAACCAGCGTAAGCGAACCTTCTGTATTCAAACGCCAGACATGGATCTGCTGACTTTCAGGACTGGCGGTATAAACGGTTTGTTTCATGAATACTCCTGATTATTTTTTAACGGTGAATGCTGAATTGTAGTCCGGGATTTTGCAGGGTTCCGCTCTCGGTGTACCATCCCGACAGACCTTAAATTCAACGTTAACCCGGAAGAAAAAATGACCTCGCGAGTGATTGCACTGGATTTAGACGGAACACTGCTTACCCCGCAGAAAACCCTGCTCCCCTCTTCCCTTGAAGCCCTCAAACGAGCCCAGGAAGCGGGGTATCAACTCCTCATCGTAACGGGTCGACATCACGTTGCCATTCATCCTTTTTATCAGGCACTGGGCTTAGATACACCTGCAATTTGCTGTAATGGCACCTATTTGTATGATTATCAGGCAAAAAAGGTTTTAACCTCCGATCCGCTTCCTGTTTCTCAGGCGCTGCAATTGATTGATTTACTGGATGAGCACGCAATTCATGGCCTGATGTATGTGGATAACGCCATGCTGTATGAACGCCCTACCGGTCATGTGATCCGCACCAGCAACTGGGCTCTGTCCCTGCCGGAAGCGCAGCGTCCGGTGTTCACTCAGGTTGCCTCCCTGCGCCGGGCGGCGGAAGACGTTGAGGCTATCTGGAAATTTGCCCTGACCGATGAGGACACCAGCAAACTCAATACCTTCGCAAAGCATGTTGAGCATACGCTGGGTCTGGAATGTGAATGGTCCTGGCACGATCAGGTGGATATCGCCCGCAAAGGCAACAGCAAAGGCAAACGTCTGACCCAGTTCGTTGAATCTCAGGGCGGATCGATGCGGGACGTGATTGCCTTTGGCGATAACTATAACGACATCAGCATGCTGGAAGCCGCCGGCACGGGCGTGGCGATGGGCAATGCCGATGACGCGGTGAAAGCGCGTGCTGACGTAGTGATTGGCGATAACACCACCGACAGCATCGCGCAGTTTATCTATACCCACCTGCTGTAATCAGGCGGTGATGGAGACGCTCTTGATTTGCGCGTAAAGCCACAGGCCAGGCCTGATGCCTAACTCATCCCTGGCCCACGGGCTGATGCGCGCCCACAGCGTTCTGCTGCCCACTTCCAGCTGCACTTCCACCTGGCCGTTATCATCAAAACACTGCGCCACTTTTGCGCGCAACACATTGCGGATACTGGTTTGCAGCGGCGGTTGCAGGACCAGTGAGACATCTGACGCCTGAATGCGGATGCGTAACGTCGACTGAATCGGCGTGTCGATTTTGTTAACCCACAGATGCTGATCGCCCAGCGCCAGGGCGGTCATTGCATAGTGCGGATGGTGCTCCAGTACGCTCACCTTCAGAATGCTGCTCTGCTGCTCCTTTGGCAGCCACGGGTGCATAACGCTGCTGCCCCACACCTCTTCGAGATTACCGAAGGCCTTCACCCTCCCCGCTTCCAGCACCAGCACTTTATCGGCCAGATGTAAGATCTCATCCAGCGAATGGCTGACGTACAGCATGGGCACGTTGATTTCCCGCGCCAGACGTTGCAGGTACGGCAGCAGCTCGCGCTTGCGCGGAATATCCAGCGAGGCCAGCGGCTCATCCAGCAGCAGCAGTTCCGGCGCGGTTAACAGGGCGCGGCCAATCGCAACGCGCTGTTTTTCGCCGCCCGACAGCGAAGACGGCAGACGATCCAGCAGCGATTCGATACCCAGCAGCGCCACCAGCTTATCGAACTGTCCGGCCATGCTTTTTGCCATGCCGTAGCGCAGGTTACCGCGCACGCTGTAGTGCGGAAAGAGGCGCGCATCCTGAAATACATAGCCGATGCGGCGCTTGTCCGGTGACAGGTAAACCTTCTTGTCCGCGTCGTTTAAGACGCGATTATTTAACACAATGCGGCCAGACTGGGGGCGCGTCAGGCCGCTAATCGCATTTATCAGCGACGTTTTTCCCGCCCCGGAAACGCCAAAAATCGCGGTGATACCGCTGGCAGGCAGCGTTTCGTTCAGCGTCAGGGTGTGGTTGCCCAGGGTTTGCGTAAAGTTGAGTTCCAGCATCACGGTTTCCCCATCCGTTCACGGCTGAGGCGCGCCAGCCACTCCGACACCAGCAGCGAGACCAGGGCGAGCACAATCGAAATAATACACAGCCGGGCCGCCGCACCTTCGCCGCCCGGCGTCTGAATCAGGGTGTACATCGCCGACGGGATGGTCCGCGTCTCGCCCGGAATGTTTGATACAAAAGTAATAGTCGCACCAAACTCGCCCAGCGAGCGGGCGAAGGCCAGTACCGTACCGACGATAATGCCCGGTAACGTGAGCGGCAGGGTGATGGTCAGAAATACCCGCCAGCGGCCTGCGCCCAGCGTGCGGGCGGCCTGTTCCAGCCGGATATCCACCGCTTCCAGCGCCAGACGGATAGCGCGCACCATCAGCGGGAAGGACATCACCGCCGCGGCAAGCACCGCGCCGCGCCAGCTGAAAGCAAAGGTCAGGCCAAACCAGTCGTACAACCATTCGCCGATAACGCCGCGTCGCCCCATGGAGATCAGCAGCAGATAGCCGACTACCACAGGCGGCAAGACGAGCGGCAGATGAAGAACACTGTCGAGCAGGGCTTTGCCTGGAAACTTCACGCGAACCAGTAACCAGGCAAAGAACACCCCAAAGGGCAAACTCAGCGCAACCGCCAGGGAAGAGACTTTCAGGCTCAGCAGCACGGCCTGCCATTCAGGTTCGGTCAATATCATTCGTGAGTCGTAAATCCGTAACGTTTAAAGATAGCGGACGCTTCCGGCCCCTTCAGGTAGTCAACGAAGGCCGTCACGGTCGCATTTTTATGTCCATCAACTATCGCAACAGGATATTCCACTTTCTGATGCGAGTCTTCCGGGAAGGTACCCACTACCTTCACGCCTTTACTGGCGACGGCATCGGAGCCGTAAACAATCCCGAGTGGGGCTTCGTTACGCTCCACCAGCGCCAGCGCGCCACGCACATCTTCTGCGGGTGCCAGCTTAGGCGATAAGGTCTCCCATGCGCCCAGCTTTTGCAGCGCTTCCTTCGCATAAATTCCGGCAGGAACATGCTCCGGATCGCCCACCGCCAGACGGCCACCGTTCAGCAGACGGGTCCAGTCCGTCTGTTTGTTAATGGCAATGTCGCCCTGCTTGCTGTTTGCGGGCGCGACCACCACCAGGCTATTGCCCAGCAGCGTTTCGCGGGTAGCCGTTTCAACAGACTTTTTCTCCACCGCGTAATCCATCCATTTCTGATCGGCAGAGATGAACAGATCCGCAGGCGCCCCCGCTTCGATCTGGCGGGCCAGCGTGGAAGAGGAAGCAAATGACGAGACAACCTCGACGTTTTTCTCTTTTTTGTATTCCGCAGCAATATCCTGCATCGCGTTAGTCAGCGACGCCGCCGCAAAGACCGTGATTTTTCCTTCATCCGCCAGCGCGTGGCCGGTGAGTGAGAGTGTCAGCGTTGCCCCTGCGAAAAGGCGTACCCATGAACGTGCCATTTGAAGCTCCTGTGCGTTTCGTTATATACAAATAAATATAACGATATATCACAGGCGTTCATAGCGTTAAATCGTACCCATTAGTGCGTAAACTCAAGGAACGTTGTAAAAGATATCGGCGGGAGAGAAATAAACTTGAGAGCAAAACGCCCGGACTGACCGGGCGTTTTGGAGGAAATCATTGCTGCTTTTTAGGCTGGTCACGACGATGACCAATGTTCGAAAAGACGTTGAACACTTCACCCAGGCCGTAGATGGCACCGAGGATGATAGCCATCACTACTGGCACCATGATTACCGCGAATACCAGACTTTTCAACAACTCTAACATGGTTTTCTCCAGATCTTGTGAACGGCTTATTCTACCCTGAAAAGTAAGAAAAACATCCCCTTTTGTGCGGTGCGCTTTTCGCATCAGGGCATTTGGGTCACAATAGCCTTTTTGCCGGGACCCCGTTATGCAGGCTGAAATTCTCCTCACCCTACGCCTTCAGCAGAAGCTTTTCGCCGATCCGCGACGCATCGCCCTGTTAAAACAAATAGAACAAACTGGCTCGATTAGCCAGGGCGCCAAAAACGCCGGTATCAGCTATAAAAGCGCCTGGGATGCGATTAACGACATGAACACCCTGAGCGAACAAACGCTGGTTGACCGCGCCACAGGCGGGAAAGGCGGCGGCGGCGCCGTGTTGACGCGTTACGGGCAACGTCTGATCCAGCTCTACGATTTACTGGCGCAGATCCAGCAAAAAGCCTTTGATGTGTTGAGCGATGACGACAATCTGCCGCTGGACAGCCTGCTGGGCGCCATCTCCCGTTTTTCATTACAGACCAGCGCCCGCAATCAGTGGTTTGGTACGGTGACGGGACGCGACCATTCGCAGGTGCAGGAGCATATTGAGATCCTGCTGGCGGACGGTACGACGCGCCTTAAAGCCGCCATCACCGCGCAAAGCGGTCAGCGCCTCGGGCTGAATGAAGGTCAGGAGGTGCTGGTATTACTTAAAGCGCCCTGGATCGGCATCGCGCTGAACCCTGAGCAGGCCGCAGAGGCCGACAACCAGCTACGCGGTGAAATCAGCCACATTGAACGCGGCGCAGAACAGTGTGAAGTGCTGATGACCCTGCCGGATGGACAGTCGCTCTGCGCCACCGTTCCGGTGAACGACGCGGCTGAATTAGTCGAAGGTGCTGTGGTGACCGCATATTTCAATGCCGACCGGGTAATTATCGCCACATTATGCTAAGCGCATTGACAACCCTGACGACTCTGGGTATCCCTGACATCTGTTGCTGCAAAAAATGGGATAACACATGTCATCATTGCATATTTCGCAAGGCACGTTTCGTCTTAGCGATACCCGTACCTTATCGCTGCCAGAGTTAACCTTGCGCGCCGGAGAAAGCTGGGCGTTTGTGGGCACGAACGGCAGCGGAAAATCGGCGCTGGCCCGCGCCCTGGCGGGTGAATTAACCCAGCTGGAGGGTGAGCGTCGGTGCACGTTTACCCGGCTGACGCGCCTTTCCTTCGAACAGCTGCAAAAGCTGGTCAGCGATGAGTGGCAGCGTAACAATACCGATTTGCTCAGCCCCGGTGAAGAAGATACCGGCCGCACGACGGCGGAGATTATCCAGGATGAAATTAAAGACCCTGTACGCTGCCAGCAGCTGGCGGAGCAATTTGGCATTACCGCCCTGCTTAACCGCCGTTTCAAATACCTTTCTACCGGCGAGACGCGCAAAACGCTGCTGTGCCAGGCGCTGATGAGCGAGCCGGAACTCCTGATTCTGGATGAACCGTTTGACGGGCTGGATGTGCAATCCCGCGCGCAGCTGGCCGCGTTGCTGGCAACGCTTAACCAGCAGGGATACACGCTTGTGCTGGTCCTTAACCGCTTTGATGAGATCCCTGATTTCGTCCATTATGCGGGCGTGCTGGCTGACTGTAGCCTGACCGAAACCGGCGAGAAAGCCGGACTGCTCCGGCAGGCGCTGATTGCGCAGCTGGCGCACAGCGAAAAGCTGGACGGTATCGCCCTGCCGGAGCCGGATGCGCCATCGGCGCGACACGGGCTTGATCCCGATCAGCCGCGCATCGTGCTGCGCGATGGTGTGGTTGCCTACGACGATCGCCCTGTTCTTAATCACCTCAGCTGGACGGTTAATCCCGGTGAGCACTGGCAGATCGTCGGCCCCAACGGGGCGGGTAAATCCACGCTGCTGAGCCTGATCACCGGGGATCATCCGCAGGGATACAGCAACGATCTAACCCTCTTCGGTCGCCGCCGCGGCAGCGGGGAAACCATCTGGGAGATCAAAAAGCACATCGGCTATGTCAGCAGCAGCCTGCATCTGGACTACCGCGTGAGCACCACGGTGCGCAACGTGATCCTGTCCGGCTTCTTTGATTCTATCGGTATTTATCAGGCGGTATCGGACAAGCAGCGCAAGCTGGCGCAGGAGTGGCTGGATATTCTGGGCATGGACCATCGGGTAGCCGATGCGCCCTTCCACAGCCTGTCGTGGGGGCAGCAGCGGCTGGCATTGATCGTCCGCGCGCTGGTCAAACACCCTACGCTGCTGATTCTGGACGAACCGTTGCAGGGACTGGATCCGCTTAACCGCCAGCTGATCCGACGCTTTGTGGATGTACTGATTAGCGAAGGCGAAACCCAGCTGCTGTTTGTCTCCCACCATGCTGAAGACGCCCCGTCCTGCATGACCCATCGGCTGGAATTTGTGCCTGACGGCGAGCATTACCGCTACCTGCTAAGCAAAATCGATTAACCCGTGGAGGGCGCCGCCCTCCGCTTTTCAGACAACCCGCAACAATACTTCTCTATCTCTTTGATCTAAAATGCACGAAGTCTGTGAAAAAGCGCGTGTGAAACCCTGTGTAAACGATACCACTATTTTATCCCATGTCACACTTTTCGCGTCTCTGATATGCTATGGTTAATTCATACCATAAGCCTAATGGAGCGAAATATGCGAGTTCTGGTAACAGGTGGTAGCGGTTACATAGGTAGTCATACCTGTGTGCAACTGCTGCAAAGCGGTCACGACGTCGTCATTCTTGATAACCTGTGCAACAGTAAGCGCAGCGTGCTGCCGGTCATTGAGCGCCTTGCGGGAAAACAGCCGACTTTCGTGGAAGGCGATATTCGCAATGAAGCATTGATGACTGAAATCCTTCACGATCACGCGATTGAAACCGTTATCCACTTCGCAGGCCTGAAAGCGGTGGGCGAATCGGTAGCAAAACCGCTTGAGTACTATGACAACAACGTCAACGGTACCCTGCGTCTGATCTCCGCCATGCGTGCGGCAAACGTGAAAAACTTTATCTTCAGCTCCTCCGCGACCGTCTACGGCGACCAGCCAAAAATTCCTTACGTTGAAAGCTTCCCGACCGGTACGCCGCAAAGCCCGTATGGCAAAAGCAAGCTGATGGTGGAGCAGATCCTGACCGACCTGCAAAAAGCCCAGCCTGAGTGGAGCATTGCGCTGCTGCGCTACTTCAACCCGGTTGGCGCGCATCCGTCAGGCGACATGGGCGAAGATCCGCAGGGCATTCCTAATAACCTGATGCCGTATATCGCGCAGGTTGCCGTAGGGCGTCGCGACTCCCTGGCGATTTTTGGTAACGACTATCCCACCGAAGACGGCACCGGCGTGCGCGATTACATTCACGTGATGGATCTGGCCGACGGCCACGTGGCGGCGATGCAGCAGCTGGCGGATAAACCGGGCGTGCATATTTACAACCTCGGCGCCGGCGTCGGCAGCAGCGTGCTGGATGTGGTGAATGCCTTCAGCAAAGCCTGCGGCAAGCCGGTGAACTACCACTTCGCGCCGCGCCGCGATGGCGATCTTCCGGCTTACTGGGCCGATGCCTCCAAAGCGGATAAAGAGCTTAACTGGCGTGTCACCCGCACGCTCGATGAAATGGCACAGGATACCTGGCACTGGCAGTCACGCCATCCGCAGGGCTATCCGGACTAAGGATTTGTCATGACGCAATTTAATCCCGTCGATCACCCGCATCGTCGTTTTAACCCGCTCAGCGGGCAATGGATTTTAGTTTCACCGCATCGCGCCAAGCGCCCCTGGCAGGGGGCGCAAGAGACGCCTGCAAAACAGACGCTGCCACAGCACGATCCGGACTGCTTCCTCTGTCCGGGCAACACGCGCGTGACGGGCGATAAAAACCCGGACTACAAGGGCACCTTCGTTTTCACAAACGATTTCGCGGCGCTGATGACCGACACGCCGGACGCGCCGGAAAACCACGACCCGCTGATGCGCTGCGAAAGCGCCCGCGGCACCAGCCGCGTGATCTGCTTCTCTCCCGACCACAGCAAAACGCTGCCGGAGCTGAGCGTTGAGGCGCTGAAAGAGGTTGTCAGCACCTGGCAGGCGCAAACGGCGGAGCTGGGCCAGACCTATCCGTGGGTGCAGGTGTTTGAAAACAAAGGCGCGGCGATGGGCTGCTCTAACCCGCACCCGCACGGCCAGATCTGGGCGAACAGCTTCCTGCCGAACGAAGCCGAACGTGAAGACCGGCTGCAAAAAGCCTATTTCGCAGAGAACGGTTCACCGATGCTGGTGGATTACACCGAGCGTGAGCTGGCGGACGGCAGCCGCACCGTGGTGGAAACCGAGCACTGGCTTGCCGTGGTGCCGTACTGGGCGGCGTGGCCGTTTGAAACGCTGCTGCTGCCAAAAGCCCACGTCCTGCGCATTACCGACCTCAGCGACGCGCAGAAAGACGACCTTGCCCTGGCGCTGAAAAAACTGACCAGCCGTTACGATAACCTCTTCCAGTGCTCCTTCCCTTACTCCATGGGCTGGCACGGCGCGCCGTTTAACGGCGAAGAGAATCAACACTGGCAGCTGCATGCGCATTTCTACCCGCCGCTGCTGCGCTCAGCAACGGTACGTAAATTCATGGTGGGCTATGAAATGCTGGCGGAAACCCAGCGCGACCTGACGGCGGAACAGGCGGCAGAACGTCTGCGTGCCGTTAGCGACGTCCATTACCGCGAATCAGGAGTCTAAAAATGAATCTGAAAGATAAAACACAATCCCTGTTTGCTGAAAAATTTGGCTACCCTGCCACCCACGTTATTCAGGCGCCAGGCCGCGTTAATTTAATTGGCGAGCACACCGACTATAACGACGGTTTTGTGCTGCCCTGCGCCATTGACTACCAGACGGTGATCGGCTGCGCGAAACGTTCAGATCGTATGGTGCGGGTGATCGCCGCGGATTACGGCAACGAAATGGACGAATTTTCCCTCGACGCGCCGATCGTGACCCACGACAGCCAGCAGTGGTCGAACTATGTGCGCGGCGTGGTAAAGCATCTTCTGAAGCGTAACAAGGATTTCGGCGGGGCCGATCTGGTCATCAGCGGCAACGTGCCGCAGGGAGCAGGATTAAGCTCTTCTGCATCGCTTGAAGTGGCGGTCGGCACCGTTTTCCAGCAGCTTTATCATCTGCCGCTGGACGGCGCGCAGATCGCCCTCAACGGTCAGGAAGCAGAAAACCAGTTCGTGGGCTGCAACTGCGGCATTATGGATCAGCTTATTTCCGCGCTGGGCAAGAAAGAGCATGCGTTACTGATTGACTGCCGCTCGCTCGGCACCAAAGCGGTTCCGCTGCCAAAAGGTGCGGCGGTGGTGATCATCAACAGTAACTTCAAACGCACCCTGGTGGGCAGCGAGTACAACACCCGCCGCGAGCAGTGTGAAACCGGCGCGCGCTTCTTCCAGCAGCCGGCCCTGCGTGATGTTTCTCTCGATGAATTTAACAAGGTTGCCCACGAGCTGGATCCGGTCGTAACGAAGCGCGTGCGTCACGTGCTGACGGAAAATGCCCGTACCGTAGAAGCCGCCTCCGCGCTGGCTAAAGGTGACCTGAAGCGCATGGGCGAACTGATGGCAGAATCGCATGCCTCCATGCGCGACGATTTTGAAATCACCGTGCCGCAAATCGACACTCTGGTTGAAATTGTGAAAGCCACGATTGGCGACAAAGGCGGCGTGCGTATGACCGGCGGTGGGTTTGGCGGCTGCGTCGTCGCCCTGGTGCCGGAAGAGCTGGTCCCTGCCGTTCAGGACGCCGTGGCGAAACAGTATGAAGCCAAAACGGGCATCAAAGAAACTTTCTATGTCTGCAAAGCATCACAAGGAGCCGGACAGTGCTAAACGAAATACCTACACTCGCACCGGATGGTCTGCCGTATCGCCTGTTAACCCTGCGCAACAGCGCCGGGATGGTGGTTACGCTGATGGACTGGGGCGCAACCCTACTTTCTGCCCGCGTCCCCATGCCTGACGGCAGCGTGCGCGAAACCCTGCTCGGCTGCGCATCCCCCGAGCAGTATATTGAGCAGAACGCTTTTCTTGGCGCGTCCATAGGCCGCTACGCCAACCGCATCGCCAGAAGCCGGTTTGAGCTGGACGGCGTAGAATATTCCCTGCTTTCAAGCCAGGGTGAAAATCAGCTGCACGGCGGTCCGGAAGGGTTTGATAAACGCCGCTGGAAGATTGTGCAGCAAAATGATGGTGAGGTCTGGTTCTCTCTGGACTCCCTCGACGGTGACCAGGGTTTCCCGGGCAATCTGACCGCAACCGCGCGCTTCACCCTGACCGGGGATAATCGCATCGCCATTGAGTACCGCGCGACGGTCGACAAGCCGTGCCCGGTCAACCTGACTAACCACGCTTACTTCAACCTTGACGGCAACCAGACCGATGTCCGTAACCACAAACTCCAGATCCTGGCGGACGCGTATCTGCCGGTCGATGAGATGGGTATCCCGTACCAGGGGCTGAAACCGGTAAGCGGCAATAGCTTTGATTTCCGTCAGCCGAAAACCATCGCCCAGGATTTTCTGAGTGATGACGATCAGCGCAAGGTGAAGGGCTACGACCACGCTTTCCTGTTGCAGGCGAAAGGCGATCTTTCTCAACCTGCCGCACAGGTCTGGTCTGCGGATGAGAAGTTACAGATGACGGTCTACACCACCGCCCCTGCCCTTCAGTTCTACTCCGGCAACTACCTGGAGGGCACCACGGCGCGTGAACATAACGACTACGCCGCCTGGCAAGGTCTGGCGCTGGAGAGCGAATTCCTGCCGGACAGCCCTAACCATCCAGAATGGCCGCAGCCGGACTGCGTACTGCGTCCGGGTGAAGAGTACACGAGCGTTACCGAGTATCATTTCATTCCGCGCGCTTAACGCCCGGCGGCGCTGCGCCTGCACGGGCCTATGAATCTAGGCCGGATAAGCGAAGCGCCGTCCGGCAAAAAAGCCAGGCCCTCACCGCGAGGGCTTTTTTATCTCCGCTTGCTGAAAATAGCGGCGATCGCAGACAAAATCATAACCCTGGATTCACATGCATCTTACACTCTCGAACTATTTTCGCTATGGTTAGGGTTAAGCGTTGCTGCTGGCACAGTCACGGCAATATAATGAGAATTGTTATCATTCAAAATGCTTGAGGAGTAAGAAATGGCTAATACTAAGCTTGTCCTGGTGCGCCACGGCGAAAGCCAGTGGAACAATGAAAACCGCTTCACCGGCTGGTATGACGTTGATCTGTCCGAGAAAGGCGTGAGCGAAGCAAAAGCGGCAGGTAAACTGCTGAAAGAAGAAGGCTTCACCTTTGACTTTGCTTACACCTCTGTGCTGAAACGTGCCATCCATACCCTGTGGAACGTTCTGGACGAGCTGGATCAGGCCTGGCTGCCGGTTGAGAAATCCTGGAAACTGAACGAGCGTCACTACGGTGCGCTGCAAGGTCTGAACAAAGCGGAAACCGCAGAGAAATACGGTGACGAGCAGGTTAAGCAGTGGCGTCGCGGTTTCGCGGTAACGCCTCCAGAGCTGAGCAAAGATGACGAGCGCTACCCGGGTCACGATCCGCGCTACGCGAAGCTGACTGAGGCTGAACTGCCACAGACCGAAAGCCTGGCGCTGACCATCGACCGCGTGGTGCCTTACTGGAACGAAACCATTCTGCCGCGCCTGAAAAGCGGCGAGCGCGTTATTATCGCTGCTCACGGTAACTCCCTGCGCGCGCTGGTGAAATACCTGGACAACATGGGTGAAGATGAGATCCTCGAGCTGAACATCCCTACCGGCGTACCGCTGGTGTACGAGTTCGACGAGAACTTCAAACCTGTTAAACATTACTATCTGGGTAACGCCGACGAAATCGCTGCAAAAGCGGCGGCAGTGGCGAACCAGGGTAAAGCGAAGTAATTTTCGCCGGACATAAAAAAAGCGTGGAGCCATCCACGCTTTTTTATTGCCCGCGACAGACTCAGCCGCGACGCGCTTTTACCGCATCCGCCAGCTGTCGCAGGATCGCATCGGTATCTTCCCAGCCAATGCAGGCATCCGTCACGCTCTTACCGTAGACCAGCGGTTCGCTGCCCTCAAGATTCTGGTTGCCTTCCACCAGATGGCTCTCGATCATCACCCCAATCACCGCGCGTTCACCGTTGGCGATTTGCTGACAAACATCCGCCCCGACTTCCATCTGCTTTTTGAACTGTTTGCTGGAGTTCGCATGGCTGAAATCGATCATCACCTGCGGCGCCAGTCCCGCTTTCTCCAGACCCGCCTTCACTTCCGCCACGTGTTTTGCGCTGTAGTTAGGCTCTTTACCGCCGCGCAGAATGATATGGCAGTCGCCGTTACCGCTGGTATTCACAATCGCCGAGTGGCCCCACTTGGTCACCGACAGGAAGCAGTGCGGCGCGCCAGCCGCATTGATGGCATCAATCGCGACCTTGATGGTGCCATCCGTGCCGTTTTTGAAGCCCACCGGGCATGAGAGGCCAGACGCCAGCTCGCGGTGAACCTGAGATTCCGTGGTGCGCGCGCCGATGGCGCCCCAGCTCATCAGGTCAGCCAGATACTGCGGCGTGATCATATCCAGGAATTCTCCCGCCGCCGGCAGCCCGCTGTCGTTAATTTCCAGCAGCAGCTTACGCGCAATGCGCAGACCATCGTTGATCTGGAAGCTGTTGTCCATGTGCGGATCGTTAATCAGCCCTTTCCAGCCCACGGTGGTACGCGGTTTTTCGAAATAGACGCGCATCACGATTTCCAGTTCGTCCTTCAGCTCTTCACGCAGGGTGAGCAGTCGTGACGCATACTCTTTGGCCGCAGCAGGATCGTGAATAGAGCACGGCCCGATCACCACCAGAAGACGATCGTCGCTACCTTTGAGGATCTTGTGGATCGCCTTGCGGGCATGAGACACCGTGTTGGCGGCATTTTCAGTGGCGGGGAATTTTTCAAGGAGCGCTACGGGAGGTAATAACTCATTGATCTCTTTAATACGTAAATCGTCGTTCTGATAATTCATCTTCTTTCCGGCTCTGCCATATCTTTAGTAATGAAAGCAATGCTTTCAATCTAACTTGTCGGCCTTGAAGTGTAAACGGGCTTTTACACTTCACGCAGATAATTCCTGGAATTCGCCTAAAATTCACCACAAAATAGCGAAAAATGAGATCTGGCCTAAACTTTTTACTTGTAACAGCTGAATTTAAATATTTATACGCGATTCCATTCTGCCCTCGCGCAGAAATCCGGGATCTTTCGCCACTGAACAAGATGCACTGTTGGAGAATGTTATCCAGCGTAACGATAAGAACAGGAGCACCATGATGAAAATGACGAAACTGACTACGCTTTTCCTGACGGCAACCCTTACCCTGGCAAGCGGCAGCGTGCTGGCAGCCGATGCAGGTTCATCCGGCAGCAACGGTGACGCGAATGCTGCTGCCGAAGCAGGCCAGGTTGCGCCGGATGCAAAACAGAATATTGCGCCAAATAATGTTGATAACAGCAATATCAACACGGGCAATACTAACACCGGCGGTACGAATACCGGCACCATGAACCACGACGGCATGACCAACGATGAGGTTCATAAAAACTCGATGTGTAAAGACGGTAAATGTCCGGACCCCAATGACAAAGTGGGTAGCGATGCCAATACCAAAACGGACGGCACCACCCAGTAAGCCTGTCTAAGAAGAAATAAGGAGAGCGCATGCTCTCCTTTTTTATTTAAGCACTTAAAAACGCTACACTAAAAATAATAATAAATCAGGAAAGATATCATGGCGCATTCCCACTCCCATTCTCCCTCTTCCGGCGATGAAAACGCCAAACGGCTTCTGCTGGCATTTGCGGTCACCGCCACGTTTATGGTTATTGAGGTCATCGGTGGTCTTATTTCCGGCTCGCTGGCGCTGCTGGCCGATGCCGGACACATGCTTACCGATGCCGCGGCGCTGCTCTTCGCGCTGCTGGCCGTGCAGTTTGCCCGTCGCCCGCCCAATGCTCGCCATACGTTTGGCTGGCTCAGGCTGACCACGCTTGCCGCCTTTGTGAATGCGATTGCCTTAGTGGTGATTACCATACTCATCGTCTGGGAAGCTTTTCAGCGCTTTCGGCATCCTCAACCGGTAGCCGGGACAACGATGATGGTGATTGCCATTGCCGGCCTGGTTGCCAATATTCTGGCGTTCTGGATATTGCACCGCGGCAGCAGCGAAAAAAATCTGAACGTGCGGGCCGCGGCGCTTCACGTGCTCGGTGATTTGCTGGGTTCTGTTGGTGCGATTGTGGCCGCGCTGATCATTATGGGCACGGGCTGGACCCCTATCGACCCGATTCTTTCCGTGCTGGTATCGTGCCTGGTACTGCGCAGTGCCTGGCGGCTGTTGAAGGAGAGTGTAAATGAGCTGCTCGAAGGCGCGCCCACGTCACTGGATATTGGCGAACTGAAGCGCAACCTGAGTCGCTCCATTCCTGAGGTTCGTAACGTTCATCACGTTCACGTCTGGCTGGTTGGCGAAAAACCGCTTATGACGCTGCACGTTCAGGTTGTTCCGCCCCACGATCACGACGCGCTCCTTGAACGTATTCAGCATTTCCTTGAGCATCACTATGAGATCGCGCACTCCACTATCCAGATGGAGTACCAGCCTTGCAGCGGGCCAGACTGCCACCTTAACGAGGCGCAGTCCGGCCACTCACACGCACATCACCATTAACGGGAAAGCGCGCGAGAGCCACGCTCACGCGCGCTGTTAATCCACATGCGGCTGCCGTTGAGAGCAATGAAGGTCAGCAGCATGTACTCCAGCGACATGGCATAAACGCCCTGAAGGGCAAAAATCACCACGCTAATCACGTTAATCACCACCCACAACAGCCAGTTCTCAACGTATTTACGCGTCATCAGGATCATCGCCGCAATCGACAGCACCATCATGCAGGAATCCCAGAACGGGAAGGCGTCCGGCTGAAGTTCTGGCAGGGTGACGTTCAATCCCAGCCCCGACATCACCGCGACCGCCACGCGCGTCAGGAAGGCAAATACCGGATCGATAAAGACGGTCATCAGGCCGATAGCCACCACGCAGGCCGCGAGCCAGGCGAGGGCTTTTGGCAACGGCAGCCAGCGGATTTGCAGCTCCGCCTCCTGCTGGCTGTTTTGCCGCGACCAGGCATACCAGCCGTAGATGTTGGCCGCGAAGAAGAACAGCTGTAGAAGCAGGCTGGCGTAGAGCTGGATCTGAAAGAAGATGATCGCAAACAGCGTAACGTTAATCAGCCCGAACGCATAGTTGCTGATCTTCTCAAGGCTAGCCAGCCAGATACAGAGTAAACCGGCCAGCGTACCTACCGCTTCAATCCACGACAGGTCATAGCCGCCCGCACCGATGGGGATGTGAACCAGGATGTTCTGTGTACTAAAAAAATCCATTTTTTCTCCGGGGCGTAATAAGTTAAGTACGTAGTGTAGCCGCAAAATCCAGCATGCGATTAAGCGGAATTAACGCGCCTTCACGCAGGGCAGCATCCACGTGGATCTCATGCGCAGCGCCACCGTTCTCCAGCCCCTCCGCAATGGCTTTGAGGCCATTCATCGCCATCCACGGGCAGTGCGCGCAGCTACGGCAGGTCGCCCCTTCTCCGGCGGTTGGCGCTTCAAGCAGCTCTTTTTCCGGCACGGCCTGCTGCATTTTGTAGAAAATACCGCGATCGGTCGCCACGATGAGCTGCTTGTGTGGCAGCGTTTTTGCCGCGTTAATTAACTGGCTGGTTGAGCCGACGGCGTCCGCCATCTCGACGATCGACTGCGGGGATTCCGGGTGCACCAGAATCGCGGCCTGCGGATATAAGCCTTTCATCCGGGTCAGCGCCTGGGTCTTGAACTCATCGTGGACGATACAGGCACCCTGCCAGCACAGCACATCCCCACCGGTCTGTTTTTGCACGTAGTTTCCCAGATGGCGATCGGGCGCCCAGATGATTTTTTCACCCATGCTGTCCAGATGTTCAATCAGCTCAACGGCGATACTGGACGTCACTACCCAGTCTGCCCGGGCTTTGACGGCAGCGGAGGTGTTAGCGTAGACCACGACGGTACGGTCAGGGTGAGCATCACAGAAGGCGGTGAACTCATCAATCGGGCAGCCGAGATCGAGGGAGCATTCGGCATTCAGCGTCGGCATCAGAATCGTTTTTTCCGGGCTGAGGATTTTTGCCGTTTCACCCATAAAACGAACGCCCGCAACGAGAAGCGTAGAGGCAGGATGTTTCGCGCCGAAACGCGCCATCTCCAGCGAGTCTGAGATACAGCCGCCCGTCTCTTCTGCCAGCTGCTGAATTTCCGGGTCAGTGTAGTAATGCGCCACCATCACCGCATCACGCGCTTTAAGAAGGCGCTTAATTTTCTCACGATAGAACTGCTTCTCATCCCGGCTTAGCGGCGCTGGCTTCGGCGGGAAGGGATAAATTGCGGCTTCGGGATCAAACATCACACTCATTATGGCTTCTCGTTTTACTGGCTTAACAATATTGCCTTTGTTTTGCGGAAGATAGCAAAAATGACGGCACTGGTGTTTTATATACTAAACAAGATAGCGAATATTAGGTGGAATGTCATCGGGAATTGATGCCGGCAGCATTTGTCGGGTGGCGGCTTCGCCTTACCCGACCTACAAAGCACTGGGGAACGACAGATAGCAAAAAGGCGCCTTTAGGGCGCCTTTTTACATTGGTGGGTCGTGCAGGATGACTCGGCTTCGCCTCGCCCTTCGGGCCGTTGCTAAAGCAACGTTATCCTTCACGTTTAACATCTGAGTAAGACATTAAAATTGGTGGGTCGTGCAGGAT
>NZ_JADBQL010000027.1:0-49352 GCF_014895905.1 Enterobacter cloacae complex sp. P15RS | reverse complement strand
TGTGTTACCTATGTTCCCGGCCTGATCTGTCACCTATGTATCCGGTCATACAGCAGCGCCACCGGGCAAAAAACCCCACTACAGCGTATTCATCCGCGCCGGACACCGGTCCAGCAGTTCCACGCTGCCGTCTTCGTTCTGCTGCTCCAGCAATACGTCAAACCCCCACAGGCGATGCACGTGCTTCAGCACTTCCTTACGCCCTTTATCCAGCGGCGCGCGGTTGTGCGGGATATAGCGCAGCGTCAGAGAGCGGTCGCCGCGCAGATCCACGTTCCACACCTGAATGTTCGGTTCAAGGTTGCTCAGGTTGTACTGGGACGACAGACGCGAGCGGATCTCCCGATAGCCTTCCTCGTTATGGATCGCCGAGATCTCCAGGTAGTTGTTGCGGTCATCATCCAGTACCGTGAAGAAGCGGAAATCACGCATGATCTTCGGCGACATGAACTGGCTGATAAAGCTCTCATCCTTAAAATCACGCATCGCGAAGTGCAGCGTTTCCAGCCAGTCGGAGCCCGCAATATCCGGGAACCAGTATTTGTCCTCTTCGGTGGGCGACTGGCAGATACGCTTAATATCCTGGAACATGGCAAAGCCGAGCGCGTACGGGTTAATGCCGCTGTACCAAGGGCTGTTGTACGCCGGCTGGAACACCACGTTGGTGTGGCTGTGCAGGAACTCCATCATAAACCGTTCAGAGACTTTTCCCTCGTCATAGAGGTGGTTCAGAATGGTGTAGTGCCAGAAGGTCGCCCAGCCTTCGTTCATGACCTGGGTCTGCTTCTGCGGATAGAAATACTGGCTCACCTTGCGCACGATGCGCAGGATCTCACGCTGCCACGGCTCCAGCAGCGGGGCGTTTTTCTCCATAAAGTAGAGCAGGTTTTCCTGTGGCTCGGAAGGATAGCGACGCGCTTCGGCGACGGTTTTCTCCTCCTCACGTTTCGGCAGGGTACGCCACAGCATATTCACCTGGCTTTGCAGATACTCCTCGCGGCTCTTCTGCCGGGCTTTCTCCTCCTGCAACGAGATTTTCTGCGGGCGCTTATAGCGGTCAACGCCGTAGTTCATCAGCGCGTGGCAGGAGTCCAGCAGCTTCTCCACTTCGTCCACGCCGTAGCGCTCTTCGCAGTCGGTAATGTAGTTACGGGCGAAGATGAGGTAATCAACGATGGAGCTGGCGTCCGTCCAGCTGCGGAACAGATAGTTATTTTTGAAGAACGAGTTATGACCGTAGCAGGCGTGCGCCATCACCAGCGCCTGCATGGTAATGGTGTTCTCCTCCATCAGATAGGCGATACACGGGTTAGAGTTAATGACGATTTCATACGCCAGCCCCTGCTGCCCGTGCTTATACAGCCGCTCTGTCTCAATGAACTTTTTGCCAAACGACCAGTGGGGATAGTTAATCGGCATCCCGACGCTGGAGTAAGCGTCCATCATCTGTTCAGAGGTGATGACTTCAATCTGATGGGGGTAGGTATCCAGACGATAGAGTTTGGCAACCCGGTCGATCTCCGCCAGGTAGACATCCAGCAACTCGAAGGTCCAGTCGGGTCCATCGCTCAGACGGGTACTGTCCCTGGACATGGAATCTATTGTAGCCATTAGCGCGCCCTCGTTGTCGGTCGCTCTCTCTGACTGGAGAGCCTCCTTTCAAGCATAGATCACCCCATTCAAATACGCGGGGCGCAGAAATTTTTTCTTTGCGATTTCCCGTTTTCGATACGGCAAAAAAAGCGGCGTCCACAGAATTTTATACTGGTTAAAAATAACGCGCAGCAGGAGATCCCAAATAAGCGTTATCCCCTGATACAGCGGGATATGTGAGTTAAGTCACCATAAAAAAGTCATATGTTGAATAATATTTTCAACTAGGTTATCAATCTGTAATTAGATGATTGTTCTTTTGCTCATAATGGAGTGGCTATGCGTGTTGTCATACTGGGAAGTGGTGTCGTTGGCGTAACCAGCGCCTGGTATTTAAGTCAGGCAGGACATGAGGTTACCGTTATCGATCGCGAATCCGGTCCGGCTCTGGAAACCAGTGCGGCGAATGCGGGGCAAATTTCCCCGGGCTATGCTGCCCCGTGGGCGGCCCCCGGCGTGCCGCTGAAGGCGATTAAATGGATGTTCCAGCGACACGCGCCGCTGGCGATCAGCCTGGACGGTTCGCCCTTCCAGCTGAAGTGGATGTGGCAGATGCTGCGCAACTGTGACACCCGCCACTACATGGAAAACAAAGGACGGATGGTGCGCCTGGCGGAATACAGCCGCGACTGCCTGAAGGCGCTGCGCGCCTCGACGGGCATTGAATATGAAGGGCGTCAGGGCGGTACGCTTCAGCTCTTCCGCACCGAGCAACAGTATGAAAACGCTACCCGCGATATCGCCGTGCTGGAAGATGCGGGCGTACCGTATCAGCTGCTGGAAGCCAGCCAGCTGGCGCAGGTGGAGCCGGCGCTTGCCGAGGTAGCGCACAAGCTCACGGGCGGCCTGCGTTTACCGAACGATGAAACCGGCGACTGCCAGCTGTTCACCCAGCGTCTGGCGCGCATGTGCGAGCAGGCGGGAGTGACGTTCCGCTTCAACACCTCTGTCGACAAGCTGCTGTCAGAAGGGGAGAAGATTTACGGCGTGAAGAGTGGGGAAGAGGTGATCAAAGCCGATGCCTACGTGATGGCGTTTGGCTCCTACTCTACCGCGATGCTGAAAGGCATTCTGGATATCCCGGTTTATCCGCTGAAAGGCTACTCCCTGACCATCCCGGTGAAAGAGGACAGCGGCGCGCCGGTCTCTACCATTCTTGATGAAACCTACAAAATCGCCATCACCCGCTTCGATAACCGGATTCGCGTCGGCGGCATGGCGGAGATCGTGGGCTTCAATACCGAGCTGCTCAAACCGCGTCGTGAAACGCTGGAGATGGTCGTCGGGGATCTCTTCCCGCGCGGCGGTTTTATTGAGCAGGCGACGTTCTGGACGGGCCTGCGCCCGATGACCCCAGACGGCACGCCGATTGTTGGCCGTACGCCGTACAAAAATCTGTGGACTAACACCGGACACGGTACGCTTGGCTGGACCATGGCCTGCGGTTCGGGCCAGCTGCTAAGCGACCTGATCTCCGGTCGCACCCCGGCTATACCGTTTGACGATTTGAGCGCCGCACGCTATCAATCAGGGTTTACCCCCTCGCGCCCCCAGCACCTGCACGGCGCGCATAATTAAGGAGTTGTCATGTCCCGTCCAATTCTGGCCCAGCTGGATTTGCAGGCGCTGAAGGATAACCTGCAAATTGTTCGCCGTGCTGCGCCGGGTTCTCGTGTCTGGTCGGTGGTGAAGGCTAACGCCTACGGTCATGGTATCGATCGTATCTGGAGTGCGCTCGGTGCCACCGACGGTTTTGCTTTGCTCAACCTGGAAGAGGCCATCCTGCTGCGCGAGCGCGGCTGGAAAGGGCCGATTCTGCTGCTGGAAGGGTTCTTCCATGCGGAAGATCTGCCGCTGCTGGACAAGTACCGACTGACGACCAGCGTGCACAGTAACTGGCAGATCAAGGCCATTCAGGACGCGAAGCTGCACGCCCCGCTGGATATCTATCTCAAAGTGAACAGCGGCATGAACCGTCTGGGCTTCCAGCCCGAGCGGGTTCACACCGTCTGGCAGCAGCTGCGCGCGCTGAAAAACGTCGGTGAGATGACGCTGATGGCGCACTTCGCCGATGCGGAAAAGCCGGACGGCATTGCCGATGCCATGGTACGCATTGAACAGGCGGCAGAAGGGCTGGACTGCCCGCGTTCGCTGTCGAACTCAGCGGCTACGCTCTGGCATCCTGAGGCGCACTACAGCTGGGTGCGTCCGGGGATCGTTCTGTACGGCGCGTCCCCTTCCGGCCAGTGGCAGGATATCGCCAACAGCGGCCTGAAGCCGGTGATGACCCTGCGCAGTGAAATCATTGGCGTGCAGACGCTGAAAGCGGGCGATACGGTGGGCTATGGCAGCCGCTTCCGGGCGTCGGGCGAACAGCGTATTGGTATTGTGGCGGGTGGTTATGCGGACGGTTATCCGCGCATCGCCCCGAGCGGCACGCCGGTTTGGGTCGATGGCGTACGCACGGGCACGGTAGGTACCGTTTCAATGGATATGCTGGCCATTGATTTAACGCCGTGTCCCCAGGCGGGTATCGGCTCGCCGGTAGAGCTGTGGGGCAACGAGGTCAAAATTGACGACGTGGCCGCTGCGGCGGGCACCGTTGGGTATGAACTGATGTGCGCGCTGGCTCCAAGAGTGCCTGTTGTGACGGTGTAACGTGTTCGTGTGCCGGGTGGCGCTAACGCTTACCTGGCCTACGTTCGCGGGTTTTGTAGGCCGGGTAAGGCGAAGCCGCCACCCGGCAAAAAACAGCTACTCCGCATCCTCCTCCATCGGCCTTACGCCGACTTTGCGCACCGCGTTATCTTCTTTTTCGGCCACCGTCCAGATCATCCCGGCAAACTCCACCTGGTCACCCACAACCGGCGCAGCGCCTAATAGTCGCTGAATAATCTCGCCCAGCGTTTGCTGGTTATCGCGATTCTCAAGGCCATCTTCCAGGCCGTAAATCAGCGCCACGTCCGCAAAGCGGGCGCTGGCTTCCAGAATAAAATCGCCAAAGAAACGCTGATCCAGCGCCACCGGCGGCGACTGGCTGAACAGCTTGCCGAGGGCAGGCAGGTCGCGCTCGCGGCCAATCACGCAGAGGATATCGTTCTCATGCAGCCGCGTGCTGCCGGTCGGGTGGAGCAGGGCGTTGTCCCTGAACAGAGCGGCAATGCGCGTTTCAGCCGGCATGTGCAGATCGCGCAGGGAAGCGCCCACGCACCACTTATCGGCGCTCAGTTGATAGACAAACTGTTCCCACGGATTCTCAGGGTGAAGATCCAGCCCTACGCGGGAGACTGGCCAGCCGACGGGCGGCACCACCACTTTGGCCTTTTTCGCCGCCCAGCCCAGGGACGTCCCCTGGAACAGCAGCGACACCAGCACTACGAAAAAGGCGACGTTGAAGAACAGGCGGGCGTTATCCAGCCCGGCCATCATCGGGAATACCGCCAGAATAATCGGCACCGCGCCGCGCAGCCCCACCCAACTGATAAACACCCGCTCGCGCAGGTTAAACCCGCGGAACGGCAGCAGGCCGGCAAACACCGACAGCGGACGGGCGATGAAAATCATCCAGGCCGATAAAAGCAGCGCCGGTATGACGATGGGCAGCAGGTCGGAAGGCGTCACCAGCAGGCCCAGCACCAGGAACATGGCGATCTGCGCCAGCCAGGCCAGCCCGTCGAAGTTTTGCAAAATCGCATAACGGTTACGAATCGGCCGGTTGCCCAGCAGGAACCCGCAGAGGTAAACCGCCAGAATACCGCTGCCGTCCAGCGCGGTGGTGACGGCAAAAATCAGAATGCCGCCGCTCAGGGCGAGCAGCGGGTAAAGGCCGGAGGGGAGCGTAATACGGTTGATCGTATGCTGTAAGAGATAACCGCCGCCAAGACCAATGATAATGCCGAGGCCAAACTGCTGGAGGATGTGCCAGGCAAACATCCAGCTCAGGCCGGTTTCGTGCTGCTGGATCATCTCAATCAGGGTGATGGTCAGGAACACCGCCATCGGATCGTTACTGCCGGATTCAATCTCAAGCGTTGAGCCAACGCGTTCGTTCAGCCCTTTGCCGCCGAGCAGAGAGAAAACCGCTGCCGCATCGGTCGAGCCGACGATCGCGCCAATCAGCAGGCCTTCCATCATATCGAGGTTAAACAGCCAGGCCGCCATCATGCCGGTCAGCCCCGAGGTGATCAGCACCCCGACGGTCGCCAGAGACAGCGCCGGGCCTAAGGCCACGCGAAACGAACTTGCCTGGGTGCGCATGCCGCCGTCCAGCAGGATGACCGCCAGCGCGAGGTTACTCACCATATAGGCGAAAGGGTAGTTATCGAAGGGGATACCGCCGATCCCGTCGACTCCCGCCAGCATGCCGATAGCCAGGAAAATGACAAGAATAGGTATGCCAAGGCGCGATGAAAATGAACTTAATAAAATGCTGAAGGTTACCAGGATGGAACCGAGAATGAAAAGGCTGATTATCGCTGTGGCACCCAATGTCGTCTTACTCCCACCTCAATGTGAACGCTGTTATTAAAACCCTAACATATTAACAACGGTAACAGCGTTTTATTGAGGGGGAATAACGGCTTTTTTATGCCTTTAAGACCGGATGACCGCTGATTGTTAACCGACTGCCTGAATGATCGTGCGTCAGGCGCGCCCGGGCGCCCAGCGGCAGCGTGACGGTTTGCTGCTCATGGCCGAAGTCCAGCCCGGCAATCACCGGAACGTCCAGCCGGGAACGAATGAAATCAATCATCGTCTCGAGGGAGTAGCCCGCATCGTAATCGTTGGGGGCCGATCCGCTAAAACTACCCAGCACAATGGCCGACTGCCGATCCAGGATCCCGGCGTGATACAGCTGCAACAGCATGCGTTCGACGCGGAACGGGTGTTCGTTGATATCTTCCAGCACCAGTATGCCGTCCTCAATCTGCGGCAGCCACGGTGTGCCAATTAGCGACACCAGCATCGCGAGGTTTCCGCCCCACAGCTGTCCTTCACATTCCCAGTACGGTCCGTTGCCTTGCCACTCAACGGTAAAAGTCGGGTTTTGCAGGGCGCGCCAGAAATGTTCCTCGGTAAAAGCATCCAGCTCCGGCGCGCCAAAGTTACCGGCCAGCATCGGGCCGCTAAAGGTAATGACGTTATGCAGTGCCAGCAGGCCGAGCTGGATCGCCGTGAAATCGCTGTGGCCGCAGATCAGCAGCGGATCCTGCTGCTGGCGTGCTGCCAGCCCGGCCCAGTCGATACTCTCCAGCAGCCGGCTCGCACCATATCCGCCGCGCACGGCCAGCACAATGTTGTTTTCACCTTCCAGCGTCGCCAGGCTGTTGATATCGCTCAGTCTCTGCGCTTCCGTACCGGCAAAACGCTGCATGCGGCGGGGGATAATTGTCTGATTTTCTACCTGATGGCCCCTTTCCAGCAGGCGCTGAACGCCCCGCTGTGCCGCTTCCTGGTTGATGCAGTAGCCCGACGGTGCGATGAGATGAAACTGAGGCATGGCAATTCCTTGCTGAATGAGAAACTAATTGTCTATATCATGCCGCTTAAACGCCGCCTGCTTCAAGGGGCGACGTACCGCGATGACCGGCTATAAGGATAGATGACGTGAAATTGAGATGGTTTGCTTTTTTGATTGTGTTGCTCGCTGGCTGTAGTTCAAAACATGATTATCAAAATCCCCCCTGGAACCCTGACGTGCCGGTGAAGCGGGCCATGCAGTGGATGCCGATCAGCGAACAAGCCGGGAAGGCCTGGGGCGTGAGCCCGCGTCTGATCACGGCAATTATTGCGGTGGAATCCGGCGGCAACCCAACGCTGGTGAGTAAATCGAATGCGGTGGGGCTGATGCAGCTAAAAGCTTCGACGGCGGGAAGGGAGGTCTATCGCTATATGGGCTGGAAGGGACAACCCTCCACCAGCGAGCTGAAAAACCCGGAACGTAATATCTCTATGGGAACCGCCTACCTGAGCATTCTGGAGCACGGCATTCTGAAGGGAATTGAGGACCCGGAAGTGATGCAATACGCGCTGGTGGTGTCGTACGTTAACGGGGCCGGCGCGCTGCTGAGAACCTTCTCCTCCGATCGCAAAGAGGCGATAGAAGAGATTAACGATATGGATAAAGATGAATTCTTCGAACACGTTGTGAAGAACCATCCGTCAGCACAGGCGCCGCGCTATATCTGGAAAGTACAGAAAGCGATGGACGCTATGTAATCCCTTTGTCGGGCGGCTGCACGCTGCCCGACGCCTTTCAGAGCACTTTATTCGCGCGTTCACGCGCTTCACGCTCCAGTGAAAAGATGATGCGCTGGAGTTCGCGTTCGGCGCCTGGCCCGACATTCAGGAAGCGAAAGCTCAGGCGTGGCGTCGTAATGGTCTCGTTTTTGCCGTCCACCACCTTGCGCTCGCTGATGGCAATCAGCTGAGCATCAAACCAGAAGCGTCCCCATCCGCCCATATCCAGCTCGATCTGGCTAAAACGCATACCTTCCACCAGCCCTTCCGGCTTCGGCGTATCCATCAACGCGCCCATGCCGCCCAGCGATAAATCAAACAGGCGAAAGCGGATCTCTTTTTTGTCCGGCATTTTTGCCTTACAGAAGTAGGCCGGGTGAAGCGGGGCGCTGATGCGAAAAAACTCACGGCGCTGTACGAACCAGAGATTTTCAGGCAACGGCGCGATAAACGCTGGCAAACCCTGGTAGGCGATCGCGGTGAGGCGAGGCAGCACAAACTCAACTTTTGCTCCGTGCGTTTCGGCCATTACCGAAAGATTTTCTGCCTGTAGCGCGGCACGGTTTTCATCGCTCTGGCTACCCAGATCCACAATCAGGTGCTCTGCCGTCACGTCCAGGATCTTGCTGATAAACTGACGGGTTGTCCAGTTGATGCGCAGCGGCACCTCACCTTTTTTCAGGTCGCGTAACACCCCTAATACAGCCAGCGGATTTTGTTTCAGGAACTGCTCACTGTAGCTACTCACGCCAGATGGCTCCTCGATAGATGACAGACTGTCTCTGGGTTATCGGCAGGCTCGCATGAAACTTAAGACAAACGATCTGTTTTCTCCGCGCATATTGCTTTGCTAATGGAAATGATAATAATTGGCGTTCCCAATATCATCTAATAACAAGACGACACTATGCATACTTCACGTTTGGCGTTATGCGCGTTGGCAGGCGCCGTTACGCTGGCATTGCAGACACAGGCTTTCGCAGAAGAACCCACCATCGTGGTGACAGGAACAGAGCAGGGCGATGCGCTTCCCGGCTGGACCAACAGCGCCACGAAATCAGCCGTAGCGGAAAGTAAAACGCCGCAGGTGATCAACACTATCGCCGCTAAAGAGATCGAGCAGCGGCATGCCGGTTCGGTAAACGAGATCCTGCGCTATGCGCCGGGTGTTTCCACGGAGGTGCGCGGCAGCACTTCTTATATGAGCGAATATAAAATTCGCGGGTTCAACGTTGAGCAGGAGTTCTACAACGGCCTGCAACTTCCTTATAACGTCACGGGTAACACCAAAGCGCGAATCGATCCGCTGTTGATTGAGAGCGTCGATATCCTGAAAGGGCCATCATCCGTGCTTTATGGCGGCGGCTCCCCGGGCGGGCTGGTCAATATCCAGAGTAAAAAGCCGCAGAAAGCGGCGAAAACGGAGCTGGGCTTTAATACCGGCAACCGCAATCTGAAAGAGGGGTATCTGGACTCCACGGGGCAGATCGCGACCAGCGACTGGCACTATCGCCTGCTGGGCAAAGCGACGGAAAGTGACGAACAGGCGCATACCACGCGCTATGAAAACTATCTGGTTGCCCCCTCCGTGACCTGGCAGCCGGACAGCAAAACGCGCCTGACCATTGACGCGCTGGCGCAAAATACGCCGAGCCTGACGCCGTCTGACCCGATGCCGCTGAGCTATCTGCGTTCGAAATACGCCGATCGTCGTGATTACGCCGGCGATGAGTGGAGCGGCTTTAAGCAACGCCAGTGGATGCTGGGCTACAGCTTTGAGCATGAGTTTTACAGCGGCTGGGGCTTTAACCAGAAAGCGCGCTATTTTGATGTGGACACCCACCAGCGCAGCGTCTATTCCACCGGGACGGGCAGTGAGGTCTACCAGCTTAACCGCTTCGCCTACACCACGGATGAAGATTTGCAGAGCTTCAACATTGATAACCAGGTCACCCGCACCGTTGCGCTGGGAGACTGGAAGCATCATCTGCTGGCGGGCTTTGACTATCAGAAGCTGAACTCTCACTTCCACTATCGTTACGCCTCGTCCACGCCGGGTATTGATATGCGCAATCCGGATCGCGGGCAGATCGAAAGCAATGCGCTGGGGCTTTCTACCGCGCAGAAAAACCGGCTGAGCTATCAGCAGAACGGCTATTACGTGCAGGATCAGGTGGAGTTCGGCGGGCTGAACCTGCTGGCCAGCCTGCGCTATGACGACTACCGTTCGGTCACCACCAACTATCTGCAAAACGGTGACAAAGCCTGGGTATCGCAGGATCGCCTCACCAAACGACTGGGCGCGCTTTATGCCTTCGATAACGGGCTCTCGCCGTTTATCAGCTACTCGGAAGGGTTCGCCCCGGTATCGCCGCAGGGTACGCTGACCGCGAAAGACGTTAAGCCCACCACCAGTAAGCAGGTGGAGGGTGGGGTGAAATACTTGCTGGCGGAATACGCAACCACCTTCACCGCCTCGGTGTTTAACATTCGTCAGAAAAATGTGGTGACCAGCGATCCGGGCTTCCTGAACTACCGCCAGACCGGGGAAGTGGAATCTAAGGGCGCGGAGATCTCAGCCATCAGTCGTCCAACGGATAACCTGACGCTGATTGCCAACTACGCCTACACCCACGCCATTAACACCGAAGATGACAAATATCAGGGCAAACGGCCAACGCAGGTCCCTGAGAACGCCTTTAACCTTTGGGGGGATTACACCTTTGACAGCACGCCGCTGAGAGGGGTAACGCTGGGGGCCGGCGCGCGCTACACCGGGCCGATGGAAATCTCGCCGGCTAACGACGCAGGCAAGCTGGGCGGGACTACGCAGTACGATCTGGCGGCTTCTTACCGCATGGGCGAACTGGCGCCAGCGCTGGAGGGACTCACGCTGAAGGCGAGCGCGCAGAACGTCACGAACAAAGAAACGCTCACCTGCTATGACGTGATCAACTGCTGGATAGGCCGCGACCGGACGTTCCAGGTTGGGGCAAGCTACAGCTTCTGAAAAAAGCCCGGTCACGCTACCGGGCCACTTTATTGCACGGACCTTCCCCTCGCCCCTTTGGGGAGAGGGTTAGGGTGAGGGGCGCTACTGCGCCGCCTGTTTTGCAGGCGCGACATCATCGTTCGCCGCAGGCTGATTCTCCGGTACGCTGTCGCACGGCTTCTCTTTCGGGCAGACCATGTCCAGCATCCTGAGCGTCACGCCGTTACTCCAGCCGAAACCGTCCTGCAACGGATACTCGCCGCCGCCACCGCCGGTACCGGTCGAAGAGACGTCATACTTCTCAACCAGCTTCTTCTCGCGATCGTAGGTATGCTGAACGTTTTTCAGGAAACGCCAGGTTACGTCCATCGCCACTTTTTGCTGACCGTAGTTTTGTAACCCTTCCACCGCTACCCACTGCAACGGCGCCCAGCCGTTCGGCGCATCCCACTGCTGCCCGCTGTTGATGGTGGTGGTAGAGATACCGCCCGGTTTCAACAGGCGCGACGACGCGGCTGCGGCCACCTTATCGGCGCGCTCCTGTGACGCGGCCTTCACGTAAAGCGGGAAGAGGGCCGCAGCCGTAAGCTGATTACGGACTTTCTTCGTTTTCAGATCGTAATCCGCGTACCAGCCCTCTTTATCGTTCCACAGGTGGCTTTCCATCGCTTTCTGGCGCGCGGAGGCCAGCGCGTCGTATTTGCTTGCGCTGGCGCTATCGCCGTCTTCCTGGCTGGCGCGGGCCAGCAGTTTCTCCATCTTAAACATCAGCGCATTCAGATCCACCGGCACGATGCTGGTGGTGCGGATGGTATCCAGCTTCTGCGGATCGTCCATCCAGCGGGAGCTGAAATCCCAGCCCGAGGCGGCGGCAGAGCGTAGATCGCGGTAAATCTCCGTGGCCGGACGGTTAGGGTTGTTTTTGGCGGTCGTCACGTCATCCAGCCAGGATTCAGGTCGCGGCGTGTCCCGATCGTCCCAGTAGCGGTTGAGAAGGGCGCCGTCATCCAGCTTCACCACGCGTTTGTTCGCCTGGCCGGGCTGAAGTCCCTCTGCCCCCTCCATCCAGTAGGCATACTCTTTCTCCATCTGCGGACGGTATTTCTTTAACGCGTCGCTGTCATGCGTGGCGAGCAGTTCCACCATCAGCGAGAAGAACGGCGGCTGAGAGCGGCTCAGGTAGTAACTGCGGTTGCCGTTAGGGATATGGCCCCAGGTATCAAGCTCGTAAGCGAAGTTGTCCACCATGTCGCTGATTTTGTCCCAGTGCCCGCTCTCGGCCAGCCCCAGCATGGTGAAATAGCTGTCCCAGTAATAGACTTCGCGGAAGCGTCCTCCCGGCACGACATAGGGTTTTGGCAGGGGCAGGAGGGAGTCCCATTTGTTCGCTTTGTCTGTGGTGCGGGTCAGTACAGGCCACAGACAGTCGATGTGTTCGCGCAGGCTTTGACCTTCCGGGGGAACGTATTTCTCACCCTCCTTCGGCAGGATAAAGTTCATCTCCACGAAGTGGCGCAGGTCAAAACCGGACTGGGTATGCTGCATCCGGTAATCCGCCAGGATCATCAGCGGGTCGCTTTTGGGTACGGCATCCGCGAAGGTTTTCTGATCCGGGAACAGTTTGGCGCTCTGTACGTCATTAAAGAGAGGGCCAAGGAGAATATCCGGTGAGCGTTGCTGGCTCGTTGGCTGGTCTTCAGCATAACCAAATGTGGTAACACCGAGTAGTGCGCCTGCCAGCGCAAGGGGCAAAAAAGCGGGGCGTCGTGCGCGAGGTCTTATCATCGGTTCGTCTCCTGTCTTCACTGAGCAGCGTGACCGCTGTTGTCAATTACCTGAAAACCTTAGACGAATATCGTTAACTTAGCGTGTTGAACATCCCATTTTTCGCATAACCAGACAATTCGGGTGCGCTTTCACAGCACCGGGATCAGATCGATTCTGAGGCTTTGAGCATTAACGAAATGAAACGGTGACTGACAAGCCGGGTAAGCTTCAGGCCACCCGGCTTAAGCCTTACAACCCTTTCTTATCCATCAGCACCGCCAGATCCACCAGACGGTTCGAGAAGCCCCATTCGTTGTCGTACCACGACAGGATCTTCACCATATTCCCGCCAATCACCAGCGTTGATAGCCCGTCGATAATGGATGAGCGCGGGTCGCCCTGATAATCACTGGAGACCAGCGGTTCATCGCTGTAGCCCAGAATGCCTTTCAGCGGCCCGCTGGCGGCAGCCTGACGGAACGCGTCATTCACCTCTTCGGCGGTCACATTGCGGCTCAGCGTTACCGTCAAATCGACAATCGACACCACCGGAACCGGCACGCGCAGGGAATACCCGGTAAGCTTGCCGTCCAGCTCGGGGATCACTTTCCCGAGCGCTTTTGCCGCGCCGCTGGAGTAGGGCACAATCGATAATGCTGCCGCGCGCGCGCCGCGCAGATCTTTTTCCGGCTGGTCATGCAGCGCCTGGCTGTTGGTGTACGCATGGGTGGTGTTCATCAGCCCGTGCTCAATGCCGAACTGCTGGTGCAGCACCTGCGCCGCCGGTGCCAGCCCGTTAGTGGTGCAGCTCCCGTTACTGACCACGAAATGCTGAGCCGGATCGTACAGCGTGTGGTTCACGCCCATCACCACCGTGAGATCGTCATTTTTAGCCGGCGCGGAAATAATGACGCGTTTTGCGCCGCCGCTCGTGATATGCACCGCCGCTTTTTCACGTTCGGTAAAGAACCCGGTCGCTTCTATTACCACCTCAACGCCGGCGTTTTTCCACGGAATATTTGCCGGGTCGCGTTCACTGAATACGGTGATGCGTTGCCCGTCAACCTGTAGCGCGCCGTCCGCCGCTTCAACAGACACCGGCAGCGTGCCGAGCAGAGAGTCATATTTCAGCAGATGGGCGAGGGTTTTGCTGTCCGTCAGATCGTTTATGGCCACAATCTGGAGATCCGGGTTGCCCAGCGCCGCGCGCAGGACATTACGTCCGATACGGCCGAAACCGTTAATACCGACCTTAACCATGATGCACTCCTTATCTGTGTTGTCTGAAGTGACTGTAGGCCTCAGATCGGATGGCGTAAATGACAAAAAAGGATCAGATTACGCCATTTTGCGGCAGTGGAAGCGCTGGCGGTATTCGCCCGGCGTGAGATGAAGCTGCTTTTCAAACACCCGACGCAGGTTAATGCTGGAACCAAACCCGCTTTTTTCGGCAATGACCTCAAGCGGATGCTGGGTCTGCTCCAGAAGCTGGCGGGCGGCGGCCAGGCGCGCTTCAGTGACATAACGGGCCGGTGGTACACCGACGTCACGCGTGAACACGCGGGTAAAATTGCGCGGGCTCATCGCGACCCGTTCAGCCAGCTTTTCGACGCACAAATCTGCGGTAAGGTTTTGCAGGATCCAGCTTTGCAGCTCGCTTACGGGTCCGGTCGCGCCGGACTGCTCCAGATTATAGCGGCTGAACTGTAACTGGCCGCCGGGCCGACGCAGGTACATCACCATATCCTGCGCCACGTTGCGGGCGAGGGTGAAGCCGTAATCGTCTTCCACCAGCGCCAGCGTCAAGTCAAACCCGGAGCTGACGCCGCCGGACGTCCAGACGGGTCCATCCTGAACATAGAGCGGGCCACCCTCAACGTTAACCGCAGGATAGAGCGTTTTCAGCGTATCCAGCAGCCGCCAGTGGGTCGTTGCCCGGCGCCCATCAAGCAGTCCGGCCTGTGCCAGCAGCAACGCTCCGCCGCAAACAGAGGCAACGCGTCGCGCATGCGGCGCGGCAAGGTGCAGCCAGTCCACCACGGCGGTGCTCTCCTGCTCATTTATGCCGCGCCCGGTAATGATGATAGTGTCCAGCGGCTCGCGCGGATCCAGCTCCGGCAGGCGATAGTCCGCCAGCAGGTTTAAACCGGACTGGCCGTGGATCACCAGATGAGGCTGGGTGGTGGCAATAATGATGCGGTAGCGAGGCTGCGCAAGGCCGTCCGGGTGCAGCCGGTTGGCCTGCATCAGAATGTCGGCGATACCGGCGGCTTCAAACAGCATGCCGCCGTCAGGAACGATAATCAGGATCTTCTTCATGTCCTGAAAAGTACCTTTATCACAAAATAAGTCAAGCGGCGGGATGAATGGCCAGGAGGATGTTGGCAGGAAGTAAAAAAAATATGTAGCAATGGTAAAACTTTTAGCGACAGGTATACCGTCAATACCCCTGATTGTGGGGTTAAATGCTTCCTGTTGAACATTAAAAGAACAAAAAGATGTAGCGGGACTTAATTATCAAGGCACAAAAAATAACCCCGAAGGCTAAATTCTCAAAAGTTATTTCGGCACGCGAAATTAATATACTGGCGTTATTTCCCTCTGCCTTGGTTAATGCGGGCACTCGTTAAGAATAAAACTTATCTTTGAAATGCAACAATGTAAATATCCTAAATATATCCCACAGCGCACAGAAAAAATGAAATTCTACTAATTATGGTAGTGGCGATAATAGGTGGCTTACGTTAATGATAGTGGTTCTCTTTTGGGTATTTAATTATTAATTTTCAACTAGATATACGCATTCTCTGACTAAGAAAAAGCAGATTTAAGCTAAGTGCGCATTTTTAATGAGATTAATCCTATAATGCATTGGGCGGATCGTTAAACGCCATTAAGCAGGCGGGAAATATTGAATTGATGGCAAGCTCATGTAAACTTGTCTACCGTTTGTCAAAATATGTCAGGAACACGCTGGGCCTATTTCTGTAGGGCTCGTGCGGTAGCTATGCCCTAAAATAGTTACATGCTGAAAATATCCTGACTATTTTAACAATAGCACCTAAGTCAAATTTTATCCCCTCTCTTCATCCTCTAAATATCGCTACGGAAAAGCATATGAAACTGCGCGTATTGTTATCACTTCTGTTTGTTATGGCGGTGGCGGGCTGTAAGGCGCCGCAGAAACCAGCGATCACCGATGATACGATCGTGACGAGCCAGGTTAATGGCGTCACGCTGACACACCGTCACGCTGTTACCCCGCCGGCGGAGTTCACTCAGGTGAATGAACCGTATCGTGCCATGTACCCGGCATCCCTGATGAGCCGCCCTGACTACGGCGGAAAGGTGATCCGCACGCTTGAGACCGGCAAAACTTACGTTGTGCTGGGGCAGGTTGAACATTTCTGGATGGCGCTGGCCGATGAAGGGAGTGAACAGCTGATTGGTTATGTGCCGATGCGTGCCGTGATCAAGGCTGACCAGTACGAAGCCACCGTGCGTAAACAGGCGCAGCGCCAAAAAGTGCGCAAGAAAACCACCTGCGTCGATGTCGATGGCAACAGCAAAGCCTGCAAAGACAGCGCGAACGGTACCTGGATCCTGAACTAAACGGGTTTCACGAGCATATTTTTATGAATAATAAAAATTTTCATCGGATGTGGTTCCCATTTTTTGCGTTGATTTTCGCGCTGATCGGTGGTTGTACGTCGTCTTCACACAGCGACCCCTCCCGCTACAATCTACAGTTTCAGGCTCATCCTCAAATCAATGATTCTGCGCCGCTTAAGGTCAGAGTGATGCTGCTGAAATCCGATGCGGATTTCATGTCCAGCGACTTCTACTCCTTACAGAACAACGCGTCAGCCACGCTTGGCGCGAATCTGCTGAACAGCGATGTGTTCTTCCTGATGCCGGGCCAGCTTTCGAAAACCCTGAGCGGTCAAAGCTCGCCGGACGCGCGCTATATCGGCGTGATGGCGGAATACCAGGCGCTGGACGGCAAAAAATGGCGTGTCTCACTCCCTTTGCCTGTTCCCGGCGAAAACGCGATTTACCAGTTCTGGAAATGGTCCGCAGATGAACTCCAGGCCAGCGTCTTCCTTGACGTAAACGGTATCCGGGTCATCAGCCAGTAACGCCCTTCATAACAGGAAAGAGATCATCATGACGAAAGCAGAAAAGGTCGTCTGGACAGAGGGCATGTTCCTGCGTCCCCACCATTTTCAGCGGACAGAACGTTACCTCCTCAACCACGTTCGTGAATGGGGAGCATTGCAGCGATCGTACCTCTGGGGCTTTCTCGACCTTGAGCTGGACGAAGCGATGCTTCGCCAGGGCTGCATTGCCCTGAGCTACTGTAGCGGTTTGCTGCCTGACGGCACGTTTTTCCAGATTCGCAGCGATCGCAACGGTCCGGCCCCGCTAAAAATCCCCGATAACCTCACCAATGAAAAAGTGGTGCTTGCGCTGCCGGTTCGTCGCGGTGGCCGTGAAGAGGTGATTTTCAGCGAAGAGCACGCTTCTCTGGCGCGTTTTATTACCTTTGAGCAAGAGGTGGAAGACGATAACGCCATGTCGGTCGGGGAGGCCACGGTACAGTTTGGCCGCCTGCGTCTGACCCTGATGCTGGAGAAAGATCTGACGGCAGAGTGGACCGCCATCGGCGTGGCGTTCGTCACTGAAAAGCGCAACGACAACCACGTGCGGCTGGATAACAGTTACATCCCGCCCATGCTGAACGCCAATAACAGCCCGCAACTGTACGGCATGATCAACGATCTTCACGGCTTGCTGGTACAGCGTAGCCAGCAGATTGGTGGCCGTCTGCGCCAGCCGGGGCGTTTCAATACGTCCGAGATGGTCGAGTTCACACTTCTCTCGCTGATCAACCGCCACCTGGGCGACGTCTCGCATTTAAAAACGCTGCCGCTGCTTCACCCGGAAGCGCTCTGGCGCAGCTGGCTGCCGTTTGCCACGGAACTCGCCACCTGGACGCCGCAGCGTACCGCAGAGAGCATTCTGCCGGTATACGACCATGACGATCTCGCCGCTTGCTTCAGCAAACTGATGCTGATGCTGCGTCAGGGGCTGTCGCTGGTCATGGAAGACCACGCCATTCAGCTGCCGCTGCACGAACGCTCTCACGGACTGAACATCGCCACCGTGCCGGAGACCAGCATGGTCCGCGAGTTTGGCTTCGTGCTGGCGGTAAAAGCCAACGTCCCGGGCGAACACCTGCAAACCCATTTTCCTGCCCAGATGAAGGTTGCGCCAGTCTCAAAAATTCGCGATCTGGTTCAGCTTCAGCTGCCGGGCATCATGCTGCGGGCCATGCCCGTCGCACCGCCGCAGATCCCGTGGCATGCGGGCTACAGCTATTTCGAGCTCGAGAGGGGCAGCGAGCTGTGGCACGAGATGGACAAGTCCGGGGCATTCGCGCTGCATCTCGCAGGGGAATTCCCGGGTCTCGATATGGAGTTCTGGGCCATCCGTAGCCCGACAGAAAAATAAAGCGAGCGCTTAATATGCAGGAACGACAGGATACCGGCAGCGATGCCGTGTTTACCGGAGCCAGTGGGAATAATCAGCTGGTGGCGGCCGCCAATCCGCTGCTCAATGCGATTCCGCAAATCCGTCATTCGGTTTCCCACGACGATCAGGTCGGGCTGCGCCAGCGCCTGATCGACGAAATTCGCCGATTCGAAGTGCGGTGCCAGCAGGCGGGCTTACCGTATGAAGTGATTGTCGGCGCGCGCTACTGCCTCTGCACGGCGCTGGACGAAGCCGCCGCCCTGACCCCCTGGGGAAGCAGCGGCGTCTGGTCAAGCAACGGCCTGCTGGTGACGTTTCATAACGAAACCTGGGGCGGCGAGAAGTTTTTCCAGCTGCTGGCGCGTCTGTCTCAGAATCCGCGTGAACACATTCTGCTGCTGGAGATGATCAACTACTGTCTGCTGCTCGGCTTTGAAGGGCGCTACCGCGTGCTGGACAATGGCCGCACCCAGCTGGAAACCATCAAACAGCGTCTGTGGCAAATGATCCGCGGCGTGCGCGGCAGCTACCCGCCGCCACTCTCCCCGCATCCGGAAGATCGCCCCGTGCTGCGCAAGCTCTGGCGGCCAATGATTCCTCTCTGGGCGTGCGTGGCGCTGGTGGGCTTTATCGCCTGCCTGTTCTATATCGTCCTCAACTGGCGCCTGGGCGATAACACCAGCCCGGTGCTGGCGAAGATTTACCAGTCCCAGCTGCCGGAAACCACTATCCAGCAGCCTGTGCGTCAGATGCCGGCGGTGCTGAACCTGCGCGGTTTCCTGAAGCCTGAAATTGAGGCCGGTCTGGTGGCCGTGAAGGATGAGGCGGATCGCAGCGTGGTGATCCTGAAAGGGGACGGACTGTTTGCCTCGGCCTCAACCGTGGTGCGCGATCGCTATGAGCCGGTTATTGACCGCATCGCCCAGGCGATGAATAACGTCAGCGGCAAAATTCTGGTGGTGGGGTACAGCGACAACGTGCCGATCCGCAGCGCCCGCTTCGCCTCCAACTATGAACTCTCGCTTGAGCGCGCCCGCTCGGTGCAAAAACAGCTACAGGGCAGCCTGTCCCAGCCTGAGCGCGTCAAAGCCGAAGGGCGGGGCGAAATCAACCCGGTAGCGCCTAACACGACGCCTGAGAATCGCGCCCGTAACCGCCGCGTGGAAATTACGCTGCTGGTGTCGCCTGGCAATACCCAGGCCGAGCTGAACGGATTGCCGCAAGGAAACTAAGGATGCTGACTACTCTACTTTCTATACTGACCAATCGCATTCTGTGGAGCTTCCTGGGCGTAACGGCGCTCGCGGCGGTGATCTGGATGATTGGCCCGCTGTTGTCCATCGTGGATACCCGGCCTCTTGAATCCGAGCAGAACCGCGTCATCAGCATTGCGGTGGTCTACCTGATTTGGGCCCAGAGCCACATTCTGCCCCGGTTGTATAACGCCTGGCTGAACCGCAAGCTGATGGACAAGCTCAACGAAAACACCACCAGCCCGGAAGCGGCCGATCCGCAGAAACGTCTGAACAGCGAGGAGCAGATCCTTGCCGGACGTTTCGACGAAGCCGCCCAGATGCTGAAAAAAGCCCACTTCAGCAAAGCGGGGCACGGCGCGCAGTGGACGCAGCGCTTCAGCACCCAGTACCTCTATCAACTGCCGTGGTACGTCATTATTGGCGCACCGGGTTCCGGTAAAACCACCGCGCTGGCCAACTCCGGGCTGCAATTCCCGCTGGCGGACCGCTTCGGTAAAACCGCGCTGCGCGGTATTGGCGGCACGCGCAACTGCGACTGGTGGTTCACCAATGAGGCGGTGCTGCTGGATACTGCGGGGCGTTACACCACTCAGGAGAGCGAGCAGGTTCAGGACGCCGGCGAGTGGCTGGAATTTATCAACCTGCTGCGTAAATACCGCCGCCGCCAGCCCATCAACGGCGTGATTATCACCATCAGCATTTCCGACCTGCTTTCGCAGTCCGCGGAGGCCTCCCGCCAGCAGGCGGTGAACCTGCGCCAGCGTCTCTCCGAGCTGCACGAACAGCTGGGCATTCGCTTCCCGGTGTACGTGATGGTCACCAAGGCGGACCTGCTTAAAGGCTTCCGCGCCTGGTTTGCGGATTACGACAAAGCCCAGCGCGATCAGATCTGGGGCTTTACCCTGCCGTGGGAGCAGACCAAACACGCCGATTACGACCTGATGGGCAACTTCCAGCAGGAGTTTTCTCTGCTGCAACAGCGTCTGGATGCCGGCCTGCCGGAAACCATGCTGAAAGAGCACGATGCAAAAGCCCGTGCGGAAGCTTATCTCTTCCCGCAGGAGTTCGCCGCGCTGCGCCCGCTGCTGGCGGACTATCTGAGCACGGTCTTTGCCCGCTCAAATTTCGAAACCGAATTTTCACCGCGCGGTATCTACTTCGCCAGCGGCACCCAGGAAGGCATGCCGTTTGACCGCGTGATGGGCGAGCTGAACCGCGCGCTCTCGCTGCCGGAAGGGGGCGAAAGCGACCGCTGGGACTCGGTGAGTAAAGAAGCGCCGATCCCGGGGGCGAAAGGTCAGAGTTTCTTCATTAAGAACCTGCTGCAAAACGTCATTTTCCAGGAGGCGGGCATCGCCGGCGAAAACCGCTGGTGGGAACTGCGCAACCGCGCCGTGATGTGGTCTGGCTATGCGGCGCTGCTGGCCCTGCTGGTGATCCTGGGCGGGCTGTGGCTGACCAGCTACGCCAAAAATAAAGCCTATCTGGAAGAGGTGGATGCAAAAGTGCCGGGGCTCGAGCAGCAGAGCAAGGCGCTGCAAAACCAGCCTCAGCGCGATCTGTTTGCGCTTCTGCCGCTGCTTAACAGTCTGGTGGATCTGCCGAAAAGCGAGGCCTTTGACGTTAACGATCCGCCGGTTTCACGCCGCATGGGGCTTTATCGCGGAGATGACGTCAGCGATGCCTCGCAATCGCTGTATCAGAAAGCGCTGGATCAGATGCTGCTGCCCGCCGTGGCGATGCACATAACCACCTGGCTGCGCAACGACAACGGCAGCGACGTGGAGTACAGCTATGAGGCGCTGAAGGCCTATCAGATGCTTTACCAGCCGAAGCATTACGACGGCAAATTCCTGCACTCGTGGGTGATGCTCAACCTGCAACGCAACCTGCCGCAGAACGTGACGCAGGCGGAGCTTCAGGAGCTGGAGTGGCACCTGACGCAGCTGCTGGAACCGAAAATTCAGGCGTCACCGTATGCCCAGGATGAGGATCTGGTGGCCCGCGAGAGGGCGCTTATCAACCAGCAGCCGCTCTCCACCCGCGTGTACGGACGCCTGAAGCGTCTGCTGGAGCATGATGAAAACCTGAAGCCGGTTTCGCTTTCAGATCTCGGTGGCCCGCAGAGCGAGCTGGTGTTTTCCCGTAAAAGCGGCAAGCCGGTGAGTGAGGGCGTGCCGGGGCTTTATACGCCGGACGGCTACTGGAAAAGTTTCAACGACCAGATCGACAGCGTGACCACCGCCCTGCACGAAGATGATGCCTGGGTTCTGGGGGCGACCACCGCTCAGGAAGATAAACAGCAGATCGACAACGCCGTGCGTCAGCTCTACATGCGCGACTTCATCGTCAACTGGGATCGCTTTCTCGCGGACATACAGCTCAATAACAGCGCCGATCTTTCCCAGCGCATCAACACCGCACGCCTGCTTTCAGGCACCAACTCGCCGCTGCGCCGCCTGGTGCTCAACCTGAGCAAGGTGCTGACGCTGTCGCGCACTGCGCCTGCGTCGGAGGATGCGCAGAAAGCGGAAGAGCAAAGCAACCGCGCCACCCGTACGCTGGAAGCGTTGTTCAGCAACGGTGACAACGCTCCAACGCAGGGCGCGGTCGTAACGCAGGCGCCCGAGCAACTGGTGACCGACCACTATGCGCCGATGATTGAGCTGGCGCAGCCGCTGGAGAAGGGCGGCAAAACCATCGTCTTTGATGATTTTCTCAAGCAGGTTGACGAGCTTTATCGCTACCTGACTGCCGTTCAGGATGCAGCAAACAGCGGTATGCCCGCGCCGGGCGGCGATGCCATCAGCCGCCTGCAAGCCAGCGCGGGCCGTCTGCCGGGCGGGCTGCAAACCATGTTCAGCAATATGGCCGTGGGCGCCAGCAGCGATACCCAGCGTCGCGATCTGGAAAACGTGCGTAAGCGTATCAACGTGGAAGTGGGCGGGTTCTGCCGTCAGGCGATAGCCGGGCGTTATCCGCTGGTGCGTAGCGCCAGCACCGAAGTGACGCCGGACGATCTTGCCCGCATGTTCGCGCCGGGCACCGGGCTGATGGACACCTTCTTTCGCGACAACCTGACCAACAAGGTGGACACCACCCAGGCGAACTGGCGTTTTATGCCGGGTATCGACGGCAAAACGCTGCCGGGCAGCGAAGGGCTGCTGCGTCCGTTCCAGCAGGCGCAGTCCATCCGCGACGCCTTCTTTGCCAACGGCGCGACCACGCCATCCTTTAAGGTCACGGTGCGCACCGTGCGGATGGATAACACTATTCTGAACCTCACGCTGGACGTGGACGGTCAGTTGCTGCGCTACAGCCACGGTCCGCAGGCGGTGCAAATCATGAACTGGCCGGGGCCGGGCGGGACGAACCAGGTGCGTATGCAGCTCGGTCTGGCAAACGGCAGCACCGCAACGCTGGTGACCAACGGTTCATGGGCGCTCAACCGCTTTTTCGACAAGGCGCGCACCAGCCCTGGCGCGGGTAGCCTGAGCCGTCAGGCCACCTTCAACGTCGACGGACATCAGGTCACGCTGGAGTTTGCGCCGAACAGCATCCGCAACCCGTTCCAGCTTCCCCGTTTCTCATGCCCATAACCGCAAGGACAGCCGTATGACGAATACCCCTGCGATGAACCGCTACAGCTGGTATGGCAAATTACCCAGCGCCGGAGATTTTTTGCAGCGTCGCTTTCCGGATACCCTGCAACGCCAGTGGTCGCACTGGTTCCAGGTCGGCCTGCTGGCCTGGCAGCAGGAAGAGCAGCGCAGCGGCGAGCGCCCGTTTTCTAAAGCCCCGGTGTGGAATTTTGTCGTCCCGCCGATGCTCGGCAGCCAGATGATTCAGATGGGCTGCCTGCTGCCGGGCCGTGACAGCGTGGGCCGCCACTATCCGGTCTGTATTCAGCTAAGCTTTACCCCGGCTGAGTGGTCGTCCCGGCTGCTCGGGCAGGCCGAAAGCTGGTACCAGCAGCTGGGGCGTCTGGGGCTGCACGCGGTGCGTAACAGCTATTCTGCTTCCCAGCTGGACGACATGCTGATGACCATCCCGGCGCCGCAGCCGGTAGAGCCGCAAAAGCGTTCCGACATTCTCGACGTGATTGGCTATGACGACGATGGTCAGAACACCCTGGGCTGGCCGCAGGCGGCGGAGTGTTTCGATCCGCTGCGCCAGACCAGCTATTGGTGGACGAACCGCTGCGACGGCTACCCGCTCTACACCCACGTGCACAGCGGAAACTTTACCGGGCAGCTCTTTACGCTGCTGTTCGATCCGGCAGGCGGCGCCCGACCGGGCCGTCACGGGCTTTACCCGCCTATGTTTGAATAAGCAGGGACCTTATGAATATCGATGAATTTCTCGCGCCGATAAGCCCCGACAACCCCTGCGGTGAAAACCTGGAGTACGACGCCGATTTCCAGGCGATGAACCAGGCAAGCCAGGGCAAAGCCGAGCAGCAGTTTGGCGACACCATCATCCCGGCAGAGCCCGCAGACTGGAACACCGTTGAAAAGCTCGCCACCGGCCTGCTGACCCGCACCAAAGATCTTCGCGTGCTGCTGGCGCTCACCCATGCCTGGACGCGTCGCCGCGGACTGGCAGGCTACGCCGACGGGCTGCTGCTGGTGCAGGAAGCGTTGTCCCGCTACTGGGAACAGCTCTATCCGCTGCTGGAAGAGTATGGCGAAACCGATCCGTTCTACCGCATCAACGCCCTTGCCGGACTGAGTGATAAATCCGACCTGACCGTCGCGGTGCGCAACGCCTCGCTGCTGCGCTCAAACGGCGATGAAATTTCGCTGCGTGACGCGCAGGCGTTGCTCGACGGCAGCAAAACCGAATGCCCGGACTACCCCGGCGGTCGCCCGAGGCTGATTGACGAGCTGGCGCGCGGCGACCAGCCCGGCACCGCGGCGGTTATCGTGATCAACGAGCGCCTGCTGGCTATCCGCGAACTGCTTACCGGCTATCTCGGCGAAAGCGGCGTGCCGGAGATGGAACAGCTGCTGAAAACCGTCGGGCTGGTTTCCAGCGCCTGTCAGGTGACCGATATCAGCAAGCTGCTGCCAAACCGTGACGCGCAGGCTGAACCGCACGCCGAGCCACAGCAGGTGGCCGCCCAGCCCGTCCAGCAGGTGACGGACTGGCGCAGCGTGCAGGTGACCAGCCGCGCCGACGCGCAGCTGATGCTGGAAAAAGCGAAGCAGTATTTTGCGCAGTACGAACCAAGCCATCCCGCACCGCTGATGATTGAACGGGTGCAGCGGCTGTCTGAACTCAACTTTATGGACATTATTCGCGACCTGGCGCCGGACGGCGTTAACCAACTGGAAAACATCTTTGGACGCCGCGAATGACGCGTCCTGGCATTATGACGACAGGCATGGAGTCTGCCGTTTCACCTTCACCGCGCATCTTTGATGGAGAACATCATGGCAATGAGTAACAGTGGACAGAAATTCATCGCACGCAACCGTGCTCCCCGCGTGCAGATCGAGTACGACGTAGAGATCTACGGTGCAGAACGCAAAATTCAGCTGCCGTTTGTGATGGGCGTTATGGCCGATCTGGTTGGCAAGCCGGTGGAAAACCTGCCAGCCGTCGACGAGCGTAAATTCCTGGAAATCGACATCGATAACTTCGACGAACGTATGAAGGCGCTGAAGCCGCGCGTGGCGTTCCAGGTAGATAACACCCTGACCGGCGAAGGTAAGCTCAACGTCGATCTGACCTTCGACAGCATGGATGACTTCCTGCCGGACGCGGTGGCCCGCAAAGTTGAGCCGCTGAACAAGCTGCTGGAGGCGCGCACCCAGCTCTCTAACCTGCTGACCTACATGGACGGCAAAAACGGCGCGGAAGAGCTGATTGCAAAAATCCTTCAGGATCCGACGCTGCTCAAATCCCTGAGCCAGATGCCAAAAAATGACGAAAGTGCGAAAGGTAGCGAGGAATAATCGATGAGCAACCAGACTCAACAACACGATCAGCAGGCGGGTCAGGCGTTCAGCCAGGACGAGTTCAGCGCGCTGCTGAACAAAGAGTTTCGTCCGAAAACCGACCAGGCGCGCTCCGCCGTGGAAAGTGCGGTAAAAACCCTGGCGCAGCAGGCGCTGGAAAATACCGTCACCTTCTCTAACGACACCTACCGCACCATTCAGAACCTGATTGCCGGTATCGACGAGCAGCTCTCGCAGCAGGTGAACCAGATCATTCACCACGATGAGTTCCAGAAGCTGGAAAGCGCCTGGCGAGGCCTGAGCTACCTGGTCAACAACACCGAAACCGACGAGATGCTGAAGATCCGCTTTATGAGCATCTCCAAGCAGGAGCTGGGCCGCACCCTGAAGCGCTACAAGGGCGTGGGCTGGGACCAGAGCCCGATTTTCAAAAAAATCTACGAGCAGGAGTACGGCCAGTTTGGCGGCGAGCCGTTTGGCTGCATCGTCGGGGACTACTACTTCGACCACAGCCCGCAGGACGTTGAGCTGCTGGGCGAGATGGCGCGCATCGGCTCTGCCGCCCACTGTCCGTTCATCACCGGCACTGCGCCGGGCGTGATGCAGATGGAATCCTGGCAGGAGCTGGCTAACCCGCGCGATCTGACCAAGATCTTCCAGAACACCGAGTACGCCGCCTGGCGTTCCCTGCGTGAATCCGAAGATGCCCGCTATCTGGGGCTGGTGATGCCGCGCTTCCTGTCGCGTCTGCCGTACGGCATTCGCACCAACCCGGTGGACAGCTTTGATTTTGAAGAGCAGACCGACGGCGCGAACCACAACAGCTACTCGTGGGCGAACGCGGCCTATGCGATGGCCGCCAACATCAACCGCTCCTTCAAAGAGTACGGCTGGTGTACCTCGATTCGCGGCGTGGAGTCCGGCGGGGCGGTGGAAAACCTGCCGTGCCATACCTTCCCGAGCGATGACGGCGGCGTGGACATGAAGTGTCCGACCGAGATCGCCATCAGCGACCGTCGCGAAGCCGAGCTGGCGAAAAACGGCTTTATGCCGCTGGTGCACCGTAAAAACTCCGACTTTGCCGCCTTTATCGGGGCGCAGTCCCTGCAAAAACCGGCCGAGTACCACGATCCGGACGCCACCGCGAACGCGCGTCTGGCCTCCCGTCTGCCGTACCTGTTTGCCTGCTGCCGCTTTGCCCACTACCTGAAGTGCATCGTGCGCGACAAAATCGGCTCCTTCCGCGAGCGCGAAGAGATGGAGCGCTGGCTGAACGACTGGGTAATGAACTACGTCGACGGCGACCCGGCGAACTCCTCACAGGAGACCAAGTCCCGTAAACCGCTGGCGGCTGCGGAAGTGCAGGTGCAGGAAATCGAAGATAATCCGGGCTACTACGCCGCGAAGTTCTTCCTGCGCCCGCACTACCAGCTGGAAGGTCTGACCGTTTCCCTGCGTCTGGTATCTAAACTTCCGTCGCTGAAGACGAAAGACGCGTAAAAGCGTCAGCCTGCTGACAACGTGCGTTTTGTGAGTTTCGCCCGGCGGCGCTACGCTTGCACGGGCCTACAATGAAACGTGCAATTTATTGATATCGTTGCGCAATGTAGGCCGGGTAAGCAAAGCGCCACCCGGCAAGAAAGACGGCTAAATTGTTAATGCTGTCCTTAACGGGTTCCACAATAACGCACGGTAATAAAGACTTCACATTCATTCCGTTATTTCGGGGGAATGTAAGACTGTCAAATGACACGGGTCGTTTGATATGAGGCAGAGGTAAAATATGGACGGTTTTATTCAGCCCCATGCTTTCCTGTTTGCCATATAAGGGCTTTTTCGAAAGCAATATTGTTCATCCACGAAGAGTAGATATTATGGCTATTGATATGTTTCTGAAGGTCGAGGGTGTTACGGGCGAATCTAAAGATTCTAACCACACCGGCTGGACTGACATTACCTCCTTCTCCTGGGGCGCGTCCCAGCCAGGTAATATGAGTGTGGGTGGTGGCGGTGGTGCCGGTAAGGTTAACTTTAACGATCTGCACGTTAACGCTCTGATCGACAAATCCACTACAGCAATCCTTAAACACTGCGCAAGCGGTAAGCACCTGACCAAAGTTGAACTGTCCGTCTGCAAAGCGGGTGGTCAGCAGGTTGAATACACCCGCATCACCCTGGAAGACGTTCTCGTGACTTCCGTTCAGTACACCGGTGCAGACAACGGCGATACCGTTGGCGTGACCTATGCATTCCAGGCTGCGAAAGTGAAACAGCAGTACTGGGAGCAGACCACTGCCGGTGGTAAAGGTGCTGAAAGCAGCGCTGGCTGGAACATCAAAGAAAACAAAGAAGCATAACAGGAGTGGGCCCGAAAGGGCTCACTTTATCCTGTGCTTTTTAAAAGGGAAAATACTTATGCGTCCTGCTTTTGGTGCCGCCTGGAACAGATTCAGAGAAGTTAATGTCAACGTCGAGACGGTGGGTAAATTATTGGGTGGAAAAGTCCAGCACAATATCGAAGTCGGAATTTTTCAAAATGCATGCCCCATTCGTATGAGCTACGTTTTAAATTATTGTGGCGTTCCAATTCCCGCCAACAGCAGATATGCGACGGTTACGGGGAGTGATAAAAAACGTTACATGTATCGCGTAAAGGATATGATTGCTTTTCTGCCAAATGTACTGGGTAATGCAGATCTGACGGTGACGTCTCCAACACCAGGCCAATTTGCAGGTAAGCAAGGCATTATCATCTTTACCGGTCATGGCTGGAGCGATGCCACTGGACATGTCACGCTCTGGAATGGGAATATTTGCTCCGATGATTGCCATTTTCTGGGTTCTCCCGGTAATGGTTCGTTTATTCCTGGCAGCGCTACGCTCTGGAGCCTGAAATGAAACATTTACTCGCTTTCGTGCTGGCGTTGAATACCTCATATACCTTCGCACAAACTCTGCCGGACGTTAATACCTTTTCTCAGCAACAGATTTTTGAAAACTGGGTGCAAAATCGCTGTATCGGAAAGATTGCGCATAGTACGACGCTGAAAAATGATGCAAAGGCAAGCGCCGCAGCATGGCTGGAAGCCAGTAACCTGCCTGCCGAGAGTTTCGAAAAGGCCGACGAGGTTATTAACACCTTACTGAAACAGAAGCTAGGTGGTACAGCACCGGTAAACTATGAGGTTTTAAAGTGCAGCCTAATTTCCCATAGCGATGCGATTCGCCAACTCAGTGTGCAAAAATAAACCTTCTGCAAAAGCTAAAAATTAAAAAGAATACAAGGAATTTCCATGGCAAGTCCGTCAAACGTTGCTCCAGGTTACTGTGTTGTTCAGCAACCCGGCACTCTGGATTTTCAGGCAAGACAGCTATTTGGCAATGTGCGCAATGAAAAATCCGAGTATTTTATGCAATTGAATAAAGACACTGCGTGGCTCAAGCCCGGACAAATATTAATTGTCGCTGATCCACGTAGCGATAATCAAACACAGCAGATTAATAGTTTAGCCATTGCGAAAAAGAAGGTAACCAACGCGCTTGCGACTTTGGACGTGGCCACTGCTGAATTTTTGAAAAATAATTATGATAATATAAAAGCCATAACAGGCTGGGGCGATACAATCGTCGGTGGTGTGAGTGGTGCTGGTGAGTCATATTTTAAGCAAATAGAAAATATTTTAATTAAAATTGAAGCTACCTATCAAAATCAGTACAGAACACAAGGTGCGCTTTTCGGCCAACAGTTTTATGCTGAGCGCAATGCGCTTTTCGCACAATTGAAACCCTTGTTAAATAAAATAACTAAAAAACAGCTTAAGTTTAAAGATTATGCGGATCTTAAGAGAGCATTAGGGCTTTCCACGAAATCAATTGTCCATGAATGGAGTACTGTTGGGATTGGCGCAATCCCAGGTTACTCAACATATATTGACAGAACTGCCAAAATCACCTCTTACCTGAAAGCAGGCGGATGGGTTGCTTTAGGTTTTTCTTTTGTGAACACGTCTAACGAAGTTTATAATGCCTGCACCACTGGAAGAGAAAATGAGTGCAGCAGGGTTGCAGTGACTGAATATAGCAAATTTGGAGGCGGTGTCGCTGGTGCTGCATTAGGCTCATCCCTGGCGGCTCCCATTTGTCTTGCATTAGGTGTACCCACAGCGGGGACAGGAACACTCATCTGTGGTTTAGTGGTTGGTGCAGTCGGAGCTGCGGGTGGAACACAAATCGGTGGGTTTGCAGGAGAACAGCTCAATAACTTAATTTTTAGCGGAGAATAAAGTGATTTTTAATAATATTTACTCTGCTGTTATTATATGTCTTTTTGCTGCTTTTATAATTCTGGTCATTTCATTTTATATAGACTATCGAAAAAAATATCGCCAGGTTAACGAAATATATTCGATATTCACAAATCAACAGTTGCTCAAAAAAGAAGATTATCAAACCTGGCAAAATCTTGGATTCTGGGGGTTTGGTTTTCTCACCACAATTTTATCACGGATCTTACAGGGTAAGCGTGTGAGGCTCACTGAGTGTCGTTGGCTTGAGCCACAGTCGTGCAATGAAATTTTGTCTGCCTTTGAGTTATCATGGGTTAAGTCGTACAGAAGAAAAATCATTATTGCCACTATTATATTTTTACTGCTGTTAATACTTTCCATCGTTAATAATGTGTAATCCTATTCTGAAATTTAAATGATGTCTTTCTGAATTAACCCCCAAACCCCGCCGTTCTCATCCCCGAGAGCGGCAGCGTTTGAGCGCTAATCATACCAGCAGGAATACGCCATGCGATTCACGATTATTTCTACGAAACCCGGTCATCAGCCGCCGCAAAGCAGCTGTGATTTTTATGCCCCGGGCGGCACCATTGGGCGCGGTACGGATAACAATCTGGTGCTGCCGGACAACGATCGCACTATCTCGCGTTTGCAGGCTATCGTTCACGTCGACGCCAGCGGCGAATGTCGTGTCACGAACCGTGGCAGCGTCACCCGCGTGGTATTGAATGATATTCCGCTGGAGCGTGGGCGTCAGGTTGAGCTTCAGGATGGGGATATTCTCGGTATTGATGATTATCGCATCGAAGTCAGCGAACTTATTCACGATACCCAGCCCGTAAGCCGCATGGCGGCCAGCATGCAGCAGGCGCGTCCAGCGGCAACACCCGCACCGGCAGCGGCGCCGCAACCGAAACCGGCCAGCGCCGCGCCTCGCGGAAAAGCGGAACCTACGGCCGTGCCGTCGGAAATCTGGGACAGCCTGATGCAGGAGTTCTCCATCTCCGACAGCATCTCCAGCAACCGGGCGAAACCACAGCCCGCCGCGTCCCACGACCCGTTCTCCCAGCCCGCGGCTCCGGAGCGGAATGCCGAAGATCCGCTGGCGATGTTCAACGACACCGATCCGGCACTTGAACGTAAAAACGTGGATCCGGACTCGCTGTTCAGCGATGACGCGTTGTTCAAGCAGGAGAGCATCTTTGACGATGTCACCCCTTCAACGCTGGTGCAGCCGGATGAAAGCAAACCTGCCCAGCCAAAGGAAGAGGCCGCGGATGAACTCGATCCGTTAGCCCTGTTTGGCGGGACGGCCAGCGCGCCTGCCGCGCGTCACGACGACCCGCTCGGCCTGATGGGCGGCGCGCCGTTGACCCATCCGGATGAAATCGCGGCTGATAAGCCGGAGCCAAAGCCTGAACCTCAGCCCGCACCGGAAGAGGATGCGCTTGCCGGTTCGCCGCTGTTCGATCCGGAACCGACTGAACCGCAGGACGCGCCGCGCGCGGAAGAAGAAGAGCCCGCGCGTCCCGATTACGCCGGCTTCACCATGCCAACGCCGCAGGCCGTGGCGCGCAGTCACGCCCAGGCGCCTAAGGGCCGCCTGCGCATCGACCCGGTTAAAAACGCCGCATCCCCCGCTGCTGCCGCACAGACCGGCGAGCGGGGCGAGGTGCTTCAGGGCGAACTGCTGGAGGCGCTGCTGGAAGGCATGGGCCTGAGCGAAATGCAGCCAGTGCCGCAGTTTGACCGCGAAAACATGCGTCAGCTGGGCCAGATCCTGGGCATGTTCTCGCAGGGGACCGTGGCGCTGCTTTCGTCGCGCTCCATCCTCAAGCGCGGGGTGAAGGCCGATATGACCATGGTACTCGACGATGCCAACAACCCGTTCAAGCTGCTGCCGACCGGTAAAACGGTCCTGATACAGATGTTCGGCACGCCGATGCCGGGCTTTATGCCGCCGACCAAATCGGTGCGTGATGCACTGATCGATCTTCAGGCGCACCAGCTGGGGATGATCTCCGGTATCCGCGCCATTATCGCCGCTATGCTGCAATCCTTTAACCCGGAACAGCTGGAAGAGCAGGCGAAGCAGAACGGGATGACGTCGCGCCTGGCGCTGCCGGGCAGCCGTAAAGCCGCGCTGTGGGATTATTTCGTTCGCAGCTATGGCGAGACGGCGGGCGAGATCGAGGACGACTTCCATACTCTGTTTGGCGAAGCCTTCCTCCATGCCTATGACATGGAGGTCAATCAGTACAAAGACTCACAAAGCGGATCCGAAGAAAAATGAATATCGCAACGGCTTCTCTCTCCCGCCAGGGGACGCGCGCCAGCAACCAGGATCAGACGGGAGAAACCATCGGGGAACGTTCAGCCTGCTTTGTCGTCTGCGACGGCATCGCGGGCCTGCCGGGCGGCGAGGTGGCCGCTGAGCTGGCCCGCAACAGCATTATTTCCCGCTTTGATGGCGACAAGCACCTGAATGCGCAGCATATTCGTGACTACGTCCAAACGGCGAACCGCACCATCCTCAGCGAACAGCAGGCGGTGCAGGACTATCGCCGGATGGGCACCACGCTGGTCAGCCTGTTTATCGACAGGGATTACCGTCTGGCCTACTGGGCGCACGCCGGTGACAGCCGCCTGTACCTGTTTCGTCGCGGCTGGCTGTGGCACGTCACCACCGATCACAGCCTCGTCCAGCAGATGAAGGATGCCGGACATCAGACCGATGACCTCAACAGTAACCTGCTGTATCTGGCGCTGGGTATTGAGAATGGCGGACCGGAAGCGAGCTACAGCGATGTGGTGCAGGTAGAAGACGGCGATGCTTTTTTACTCTGCACCGACGGTTTCTGGCACGGGGTCAGCGAAGAACAGATGAAGCAGTCGCTGCACATGGTCAATACGCCACAGGAGTGGCTGACCTTAATGAACCAAATCATTCAAAAGAATGGCGAACAGGAGGGCAATGCTCAGGATAACTACACCGCCGTGGCGGTGTGGATGGGCAACCCTCAGGACACCACTTTGCTGCATACGCTCTCTGACGCAGCACAATTTCTTCCCTGCGGAACTGATTAGACACACAAGGATTGATATGAAACTTTGGCTATCGGGTTTGGCTCTTCTGACGGTGGCGACCACCGCACAGGCTGAAAACTTCCGCATCGTGCAGTCTCCTGCGCAGAAGCTGGATATCTGGATCGACAACATTAAAGACAATACGCCGCAAAGCTGGTGTAAGTCGGACGTGGCGCTGCGCATCGTGGCGAACGGTAAGAAAGAGGTTTCGGTGCTGGAAAACTTTGTGCCGCGCCTTGGCTCGCTGCTTGAGCACCAGTGCAGCAAGCTGAATACCCTCAACTGGACGCTGAACGATCCGCAGGGGACGACGCTTGCCCGTGGCACGGCGGCTAAAGCGCAGGACTGGGCGCTGGTGGTGAAGCAGCAGGAAACGGCGGTGGCAGCAACCACCACCCCGGGCGCGCTGCTGCCGCCTGACCAGAATCCGGAGACGCACACCGTAGCGGCAGACCGTACCCCATGGCAGGAGTTTACCCTTCAGGACGGCTGCCACCTGCGCACCTTCTGGGAGGGCGGTTCCTCCGCGCCGGCGCTGTTTATTCCTGACTCCGACACCACCCGCTGCGGTAACGGCAGCTGGCTCAGCGGCCACACCGTGGTGACGCAAAACCGTAACGGGACGCAGAAAGCGATTCCGGTCACCTACATTCACGGCTTCCCGGTGATGGGGCTGAACAACGCGGTCGATCCTGAAAACGCGCTGATCACCTCCGTCAACAAAGAGCGCATGGTCTTCAGCACCCAGAACAGCGACCAGAGCTGGATGATCCTGCCGTACGACAGCACGCTGAACGGCTGGAAGAGCAACGGTACGGTGGCGGTGGAAATCACGCGCGAGATCGCCAGCGACGACGCCCGACTTCAGGCGCGTATCGCCGAGGTCAAGAAGATCTGGAGCGCATGGGTTGCACCGGGCGCTGAGCTGAACGTTGTTCTGATCGACACGCTGCGCCCGCAGCTGCGCGATCCGGCAATAGGCGCCTGGCGCGCGGCGAATTAAGGAGTGGCTATGAATACGCTTTATCAACGCCTGGCGGGTGAGTCGATTAACGACGCGCTGCTTCGCCTGGAAGCCGATATTAAAGCCCGCCCGGCGGATGCCGACCTTCGCGCCGCGTTTGTGCAGTTTCTGATCCTCAGCGGCAACTGGGCGCGCGCCCTGACCCAGCTGAAAAGCTGGCTGGCGCTGAAGCCGCAGGCAAAACCGACCGTGACGCTGCTGGAGCAGGCCATTCAGGGCGAACAGCAGCGGGCCCGCGTGTTTGCAGGAGAGGCGCGTCCGGCGATGCCCGAGGCGCAGTGGCCGTGGCTGACGACGTTAGCCCAGGCGCTGACGGAAAGCGGCGAGCACGCGCAAACGCTGCGTCTGGCGGCACTCGAACAGGCCCCGGCAAGCCGTGGACAGGTCACGCTGGAGAATGAAGAAAACCAGCCCTTCGAATGGCTGATGGACGGCGATGCCCGTCTGGGTCCAGTGTGTGAAACCCTGGTCAATGGCCGCTATTTCTGGGTGCCGTTCTGCGCTATCGACACGATCCGTTTTCAGGCTCCGGCCAGCGTGACCGATCTGGTATGGCGTCATGCGCTGGTCCGCCTCACGGACGGTACCGAGCAGGTCTGTCAGATCCCGGCGCGTTATCCGTTTGCTGACGGCGCTTCCGATAGCGTTAAGCTAGGGCGCACTACCGAGTGGCTCCCGCTCGACGATGATGGCGTCCTGTATGAAGGCATGGGGCAGAAAGCCTGGCTGAGCGAGCAAAGCGAAAGCCCGCTGCTCACCCTGAGCCTGGTGACGTTTGCTGCGGATGGTGCGGATGAGTAATCCCGCTGGCGAAGGCGATCTGCTGCGCAGCGGCTGGCAGGCCCGCAGCAGGCAGGAGAAAGTGGGGGCACGCGACAAGATGCAGCCCTCGCTGCTGGATCGCCTGACGGATAACGATCCGGAAAAAAAACGCGAGTCCGCCAACAGCAATCTGATCACCCACGCCGCGCTGCGTCGCAACGTTCTGCGGGATTTACAGTGGTTGTTTAATACCATCAACCACGATGCCTCCAGCGACTTAAGCGGGCTGACGCAGGTGAGCCGTTCCGTCGTCAACTTTGGCGTTGCGCCGCTGGCGGGGAAAAGAATGTCCGATATCGAATGGCACGACATTCAGCGTAAGCTCACCGAAGCGATTATTAATTTTGAACCGCGGATCCTCCCGCAGGGGCTTCAGGTTCGCTGCGTGTCCGATACCTCGTCGTTAGATCTGCACAACGTGCTGTCTATCGAAATCAAAGGCCGCCTGTGGTGCGTGCCGTATCCGCTGGAGTTTCTCTTTCGCACCGACGTCGACCTTGAAAACGGCCATTTTGAACTGAAGGATGCGGGGTAATTATGGAAAGCAAACTGCTCGAATATTACAACCGTGAACTGGCCTATCTGCGCGAGATGGGCGCGGAGTTCGCCGAACGCTATCCGAAGGTGGCGGGGCGGCTTGGCATGCGCGGCATCGAAGTGGCGGACCCGTACATCGAGCGGCTGATGGAAGGTTTTGCCTTTCTGACCTCCCGCGTGCAGATGAAGATGGACGCCGAGTTCCCGCGCTTTTCACAGCGCATGCTGGAGATGATTGCGCCGAATTATCTGGCGCCCACGCCGTCGATGGCGATCGCTGAAATTCAGCCCGACAGCAGCCGCGGCGACCTGAGCAAAGGCTTCATTGTGCCGCGCGGCACCATGATGGACAGCCTGGCGCTGAAAAAAACCGGCGTCACGTGCAGCTATACCACAGCGCACGAGGTGAACCTGCTGCCGCTAAAAATCGACAGAATCGAGCTCGGCGGCGTGCCCGCCGATCTGCCGCTGGCCCAGCTCGGCCTGAGCCAGCGGGGGATCAGCAGCACCTTGCGGATCCGCATTGCCTGCGATGGCCCGCAGCACCTTGGACACCTGGATTTTGACCGCCTGGAGTTCTTCTTAAGCGGCCCGGACATCGAGGCGCTGAAGCTGCTGGAGCTGGTCATGGAGCACCACGCGGGCATTGTCTGCCAGACGGTCAGCAAGCAGCCCCAGCGCCAGCTATTGTCGTCTGACGCCCTGCGTCAGGAGGGCTTTGATGCGGACCAGGCGCTGCTCCCGGACGATCTGCGCAACTTTGACGGCTATCGCCTGTTGCAGGAGTACTTTGCGTTCCCGGCACGCTTTCGCTTCATCAGCCTGAGCGGGCTGGGCAAGCTGATCCAGCGCTGCGAAGACGAAAAGGCGTTTGATATCTTTATTCTGCTCGACAAGAGCGACGATCAGCTGGAACGCGTAGTGGACGCCAGCCACCTGGCGCTGCACTGCACGCCGGTGATCAACCTGTTCCCGAAAGTGGCGGCACGGCAAAAGCTGAACGAAGGCCAGCATGAATACCATCTGGTGGTGGATAACATCCGACCGCTGGATTATGAAATTTATGCCGTGAAAAAAATCTACGCCAGCGCCGACGGGCAGCGGGACGACCAGACGTTTCGACCGTTCTGGAGTACCTGGAGCGGCGACGCGGGTAACTACGGCGCCTATTTTTCCCTGCGCCGCGAGCAGCGCGTTCTCTCGGAACACGCGCTGCGCTACGGCACCCGCACGGGTTATATCGGCTCGGAGGTCTTTGTCTCGCTGGTAGATGCGCAGCACGCGCCGTGGCAGGAGAACCTGCGCTACATTTCCGCCGAGGTGCTGTGCACCAGCCGCGACCTGCCGCTGATGCTCCAGCAGGAGCTCGGGCAGTTTATTATGGCCGACTCCATGCCGGTGAAGGCGTTAACCCTGCGCAAAGGCCCGACGCCGCCGCGTCCGGCGCTAGCGGAAGGGTTCAGTACCTGGCGACTCATCAGCCAGCTGCAAATGAATTACCTCAGCCTGATGGACAGTGAAAACGAAGAGGGCGCCGCCGCGCTGCGTCAGCTGTTAGGGCTGTATGCCAACCTGGCGGAGACGCCGGTTGCCCGTCAGGTGGATGGCGTTCGCCACTGCGTGCTGGAGCCGGTTCACCGCCGCGTGCCGGAGCCGGGCCCGGTGGTGTTCGCCCGCGGGATCGGCATCACCCTGACAGTCGATGAACGCGCCTTTTCCGGCGCCAGCCCGTGGCTATTCGGCAGCGTGCTGGAGCGCCTTTTTGCCCGCCTGGTCTCCATCAACAGCTTTACGGAATTCACGCTTAAGAGCCAGCAGCGCGGCGAAATCGGCTACTGGGCGCCGCGCATGGGTAAAAGGGCGCTGGTATGAGCGAGGTTGCCCCTGCAACACTGCGTGTGCATCGCCTGACGCCGCTGCCCGATGCTTTCTGGTGCGGGGTGCGCGAGACGCCGTGGCGCTACGATCTGTTCCAGCTGTTAAGACGCATTGATGCCCAGGGCGGTGAACGTTATCCGCTGGGACGCGCGCCGCTGCCGAAATTTGAGCCGCTGCGTATTGGTCAGCAGCCTTCGATGGGCTTTGCGCCGTCAACGGTTGCCGAGGTCCGGCAGCGAGAAGAGAACGGGCTGCATGAGGTTTCTATTCTGAGCTTCGGCCTGTTTGGTCCTAATGGCCCGCTGCCGGTACACATGACCGAGTATGCCCGCGAGCGTATTCATCATCATCAGGATCACAGCCTCAGCGCGTTTGCCGACCTCTTTCACCACCGCCTGACGCTGCTGTTCTACCGCGCCTGGGCGGACGCGCAGCCTGCCGTTTCACTGGATCGCGACGACAACAGGCGCTTCGAAGGGTATCTGGCGTCGCTGATTGGCATGGGCCAGCCCGGTCAGATGTCGAAAGGCAGCCTGAGCGCGCATGCCCGCTTTACCCACGCCGGGCACCTGACCCGCCACGGGCGAGATCCGGAAGGGCTGGAGAAGATCCTGCGCAACTATTTCAACGTTCCGGTCAGGCTGGTGGCCAACGTCCCGCAGTGGATGCCGCTCTCAACGCGGGAGCAGGCACAGCTGGGTGAGGGGCGGCGCCTGCCGCGCATGGGGGAATCCGCCTTCCTCGGCATTGCGGTACGCGACGTGCAGCATAAGTTTCGGCTGGAGATTGGCCCCTTAAGCGCAGACGAGTACAACCGTTTTCTGCCGGGCGAAGGGTGGGTCACCGAGCTGCGCGACTGGGTGCGACAGTATGCCGGGGTGGAATTTGAATGGGAAACACGGGTGATCCTGCGCGCCGATGCGGTGCAGGGCGCCACGCTCGGCAGTGCCGGGCGATTAGGGTACAACACCTGGCTGGGCCTTCAGCCTCAGCCTGTTCCGCGTGGCGATCTGGTGTATCGCGCAGAGCGATAATCCTTCCGTATACCGAATCATTGTTAATGGAAACTAACATGTCAGAAATTAGCCGTGCCGTGCTTTTCGGCAAACTGGATACGCTGTTATTTACCTCTCTGGAGAGCGCGACTGCCTTCTGCAAACTGCGCGGCAACCCGTACGTTGAGCTGGTGCACTGGCTGCATCAGCTGATGCAGCAGCAGGATGGCGATCTGCAACGGGTCATCCGTCACTTCGCCCTTGATGAACAGCAGCTGACGCGCGATATCGTGGCGGCGCTGGATGCCCTGCCGCGCGGCGCCAGTTCCGTCTCTGACCTGTCCGAGCATATCGACAGCGCCGTCGAGCGCGCCTGGGTCTACGGCTCGCTGAAGTTTGGCGTGAGCCGCATCCGCGGCGGCCATTTGCTGATCGGCATACTGAAAACGTGGAATCTGGCTAACGTGCTGAAAGGCATTTCGGCGCAGTTCACCCGACTTAACGTCGAGGTGCTGATCGAGCAGTTCGACGCCATTTGTGCCGACAGCAAAGAGAGCCAGCAGGCTGCCGCCGCGGCGGATGCGCCTGCCGGTGCCGTACCGGCCGCGCAGGGCACGCTGGCGCAGTATGGTCAGGATCTGACGGCGCGCGCCCGGGAAGGCAAGATTGACCCGGTGGTGGGGCGCGATGAAGAGATCCGCCAGATGGTCGATATCCTGATGCGTCGTCGCCAGAACAACCCCTTGCTGACCGGGGAAGCCGGCGTCGGGAAAACTGCGGTCGTGGAAGGGCTGGCGCTGCGTATCGCCGACGGCGACGTGCCGGAGCCGCTGCAAAACGTTCAGCTGTGGCTGCTGGATATCGGCATGCTTCAGGCCGGGGCGGGCATGAAGGGGGAATTTGAAGCGCGCCTCCAGGCGCTGATTAACGAGGTGCAGTCCAGCGCCACGCCGATTATTCTGTTTATCGATGAGATCCACACCCTGATTGGCGCAGGCGGACAGCAGGGCACCGGCGATGCCGCTAACCTGCTCAAGCCAGCCCTGGCGCGCGGCCAGCTGCGCACCATCGGCGCGACCACCTGGGCGGAATACAAAAAATACATTGAGAAAGATCCGGCGCTGACCCGCCGCTTCCAGACCGTACAGGTTCACGAGCCGGATGAAGCGAAAGCCGTACTGATGCTCCGCAGCACCGTGTCGCCGCTGGAAACCCATCATCAGGTTTTACTTCTCGACGAAGCGGTCAGCGCGGCGGTGAAGCTGTCGCATCGCTATATTCCTGCGCGTCAGCTGCCGGATAAAGCGGTAGCGCTGCTGGATACCGCCTGCGCGCGCGTGGCCGTCAGCCAGAGCGCGCCGCCTGCCCAGCTGGAAGACTGCCTGCGTCATCTGGCGGCCCTGGACGTGGAGCTGGAAATTGCCGAACGCGAAGCCCGCGTGGGGGCAGGCGATCCGGCGCGCGTGGCAACCTTGACCGCCGAGCGAGACGCGTTCGAAACCCAACGCGAAGCGCTGTCCCGGCGCTGGGAAGAAGAGCGCAGCCTGGTGCAGGAGATTATCCGCCTGCGTGCCGCGCTGTTTGCGGCGGGTGATGAGGATACGGCTGAACTGCGCGGCCAGCTGGCGGAGCAGCAGCAGGCGCTAACGACCTTACAGGGCGACGAACCGCTGCTGTTTGCCGCGGTGGATGAAAACGTGGTGGCGGCGGTGGTCTCGGACTGGACCGGGATCCCGCTGGGCCGGATGGTGAAAAATGAGATCGACGCGGTGCTTAACCTGGCCGACACGCTGAACCAGCGGGTCATTGGTCAGCGCCACGGTCTGGATCTGATCGCCCGTCGGGTGAAAACCGCGCGCGCGAAGCTTGACGATCCGAACAAACCGATCGGCGTATTTATGCTCTGCGGGCCGTCCGGCGTGGGTAAAACCGAAACCGCGCTGGCGCTGGCGGAGTCGCTTTATGGCGGCGAGCAGAACGTCATTACCATCAACATGAGCGAATTCCAGGAAGCGCACACCGTATCGACGTTAAAAGGTGCGCCTCCGGGCTATGTGGGCTATGGTGAAGGCGGCGTCTTAACCGAGGCCGTGCGCCGCCGTCCCTACAGCGTGGTGCTGCTGGACGAAATTGAAAAAGCGCACCCTGACGTGCACGAAATCTTCTTCCAGGTCTTCGACAAGGGCTGGATGGAGGACGGCGAAGGGCGTCACATCGATTTCCGTAACACCATTATTATTCTGACGTCTAACGTGGGTACCGACCTGATCAGCGCCATGTGCGCCGACCCGGAGCTGATGCCGGAGCCCGATGCGCTGAGCGGCGCCCTGCGCCAGCCGCTGCTGGAAGTCTTCCCGCCGGCGCTGCTGGGGCGTCTGTTGGTGGTGCCGTATTACCCGCTGAGCGACGAGATGCTGGGGCAGATTGTCCGTCTCCAGCTCAAGCGCATTCAGCGACGTCTGGAAGAGAATCACAACATTATTTCTGAATTTGACGACAGCGTGGTCGAACAGATTGTTCAGCGCTGTACCGAGGTAGAGTCGGGCGGACGTATGGTCGATGCGATTCTGACCAATACGTTGCTGCCTCAGATGAGCCAGATTTTACTTACCGCCAGCCGCAGCGACGAGCAGTATCGACGTCTGCACGTCACCTGCGAGCAGGGCGAGTTCCACTGTCAGTTTGCCGCGTAATAATCATCAAGAGAACTGTAAAAGATGACGGATAATGATAACAATCGGACTGTCCCAAACGCGCTCCCGGTCGGGTACCGTTTCAATGAGTTTGAAATAAAAGAGGTGATTGGCGGCGGCGGATTCGGCATCGTCTATCGCGCCTGGGATCACCAGCTCGAACGCACTATCGCTATCAAAGAGTTTATGCCTTCCTCCCTCGCCGTACGCGGCGAGGATATGACGCTGGTGCTGCGCAGCGAGCGCTTTGGCAAAGCGTTTTCTGCGGGCCTCAACAGCTTCATCCAGGAAGCCCGCCTGCTGGCGCGCTTTAACCACCCGAACCTGCTGCACGTGCTGCGTTTCTGGGTGCAAAACGACACGGCCTACATGGGGACGCTGTTTTACAGCGGCACCACGCTGTCGCGTCTGCGCGAAGAAAAACCGGAGCTGATTAACGAGGCGTGGATCCGCCGCATGCTGCCGATGCTGTTTGGCGCCATCAAAACGATCCACGACGAAGGCTATCTGCACCGCGATATCTCGCTGGATAACATTCAGATTCAGGATAACGGCCTGCCGGTGCTGCTCGATTTCGGTTCGGCGCGCCGCACCATCGGCAACCTCTCGGACGAGACGGAAACCATGCTGCGTCCAGGGTTTGCGCCTATCGAGCAGTACACCGACGACAATGAAAGCGAGCAGGGGCCATGGACGGATATTTACGCGCTCGGCGCCGTGCTGCGTACCCTCATCGTGGGCTCACCGCCGCCGGTCAGCGTGGTGCGTTCAATTCAGGACACCTGCAAACCGCTGGTGGAGCTGATGCCGCAGGGGTATTCCATCCCGCTGTTACAGGCCATCGACAAGGCGCTGGCGCTGCATATGGAAGACCGTCCGCAATCCATTGAGGAGTTCGCGGCGCTGATCGAGATGCCCGTCGCCGGTATCGACGAAGTGCTGACCGCGAAAAAGACCGGCACGATGCTGGTGCCGGTGGAAGAGGAAGCGTCTGCTTCCGCGCTGGACTGGCGACGTTACAAGCTGCCGGGTCTGGTTGCTGCGGGCGTGCTGGTTGGGGTTGTAGCCGGCGCGATGCTGTTCGGCGGCGGCAGTCAGGATACGCCAGCGCAGACGGCGCAAACGCCTGCCGTGAGTCCTCCGGCTAACACCACCGCCGCACCGGAAACCAAACCGGCAACCGCAGAGGTGAGCGAACCGGTTGCGCCACCGGCTACGGCACAGCAGAGTGCGCCGCCGGTCGACGCCACCCCGGTCGCGCTGGTCTATATCCGCATGCTGGATGGCGAGACGCTGAAGGTTAACGGCGAGCCGAAAGCGCTGCGTCCGGGCAATAACGGCTACGCATCGCTGAAAATGCCGGCGGGTGAAACCCGTATTGAACTGGAAGGCAATGGAAGAACGCGTACCCAGACGCTGGATATTGCGAAGCCAGGCACCTGGCTGGTGAATCCGTAAGCCTGCGGGTAACAGGACGGAGCGAATGTATAACATCAAGTTTGTCTATCTTTTCCACGAGAACGTCTCGCCGGCGCTGTTTGCGAAAATAATCCGCCCGTCCGTTGCCGGGCAGTGGATTATGTCGGTTCCCGACCACTCGCTGCGCTCGCTCTTCACGCGCTACGATTTGCTGCGCACGATCACCGGCGCGAATCCTTATCAGTCCGGGCGTGATACCCGCACGCTGATCGCGCAGGATCTGGAGATGGGCAGGGTGGTCGCCATTGATGAAAGTTTTCGTGACTGGTCATCAGTAACGGAAATTTTTTATATCAACGCCAAAGGGCAACTTCAGGCTGCGTCCCTGGTCGGGCTGGGCTGGTATCCGGTGAGTACGATTGTCGACCGTTATGAAACCATGGTGAGAACGTATGGTTCTCGCCCTGCGCCAACGGTACTGCCGAAGCAGGTGGTGAAATCGAAAGCGGCGCAGGTGCCGGACGAGCCGACCCCGGGCAAAGACGGCAAAACCTATGCCGCACAGCTTCAGCAGATGACCAAAGCAGAACGCTGGCAGGCGCGTAAAGATCTGATCGCGAAGGGGAGCAGCAGCCTGTATCCGGACGCGCAGATCGCGGCTAAGCGGCTGGCGGCGAATAATATCGCGGTGGAAAAAGCGAAGCTGGCGGAGAATATTTACAAGACCGTCAACCCGCTGGAAGCCACGCCAGGCGTGCCGGAGGGGTGGACGGATATCAGTAATGACGATGCGCTGTTAGGAAAGTTCGGGCTGAACAAATCGATGCTCTTTGACGATGACACATCCCCCAATTTTCTGGCGCGCGTCTATCAACCGAAGCCGGAAGTCTTCGGCACTGACATGAACCCCACGCTGGTATTCAGGGGATCGCGCGAGCCTGGTTTCGCCTCGCTGTCTGAGAATGTCTCCTCTTTACTGACCAAAGGGGAGCTGGCGCCAGTGGTAAACGGGGCTGACTGGTCGAATAACTTCTCGCAGGGCATGGGTATGGCTTCAGATTATTATAAAAAGGCCGTGAGTATTGGTAAGGAGCTGGCAAGGTCAGGCCAGAATATTGATATTGCCGGACATTCCCTTGGCGGTGGCCTCGCCTCTGCAACCTCCATGGGCAGCGGGAAAGCGGGATGGACGTTCAATGCCGCAGGTCTGAATGCCGGAACCGTAGAAAAATACGGCGGCAAGCTATTAGGCAGTACGGATAATATCCAGGCGTATCGGGTAGAAGGTGAACTGCTCACCAGGATCCAGGAAGTTAATCCCTGGGAAGATCTTAAAACAATGAAAGGGCATGTCCCTTCGTGGATCCTCAAAGAGGAAATCTCTGCGCTGAGCCCCAACGCTGCCGGAATTCCTCACGATCTCCCTGGTGGAACCGGAAGCGCGCTGGACCGCCATGGCATTAACCAGGCGATAGATTGCATAGAGCAACAGAAGGATGAGGATATTTCGATAATCGGGAGTCGATTGTGAAAAAACGTTTGATGGCTTTTATCGCGTTATGTTTTTTATTCATGATTCAGGGGTGCAAGCAGGATATGGAACTTAATCCACAGGACTACTTCAGCGGCCAGCAGCTTGAACTGGCGAAAGCGATTGAGGAAGGCGACGTCGATGCGGTGAAGACGCTTGCGCCAGACAGCGACCTTAATCAACCGGGAAAGCAGGATATGACCCTGCTTTTCTGGGCCCTTGGCAATGCAATTAATGATAAAAAAACGTCGAACCATTTAGAGGTCATTACGTTGCTTGTTCAGGCCGGCGCAGATCCGCTCCAGCCTCGACCGCAGGGAAAAAGCAGTCCTGCTGAATTTGCCCTGAAGGGAGACAGCGCGGACTGGATCGACGCGATGCTGGACGGTGGCCTCTCACCCAACGTGAAAGATAAGGTTTTCCACGAACCGATCGTCTTCCAGTCGCTTAAAGCGAAAAATACAGAGACGCTGGAAGCCATGCTCGATCGCGGTGCTGACGTCAACTCAACCAACTCACTGGGTAAAACGCTGGTGTTCGATGCGCTGGATAACCAGTCATACGATCATGTCTTGTTGCTGCTCGATCGTGGAGCGGATCCGTCAATTAAGGCCAAAAATGGCTGGTCGATGAGCAATGCGCTCGCGGACGCGCTGAATGGACTGGACCGAGGCAGTAGTGAGCAGTACGAGAAATTAAACGAAATAAAAGAGAAGCTCATCCAGAAGGGGGGCGAATGGCCACCTCAGCCCGTTAAGTAATTGCTTAACGGCCATGAAAGTCAGAGATAAGGTTTTCATTTTCTGGGGATGCATGGATGCGCTGGCCATTGTGCTCTATTGTGCCCAGTCCGTGCGTCATGACAGGATCCCTTTTATTTCCGATATACACGCCTTCAGTACGGTTGTGAACACGCTTTCTGCTGGCGGGTATAGCGCTCTGGTTATTCTTTTTTTTATTCTCGATTTCTTGCTGTTGCTCTCTTTTATTGCCTCAGCATGGTGCTTCTTCGCCCGGAATTTATACGCGAGCAGACTGGCACTCTGCCAGGAAATACTGCGTCTGGTTACATTTCGCTACTCAGTTTCCCTTTTTCCCCTGGTGTTAAGTTTCACGGGCGTGATGAATGTCTGGCTAAATGGCTTTTTGTTCTTTTTGTCAGAGTTTCTGAAAATCTATTCCCTGTGGATTTATAAATATGAAGGGGAAAGGCCCCCGGTTAAAGAGTAAGACGGCCAATAACCAGAACATTCACGTTTAAAAAAACCTTGCGTTAAAAATATTCTCAGCATAAACCATTACGGAATAAAGATTATGCTCAACCGAATTACCGTCCAGCTCCCGGTCGAGGGGCTGCTTTTCTGGAAACTCTCTGGCCGCGAGGCGATGTCCGAGTCGTACGCGCTGACGCTGACTCTGCTCGGCACGGATGCGCGCATCGACCGCAGCAGGCTGCTCGGTCAGCCGGTCACGGTGACCATCCCCACGCAGAATCTTCTCACCCCCCGTTACATCAACGGCAAGGTGACGCGCGTGGCGGTCAGCGCCGTTGAGCTGACGGGCACCCGCTACGCGGTGTACCAGCTGACGGTGGAGCCGGACCTGTGGCCGATGAAGCGCGACCGTAACCTGCGAATCTTCCAGGGCCAGACGGTGCCGCAGATTGTGAAGACCCTGCTGGGCGAGCACCAGGTTAACCTCGAAGACAAACTCACCGGCAGCTACCGGGTGTGGGATTACTGCGTGCAGTATCAGGAATCGAGCCTGGACTTCATCAGCCGTCTGATGGAGCTGGAGGGGATTGCGTACTACTTCAGCCACGAGGTGGACAAGCACACCCTGGTGCTGACCGACGCCGCGACGCAGCATCAGCCGTTCAGCGGCTACGAGGTCATCCCGTACCACCAGACGCCGTCCGGCGGCAGTACGGACGAAGAGGGCATCAGCCAGTGGGCACTGGAGGACAGCGTCACGCCGGGGATTTATAGCCTCGACGACTACGACTTCCGCAAGCCGAACGCGTGGCTGTTCCAGGCGCAGCAGAACCCGGCGTCACCGAAGCCAGGCAGCATCGACGTGTACGACTGGCCTGGGCGCTTTGTTGAAAAAGGGCATGCCGAGTTCTATGCCAGAATTCGTCAGGAACGCTGGCAGGTTGAGCATCAGCAGATTCAGGCGACGGCCACGGCGGCAGGCATCGCGCCGGGCCACGTCTTTACCCTGACCAACGCGCCGTTCTTCAGCGATAACGGGGAGTATCTGGTCACGGCGGCGGGCTACCACTTTGAAGAGAACCGCTACGCCAGCGGCGAGGGGGAAACCATTCACCGCACCGATTTCAGCGTCATTCCGGCGTTGGTGTCGTACCGTCCGGCGCAGAGCACGGCGTGGCCGCGCACCTACGGCCCGCAGACGGCGAAAGTGGTGGGGCCGCAGGGGGAGAGCATCTGGACGGACAAATATGGCCGCGTGAAGGTGAAGTTCCACTGGGACCGTCTGGCGAAGGGCGATGACACCAGCTCCTGCTGGGTGCGTGTGTCGAGCGCATGGGCAGGCCAGGGCTACGGCGGGGTGCAAATTCCGCGCGTCGGCGACGAGGTGGTGGTGGACTTTATCAACGGCGACCCGGACCGTCCGATTATCACCGGGCGCGTGTACAACGACGCGAGCATGCCGCCGTGGGCGCTGCCCGCAGCGGCGACGCAGATGGGTTTTATGAGCCGGACGAAGGACGGCTCCGTGGACAACGCCAACGCCCTGCGCTTTGAGGACAAGGCGGGCGCGGAGCAGGTGTGGATCCAGGCCGAGCGCAATCTTGATATTAACGTCAAAAACGACGAGTCTCATTCTACTGAAAAAAATCGTACCCAGTTTGTTGGTGAAGATGAAACCTTACGGGTAGCGAAAAACCAGAAGTCAGGTACTAAAGGCGATGTAATATGCCTGACGGGTAAGAGCCGAAGCGATAAAGTGGTAAATAATTTTATCCTTTCAGCGGGCAATGCACTGAGATTTGAATGTGGGGAAAGCGCCATCGAATTATCAAAAGACGGTAGCGTTCATATCATTGGTAATAACTTTAACTTTACTGCAAAACAGAATGCGCAAATTAATACGCTTTCCGGCGAACTGCACTTGAACCCTGATGATGGGCGAAACGTCATCGAGCCGCCTGGCGCATCCCTTCAGGGTGAAATCCAGCAGGAAGTGGATGGTTTTTTTGTTATTAATGGCAATAAGTAAGAGTAACCCGAATGGCTGATTATATTCTTCAGGAAGCAACCCTCGCTTTACCCGATGTATTTAAAGACAGAACCATGAATTTATTTACCCTGAGCGATAACGGAGCCAGCGAGTTTACTTTTGTTGTTTCTCGTGCGAGTGCTAAAAACGAAGAAAAAGTCCATGATGCGGCAACTCGCCTGGTGCGTGAACTGGAAATTACGGTGCCCGACTTTCGTCTTGAATCCTCTCAGATGATTTCAGTTGATGGTCACGCGGCGGTAGAGCTTTTTTATCAGTTTAAAAACGATAACTCGGTCATTTTTCAAAAGCAGACTGTGATTTTGCTCGATGACCATCCCGGCGGGCAAAAGATGGTGTGCTATATCGGTACATGTCCGGGCGAATTTAGCGATTATTATCATAATCAATACCAGGAAATTATCCGCAGTATTAGGTTCCACAAACCTGCTCAGACTGAAACCAAAGTAATGCTCGCTGCCGATAGCCACGGGCCCTTTTTTGCGCTTGATAGTGAAAGTAAGGTACTTAGTGTCTTTGAAAACATTCAGGAGCTTTATGGCCATCTTTCGCTTCAGCGGGCGAAAGAGGGGCAATATTTGCTTTTTGAAAAGCAGGGTCAACCACTCAGTATTGCACCCGTCCCGGACAGCCAACCCCTTCGTTACGCATTATGGAAGACTTCTGCTGAGGAAACACATCATTTAATTTCACAGCTTTCCGTCTGCCGTCAGATCTCTGGTTCTGGCCAACTTAATACACTCGATCGGATACGAGAATATCTGATGGCACAGCGAGCCGAATAGTCATGTCCGAATTTCTGGCTGCTCGCGTAGATGATGAGATCGCTCATACAGCCTCTAAAGGCTGGATGATCGCGGGACTCGTTGGCGGGGCAATTCTGGGCGCCGCTGCCGTTGTCGTCACCGGAGGAACAGCCCTGGTGGCGGTTTCTGCCGTGGCGGCTGGGGCATGTGCTGCGGGTGGGTTGGGTGAACTCCTCGGCAGTATGTCATGGGCACCACGTCACACTACAGGTACACTTAAAGAAGGTTCACCCAATGTCTTTATCAACAGCCGAAAGGCTATCCGCGCTCATCTCTCAGCCGGGGAGTGTGACGAGCACAGCGGCAGCCTGCAACGGGTTGCCGAAGGTTCAATAAAGGTTTACATCAACAACTTTCCCGCTTCCCGCACAGGAGATAAGCTGACATGCAGCGCTGAGATTAGTCAGGGATCGCGAAATGTTATTATCGGTGGAAGCAAGGTTCAGACCGATGAAATAAGTCCTGAAATCCCTGAATGGGTAAACTGGACGATGCTCGCCGTTGGTGCTGGTGCCATGGCGGTGCTGGCCAGTCCGGCAATCGCACTTCTGAGTACCCTCGGTGCGATGGGCGGTGGGACTATTGGTAGCTATGCGGGGGGAATGCTGTGTGGCGAAGGTAGCGACGGTCAGAAATGGGGGATGCTGATCGGCTCCGTTATCGGCGGCGGGGCTGGCATTAAAGGCGGGGCACGGTTTGATGCGTGGCGGGCTGGTAAGCCTATTCTCGAACCGGTTAAGCCAAGTGTTTCGGCCCGAAGGGCTGAACTTAATGAAAAATTTGGACGTACGGGCGATCTCAATAGAGATATTAATATCCGTGCAAACCAAAAAATTGTTGATGATTTTATGCGCTCGCAGGGTGTTGAAGAAAGTAAAATACCAGCTTATCGCAGCGGTATAGATCTTGAGCAGAGAGTGACAGTTGAAACAATAAATAAAGGTAAAATAGCTTATCAGAATCAATCACCGGGGAATTGGCAAGGTAACTGGTATTCACTTGACGAATCGACCCCTGCCACAAAGCTTGGAATTAATCCAGAAGGACAGGTCAGGGATACGGGATTAATTGTTCCTAAAGAAGTAAAAGCTTATCAGGCGCAACAAAAAGTAGAAATGCTACGAAGTAGTGCTACACCAGCCTTGGACACGTGGTCTGTACCAGACAAACCTTTCCAGACAGAAGGCGGTGGGATACAATGGTTTACCACTAAGCGTGATATTTGGACTCCATATAATGAATGACATGACAGCTTTGAATTATGTTGAAAAAGCATTATCTTTAGCAAAAAAGAGATATGCTGAGGTCAAAAATCAGGATCCCCACTCCCGGCTTTTACAAATGTACGACTCTATTGTACAACAATTATTATTTCTACGGGATTTAATTGAAGGCAAGGAAAAGGATAAAGCGAAATTATGGAAAATGACGTTCGGTATGTATGCAGTGAAGGAGTTCGATAACTCTGATGAGTTGTTTTTTGAAAGGTTGTCGGATGCCTGGTTTATTGTGGATCAAATCCGCCGAGGGTTAAAGGTTAGACTGCCGCATGAGGTTGATGCCAATTACAGAATAAAGCAACATAATCTTAAAATGAAATATCC
>NZ_JADBQL010000026.1:11685-78118 GCF_014895905.1 Enterobacter cloacae complex sp. P15RS | reverse complement strand
ATCCTATTTTTTAATTGCATTAAGATTCTTCCAATACACATTTAAGGAGTGATGCAATGGAAAATGCAATGGGCAGTATTGTTATTAACCCTTCTGTAAATATGCATGCCGATAAAATGTCGGATGAACATCTTCAAATGTTCGAATCGGTTTTCAATGATATCGACGGCGCGGGCTATACCCCGCTACTGTTTGTCGGTAGCCAGCTCGTGGCTGGCCAGCTGCATACCTTTATTGCGCTTCGCCGTTTCATGCATGCAAAGGGACAAGAAAAATCACTGGTTAAGGTCATTATTTTTCAAAGTCTGAACAATGAGTTGGCTATTCATTCGATCTCAGAATTCTAATCATTTTATTTACGGATAATTATTTAAACTGAAAAGGAAATCATTATGTGGAAATCAGCGAAAAGAGATGAATTTATTCCGTTGGACGCGCCTGTAGCCGGTTATGAAATTGGGGTGCCAGGTATCAAAGGACCTTCACCGCTGTTTATTATTCGCGCAAAACTGAATAATGGTATTCATCCGGGTAAATGGGTGTTCGGCAATACGGCCTGGGTCCCATGGGGAGGGAGCGAGCACCTGTGTAATGAATTTGAAATTTACGTGGGCGCGTTAAAATGGGTAGACGTTAAGGGGAAAAATTTCCCACCGAATATGGTTGAGGCGGGGCATGAAGCCAATGGTGCTAAGCTCTACGTTGCACGTGCAAAATTCGATAATGGCCTGTTTGTTGGTAAAGCAGGAAGCCACCTCAGCAGAGGATGCTGCATCGGCTATAACGGCAGAGAGTATGAATTAGATACCTTCCAGGTGCTCGTTCACGACTAACCGTAATCAGTCATAAAAAAACCCGGCGCTTGCCGGGTTTCTTTTTTACATACGTTCTACGGTTTCGATACCCAGGGTCTCCAGACCCAGCTTCAGGGTTTTCGCCGTCAACTGCGCCAGCTTCAGGCGGCTGTTACGCACCGCTTCGCTCTCGGCAGAGAGGATAGGGCAGTGTTCGTAGAAGCCAGAGAACAGACCGGCCAGATCGTACAGGTAAGCACACATGACGTGCGGCGTACCGTCACGGGCGACCACGGAGAGCGTCTCTTCGAACTGAAGCAGGCGCGCGGCCAGCTGTGCTTCCCGGTCTTCGGTAATGGTCACCGGGGCGTTCGCCAGCACGCTTTCGTCGATATTCGCTTTACGGAAGACGGAGAGCACGCGGGTGTAGGCATACTGCATGTAAGGCGCCGTGTTGCCTTCAAATGCCAGCATGTTGTCCCAGTCGAAGATATAGTCGGTGGTACGGTTCTTGGAGAGATCCGCGTATTTCACCGCACCGATACCCACGGCGTTAGCCAGTTTTTCCAGCTCGTCAGCAGGCATATCCGGATTCTTCTCGGCCACCAGGCGACGCGCGCGTTCCAGCGCTTCATCCAGCAGATCGGAAAGCTTCACGGTGCCGCCCGCACGGGTTTTGAACGGCTTACCGTCTTTACCCAGCATCATGCCGAACATGTGGTGTTCCAGCGGCACGCAATCCGGTACGTAGCCCGCTTTACGCACGATCGTCCACGCCTGCATCAGGTGCTGGTGCTGACGGGAGTCGATGTAATACAGCACGCGGTCCGCATGCAGGGTTTCATAGCGGTATTTCGCACAGGCGATATCGGTGGTGGTGTACAGATAGCCGCCATCCTTTTTCTGGATGATGACGCCCATCGGTTCGCCTTCCTTGTTTTTGTACTCATCAAGGAATACCACCGTTGCGCCTTCGCTTTCCACCGCCAGATGTTTGGCTTTCAGGTCCGCCACAATGCCTGGCAGCATCGGGTTATACAGGCTTTCACCCATCACGTCGTCGCGGGTCAGGGTCACGTTCAGACGGTTATAGGTGAGCTGGTTCTGGGACATAGTGATGTCCACCAGCTTGCGCCACATCTCGAGGAAGTACGGGTCGCCGCCCTGGAGTTTCACCACGTAGCTGCGCGCGCGCTCGGCGAAGGCTTCGTCTTCGTCATAGTGTTTTTTGGCTTCACGGTAGAACCCTTCCAGGTCCGCCAGCGCCATTTCGCCCGCATTTTCCTGCTGCTGTTTTTCCAGATACGCGATCAGCATGCCGAACTGAGTGCCCCAGTCGCCTACGTGGTTAGCGCGGATCACCTTGTGCCCCAGGAATTCCAGGGTTCGTACGGCGGCATCACCAATGATGGTGGAGCGCAGGTGGCCGACGTGCATCTCTTTCGCCACGTTTGGCGCGGAGTAGTCAACCACCACGGTCTGCGGCTCTGGCTGAGTCACGCCCAGACGGTCAGACTTCAGCGCCGCGTCAACGTGGCTTGCCAGGAACGCTGGCTCAAGGAAAATGTTGATAAAGCCCGGACCGGCGATTTCGGTTTTGCTGGCGATGCCGGTGAGATCCAGATGCGTCAGTACCTGCTCAGCGAGCTGTCGCGGCGGCATGCCCAGTTTTTTAGCCACTGCCATCACGCCATTAGCCTGATAGTCGCCAAACTGTACTTTTGCTGACTGACGAACCTGTGGTTCGCAATCCGCAGGCGCGCCTGCGGCAATCAGTGCCTGACTGACTTTTTCTGAGAGAAGAGCCTGAATATTCACCTGGATACCTTACATTTTTGATGCGGGTAAAAACGCCCGCGCCAGTTTAAGAATTTAGGGCGGGAGTATACTGCAAATGCCTTCGGGCGTCAGCCCTGCCGGGGCCGAAGATTGTTCAGAATCCAGGCGAAGACGGTATGCATAAACATGCAGTCGAAAAAACCGTGATTCTGCGGTTGGTCGAATGGGGGCAACAGAGTAAATTAGCGGCTTTGCGACACGAGACGAGACTGACCCATGGCGAACTGGCACACCCTTGACGAACTGCATGATATTTCCGCAGATTTACCGCGCTTCACCCAGGCGTTCACAGAACTTGCCACCCGTCTCGGGCTGGATATCGCGCCGCTTGACGCCGATCACATTGCTTTGCGCTGCCACCAGAACGCCACCGCCGAACGCTGGCGGCGTGGCTTTGAGCAGTGCGGTGAGCTGCTCTCAGAGAATATCATTAACGGCCGCCCGATTTGCCTGTTCAAACTTCACGAGCCGGTAAGCGTCGCCCACTGGCAATTCACCGTTGTTGAACTGCCCTGGCCGGGAGAAAAACGCTATCCACACGAAGGCTGGGAGCATATCGAAATTGTTCTGCCGGGGGAGCCAGAGACGCTGAACGCGCGTGCGCTGGCGCTGCTCTCTGACGAGGGCTTAAGCCAGCCGGGTATTTTTGTGAAAAGCAGCTCACCAAAAGGGGAGCGCGAACGTTTACCAAACCCTACGCTTGCCGTTACGGACGGGAAAGTGACGGTGAAATTCCATCCCTGGACTATCGAGCAGATCGTTGCCAGCGAAGCGTGAGCCTTGATCCAGACAGGAATCGGGCAACGTGCCACGATGGTGCGTTGAGCGAAATTTAAGGAGAAAGATATGGCGCTGCTGGAAATTTGTTGTTACAGCGTGGAGTGTGCCGTCACTGCGCAACGGCAGGGGGCCGATCGCATCGAGCTTTGCGCGGCACCGAAAGAAGGTGGATTAACCCCGTCCTCTGGCGTGCTGAAATCAGCGCGTGAGGCCATCACCATTCCGGTGCACCCGATTATTCGCCCGCGCGGGGGGGATTTTTGTTATACGGCGGGTGAGTTTAGCGCCATGCTTGAGGATATTGCCCTCGTCCGTGATTCAGGTTTCCCGGGGCTGGTAACCGGCGTGCTGGATGAAGACGGCAACGTCGATCTTCCGCGCATGCGCCAGGTTATGCGCGTTGCCCAGGGAATGGCGGTCACTTTTCATCGTGCGTTCGATATGTGTAAAGATCCGATGCAAGCCTTTGATACGCTGGCAGAACTGGGCGTGGCGCGCGTTCTGACGTCAGGCCAGCAGTCCTCGGCTGAAAAAGGACTGAAATTAATTATGGAACTAAAAGCACATTCCGGTGTTCCAATAATCATGGCGGGCGCGGGAGTACGCGCCAGCAATCTGGAACTGTTTTTAAACGCAGGGGTGGAAGAGCTGCACAGCTCGGCGGGTAAATGGATACCTTCGCCCATGCGTTATCGCAATACAGGGTTGTCAATGTCGACGGATGCTGAAGCGGATGAGTACTCGCGCTACGGTGTGGATGGAGAGTCGGTTGCGGTAATGAAATCGCTGATTGAACGTCATCACGTGTAGCAACGTACCGATTTTTACCGCGCATCATGTCGCCCAATATGATGCTTGCTTGTACCAGGCCCCTGCAATTTCAACAGGGGCCTTTTTTTGTCCTGTGCCCGGTGGCGCTGCGCTTACCGGGCCTACAAAAGCGAGAGTAGTCCGGGTAAGGCGTAGCCGCCACCCGGCTAAAAGATTACGGCTTGGTTGCAATCAACACCGCACGCATCGGGGCCGGGTAACCTTCGATGGTTTTACTGTGATCGTCCGGGTCGAGGAACTGCTCCAGCGATTCGGTGATCATCCAGTCGGTGCGGCGCTGCTCCTCAATCGACGTCACGCACACATCGGCGATGCGCACATCGATAAAGCCACATTTTTCCAGCCAGTTCTTCAGTGCCAGCGCGGAAGGGATGAAGTAAACGTTGCGCATCTGCGCGTAGCGATCGCCCGGTACCAGAACCGCATGCTCATCGCCTTCGATAACCAGCGTTTCCAGCACCAGCTCACCGCCGCTGACCAGCTGATCTTTCAGCTGCCACAGATGCTCCAGCGGGGAACGACGGTGGTATAGCACGCCCATGGAGAATACGGTATCAAAGGCTTTCAGGGCCGGGAGTTGCTCGATGCCCAGCGGCAGCAGGTGCGCGCGCTGGTCGTTGCCGAGCAGCTTTCGCACGGCTTCAAACTGGCACAGGAACAGCTGCATCGGATCGATACCCACCGCCAGATGCGCGCCCGCGCCGATCATGCGCCACATGTGATAGCCGCTGCCGCAGCCCACGTCCAGAATGGTGCGCCCGGTCAGGTCGGAAAGGTGCGGCAGTACGCGATCCCACTTCCAGTCGGAACGCCACTCGGTGTTGATGTTCACGCCGTACAGCGAGAACGGCCCTTTGCGCCACGGCATCAGGTTACGCATCAGCGTTTCGATACGGTTAATCTGCCCGGTCGGGAGCGGCGCTTCGCTTTCTGCCGTCACGCTGTGCAGTAAATCCAGACGATGAGGCGTCAGTTCAGGCAGAAACTCCACGGCGTTTGACCACTGCTTCAGCAGGCCATGCTGCTGATCGCGCTGCCAGGTGGCAATTTGCGCAGGCAGGGTCTCCAGCCAGTGGGAGAGATGGTTTTTGGCAATCAGCTGATAGAAATTACCGAACTCGATCATGCTGCGTCTCCGGCCTTCAGCGCTACCAGAGAGCCAAAGTTAAAGCACTGGAACCACAGTTCACTGTGTTCGAATCCGGCTTTGTGCAGGCGCGCTTTGTGAGTTTCCACGGAGTCCGTCAGCATCACGTTCTCCAGCATGCTGCGCTTCTGGCTGATCTCCAGCTCGCTGTAGCCGTTAGCACGCTTGAAATCGTGGTGCATGTTAAACAGCAGCTCGCCTACGCTGGCGTCTTCAAAGCTGAATTTCTCGGAAAGCACCAGCGCGCCGCCCGGGTTGAGGCCTTGATAAATTTTATCCAGCAGCCGCTGACGATCGTCCGGCACAAGGAACTGCAAGGTAAAATTCAGTACCACCATCGAGGCGTTCTGGATGTCGATATCGCGGATATCGCCTTCTATTACCTCCACTGGCGTAGGGGCTTTATACGCGTCAATGTGGCGACGGCAGCGTTCAACCATAGCCGGAGAGTTATCGACGGCTACGATCTTGCAGCCTTCGTGATGAACGTTACGGCGGATGGACAACGTTGCCGCACCCAGCGAGCAGCCCAGGTCATAAACCTGCGTGCCGGGTTGAACGAAGCGTTCAGCCAGCATGCCGATCATGGAAATAATATTGGAATAACCGGGAACAGAGCGCTGGATCATATCCGGGAAGACTTCGGCTACCCGTTCATCAAAGGTCCAGTCGCCCAGGCTGGCGATAGGCGCGGAAAAAAGCGTGTCGCGATCTGACATAACGTAAAAATCCGGGAAAAATAAAGGGGCATATTGTGCGCTAACGGAAGGAGAAAACCAACTCCCACGGCATATACCAAAGGTTAGCCAGCACCATCAGCAAAAGCGAGCACCAGGTCGCGCTCATGCCGGAACGACGCCAGCGTATAAGGCGTTGGTGAAAACCGTAATAATGCATTAAGCGTCCGGCAATCAGCAGCAGCCCGCAGACGTGCACCATCCAGGTTTCTGCGCCATCCATTTCCATTAACAGCAGTAAAATTAACGCGACGGGGATGTACTCGACCGCGTTGCCGTGGATGCGGATTGCGCTTTGCAGCTCAGAAAAGCCCCCGTCACCGTAGGAGACGCGGTACTGCATTCTCAGGCGCACAACATCAAATGAAAATTTAATCAGCAGTAATGCACCTAACACCGCATACAGCGCGCTGACCATACTAACTCCCTGTTTTTGGCAGATGGCACGTCTCTATGATAGGGGGTGATATCAGAAAAGAGAAGATTGTTGTGGGATGGAGGGGGCGGGGCCAACCGACGGAACCGCATGCTGCAAGGCCTGCCAGAGAGCATCGACCAGTTCAGGCGCCTGGGCAATATCCGGCGTATGTAAAAACAGGTACGGAGTGGTGGTCTGCTCCCATTTCGCGAGCGTTTGCAGCCAGACGGCGAACATCGCCTGGTTTTGCTGCATGTTATCGCTGCCGATAAACCGCACCATCGGGTTTTTGGCCGTCACGATCGCGTGGACGGGCACTTTCGGTTTTTTGCGCTGGGCATCAACAATGGCTTCGCTGTGCGGGATTGCGCTGTGCACGGGCCGGCTGTCGAGGATCGCCCGGTTGACAGAGCGATCTAACAGACCGCGATTCAACGCTTTTTCCGCCTCGCCTTTAGCAAAGAATTCCGGATGCCTCACTTCCACGCCGTAGGTAAAGTCATGCGGCAACGCGTCGAGAAACTGCCAGAGAGCAGGCAGGTCGCGCGGGCCAAACGTGGCGGGAAGCTGGAGCCAGTACTGTCCAATCCGGCTGGCCAGAGGCGACATCCGGGTGAAAAACTCGTGGGTTAAATCATCGCAGTTGCGCAGCGCGGCGTTGTGGGAGATGGTTGCCGGGAATTTAAAGCAAAAGCGAAAGTCGTCGGTGGTTTGCTCGCGCCAGCGTTCGACGATCTCCGCGCGGGGCAGGGCGTACAGCGTGGTATTGCCCTCCACGCAGTTAAAGTGTCGGGCATACTCTTCAAGGCTGGTAATACCCAGGCGCACCCATTTCGGGTGCGACCACTGGGGCAGGCCCACGTACATCATAGCGCGCTCAGGATCTCATCCGTGCTGCGCACGCGACCGATACGCGGGAAGATATGGGTCATGCTGCCCTGATGCTGGTCAGCAGAGGCTGCGCTGCACGCGTCTTCCGCGATGACCAGGTTAAAGCCCAACTCCCAGGCGTTACGGGCGGTGGATTCCACACCGATGTTGGTGGAGATCCCGCACAGAATGATCGTGTCGATTCCGCGACGGCGAAGCTGTAGCTCCAGATCGGTGCCGTAGAAGGCGCCCCACTGGCGTTTGGTGACTTCAATATCGCTGTCGCGTTTACCGAGCGAGACCGGATACGTCCACCAGTTGTCCGGCAGCGCCTGCGCCGGGGCCTGAGCATCAACCGGCTGTTTTAACGCTTCGGCAAAATCAGCGGACCAGCCGACGCGCACCATGACCACCGGCGCACCGCTGGCGCGGCATTTTTCCGCCAGACGCGCAGCGCGGCTTACGACATCGTCAGCGGTGTGCGGACCCCCGGCAAAAGGCAGGATCCCTTCCTGTAAATCAATGACCACAAGGGCGGTTTTGGTGGCATCAAGCGTCAACATTGTTACTCCAGTCAAATCAGTTGCTTTTCTACACCTTACGACGGTATGGCCTGTTATCGGTCGGATAATTTTGTTAATTTTTGTGAGAATAGGCAATAAGAGCACAGCAAACGCGCGTCAGGCCGTGCTTCGCTCTTATCGTCCGGCAGAATTTCCAGTATAATAGCCGCCTTTTTTCATCCAGTTGTGACATACAGAAAGCTGCGACATCGTAGCCTGCAAGACAGGCAACAATCAGCCTGCGGCTAATTAAGGGATATCTCATGCGTACAGAATATTGCGGGCAGCTGCGTCAGTCCCACGTCGGGCAGCAGGTTACCCTGTGTGGTTGGGTCAATCGTCGTCGCGATCTTGGTAGCCTTATCTTTATTGATATGCGTGACCGCGAAGGTATCGTTCAGGTGTTCTTCGATCCGGATCGCGCTGATGCGTTGAAGCTGGCTTCTGAGCTGCGTAATGAGTTCTGCATTCAGGTGACGGGCACCGTGCGTGCGCGTGACGAAAAAAACATCAACGCCGAGATGGCGACCGGCGCTATCGAAGTGCTGGCGTCCGATCTGGTGATTATCAACCGCGCGGAAGCGCTGCCGCTGGACTCCAACCACGTCAACACCGAAGAAGCGCGTCTGAAATACCGCTACCTGGATCTGCGTCGTCCGGAGATGGCTCAGCGCCTGAAAACCCGTGCGAAAATCACCAGCCTGGTGCGTCGCTTTATGGACGATCACGGTTTCCTCGATATTGAAACCCCGATGCTGACCAAAGCCACGCCGGAAGGCGCGCGCGATTACCTGGTGCCATCCCGCGTCCATAAAGGCAAATTCTATGCGCTGCCGCAGTCTCCGCAGCTGTTCAAACAGCTGCTGATGATGTCCGGCTTCGACCGCTACTACCAGATTGTAAAATGCTTCCGCGACGAAGACCTGCGCGCTGACCGTCAGCCAGAATTTACCCAGATCGATGTGGAAACCTCCTTCATGACCGCCGAGCAGGTGCGTGAAGTGATGGAAGCGCTGGTGCGTAGCCTGTGGAACGACGTCAAGGGCGTTGAGCTGGGCGATTTCCCGATCATGACCTTCGCGGAAGCCGAGCGTCGCTACGGTTCCGACAAACCAGACCTGCGTAACCCGATGGAGCTGGTGGACGTGGCTGACCTGGTTAAAGACGTGGAGTTCGCGGTCTTTGCTGGCCCGGCTAACGATCCGAAAGGCCGCGTGGCTGCCCTGCGCGTACCGGGCGGCGCGTCCTTAAGCCGTAAGCAAATTGACGACTACGGCAATTTCATCAAGATCTACGGCGCGAAAGGTCTGGCCTATATTAAAGTGACCGAGCGCGCGAAAGGTCTGGAAGGCATCACCAGCCCGGTGGCGAAATTCCTGAACGCGGACATCGTGGAAGCGATCCTTGAGCGCACCGGTGCCCAGGACGGCGACATGATCTTCTTCGGCGCAGACAACAAGAAAGTTGTTGCTGACGCAATGGGCGCGCTGCGTCTGAAGCTCGGTAAAGACCTGAACCTGACCGACGAAAGCAAATGGGCGCCGCTGTGGATTATCGACTTCCCGATGTTTGAAGACGACGGTGAAGGCGGCCTGACCGCGATGCACCACCCGTTCACCTCGCCAAAAGACATGACGGCGGCGGAGCTGAAGGCAGCACCGGAAGATGCGGTAGCGAATGCCTACGATATGGTTATCAACGGCTACGAAGTGGGCGGCGGCTCCGTGCGTATTCACAGCGGTGAAATGCAGCAGACCGTGTTCGGCATTCTGGGCATTAACGAGCAGGAGCAGCGCGAGAAGTTTGGCTTCCTGCTGGACGCCCTGAAGTACGGTACGCCTCCGCACGCGGGTCTGGCCTTCGGTCTTGACCGTCTGACCATGCTGCTGACCGGCACCGACAACATCCGTGATGTTATCGCCTTCCCGAAAACCACCGCAGCGGCGTGTCTGATGACCGAAGCGCCAAGCTTTGCCAACCCGGCCGCGCTGGCCGAGCTGGGCATTGAGGTGGTGAAGAAGGAAGAGAAAAACTGATATGGCATACAAGCTTCCCGTTTCTGTCTTAGTTGTCATTTATGCCCTGGACACGAAGCGGGTGCTGATGTTGCAGCGGCGCGACGATCCTGATTTCTGGCAGTCGGTTACCGGCAGCCTGGAAGAGGGGGAGACCGCGCCGCAGGCCGCCGCGCGTGAAGTAAAGGAAGAGGTCGCCATTGACGTTGCTCGCGAGCAACTGACCCTGAAGGACTGTCAGCGCACGGTGGAGTTTGAAATTTTTAGCCATTTACGTCATCGCTATGCGCCGGGCATTGAGCGCAATACGGAATCGTGGTTCTGCCTTGCGCTTCCCCATGAGCGGGAGATCGTGTTCACTGAACATCTGACCTACCGCTGGGTCGATGCGGCGGATGCCGCCGCACTGACCAAGTCATGGAGCAACCGGCAGGCGATTGAAGAATTTGTAATTAACGCTGCCTGAGAAGGCGCGATTTTTGGAGAACTTTTTATGGCAGGTCATAGTAAGTGGGCCAACACCAAACACCGTAAAGCGGCACAGGATGCCAAGCGCGGTAAAATCTTTACCAAAATCATTCGTGAGCTGGTAACAGCGGCGCGTCTGGGCGGCGGCGATCCGGCCTCTAACCCGCGCCTGCGTGCGGCGGTGGATAAAGCCCTGTCCAACAACATGACGCGTGACACCCTGAACCGCGCCATCGCACGTGGCGTGGGCGGTGACGAAGACGCGAACATGGAAACCATCATTTATGAAGGTTACGGCCCTGGCGGTACGGCGGTAATGGTTGAATGCCTGTCTGACAACCGTAACCGTACCGTTGCGGAAGTGCGCCACGCGTTCACCAAAACCGGCGGTAACCTGGGCACTGACGGCTCCGTAGCTTACCTGTTCAGCAAAAAAGGCGTCATCTCCTTCGAAAAAGGCGACGAAGACGTCATCATGGAAGCGGCGCTGGAAGCAGGCGCGGAAGACGTGGTGACCTACGACGACGGTGCGATTGACGTTTACACCGCGTGGGAAGAGATGGGTGCCGTGCGCGATGCGCTGGAAGCGGCTGGCCTGAAGGCGGATAACGCTGAAGTGTCCATGATTCCGTCCACCAAAGCGGATATGGATGCGGAAACCGCGCCTAAGCTGCTGCGTCTGATCGACATGCTCGAAGACTGCGACGACGTACAGGAAGTGTATCACAACGGTGAAATCTCTGATGAGGTGGCTGCGACGCTGTAATGCGCCAGCCTGAACCGTTTACGGGAGACGCGTGATGTCGATTATCCTTGGGATTGACCCCGGCTCGCGCGTCACCGGCTATGGCGTTATCCGTCAGGTGGGACGCCAGCTAACCTACCTCGGCAGCGGCTGTATTCGCACTAAAGTGGACGATCTGCCGTCGCGCCTGAAGCTCATTTATGCGGGCGTGTCGGAGATCATCACCCAGTTCCAGCCGGACTATTTTGCCATTGAGCAGGTCTTTATGGCGAAGAACGCGGATTCGGCGTTAAAGCTCGGTCAGGCGCGCGGCGTGGCGATAGTTGCCGCCGTGAATCAGGACCTGCCGGTATTTGAGTACGCGGCCCGTCAGGTTAAACAGACGGTAGTGGGCATCGGTAGCGCGGAGAAAAGCCAGGTGCAGCATATGGTGCGCACCCTGCTGAAGCTTCCCGCGAACCCGCAGGCCGACGCCGCGGATGCGCTGGCGATTGCGATTACCCACTGCCACGTCAGCCAGAACGCGATGCAAATGAGCGAGTCGCGGCTCAATCTGGCGCGAGGCAGGTTACGATAATAAGAAATCAGGCTGGATGTTTATCCAGCCTTTTTTTATTATGTCGCCAGTTAACACTTTTCCAGAACGCAGGAGCGTCACGTGATAGGCAGACTCAGAGGCATCATCATTGAAAAACAACCCCCGTTAGTGCTGCTGGAAGTGGGTGGCGTGGGCTATGAAGTCCATATGCCGATGACCTGCTTCTACGAGCTGCCCGACGCGGGCAAAGAGGCGATTGTTTTTACCCAGTTTGTCGTGCGTGAAGACGCTCAGCTGCTGTACGGCTTCAATAACAAACAGGAACGCACCCTGTTCCGCGAATTAATCAAAACCAACGGCGTCGGGCCGAAGCTGGCGCTGGCGATTTTATCCGGTATGTCAGCCCCGCAGTTTGTGAACGCCGTTGAGCGCGAAGATCCGGCTGCGTTGATTAAACTCCCGGGCATCGGCAAGAAAACCGCCGAGCGCCTTATCGTCGAGATGAAAGACCGCTTTAAAGGCCTGCATGGCGATCTGTTCACCCCGGCCGCCGATCTGGTGCTGACGTCACCGGGCGGGCCAGCGACGGATGACGATGCCGAGCAGGAAGCGGTTGCCGCGCTGGTAGCGCTGGGATATAAACCTCAGGAGGCCAGCCGGATGGTGAGCAAAATCGCTAAACCGGACGCCAGCAGTGAAACCCTGATTCGTGAAGCGCTGCGCGCTGCATTGTGAGGTAAAGGATGATTGAAGCAGACCGCCTGGTATCGGCAGGCACCATTCAGCCAGATGACGTGGTGGATCGCGCGATCCGTCCAAAACTGCTGGATGAGTACATCGGCCAGCCGCAGGTTCGTTCCCAGATGGAGATTTTCATCCAGGCGGCAAAGCTGCGCGGCGATGCGCTCGATCACCTGCTGATTTTTGGTCCGCCGGGCTTAGGTAAAACCACCCTGGCAAACATCGTCGCCAACGAGATGGGCGTAAATTTGCGTACCACTTCCGGCCCGGTGCTGGAAAAAGCGGGCGATCTGGCGGCGATGCTGACCAACCTCGAACCGCACGACGTGCTGTTTATCGATGAAATCCACCGTCTGTCGCCGGTGGTGGAGGAAGTGCTCTATCCGGCAATGGAAGATTACCAGCTGGATATCATGATTGGCGAAGGGCCGGCGGCGCGCTCCATTAAAATCGATCTGCCGCCGTTTACCCTGATTGGCGCCACGACGCGCGCCGGGTCGTTGACCTCTCCGCTGCGCGACCGCTTTGGCATTGTCCAGCGTCTGGAGTTTTATCAGGTGCCCGATCTCCAGCACATTGTGGGCCGCAGCGCGCGCTACATGGGGCTGGATATGAGCGAAGAGGGGGCGTTTGAAGTGGCGAAGCGTTCCCGCGGTACCCCACGCATCGCCAACCGTCTGCTGCGCCGCGTGCGCGACTTCGCCGAAGTGAAGCACGACGGCACCATATCGGCTGAGATTGCCGCCCAGGCGCTGGACATGCTGAACGTGGATGCCGAAGGCTTTGACTATATGGACCGCAAGCTGCTGCTGGCGGTACTGGATAAGTTCTTTGGCGGGCCGGTAGGGCTGGATAACCTGGCGGCGGCAATCGGTGAAGAGCGCGAGACCATTGAGGACGTGCTGGAGCCGTATCTTATCCAGCAGGGCTTCTTACAGCGTACCCCGCGCGGTCGTATGGCGACGGTGCGAGCGTGGAATCATTTCGGGATAACGCCGCCGGCGATGCCTTAAATCATGCCGGGTGGCGGAACGTTTTTGTAGCCCCGGTAAGCGAAGCGCTACCGGGGACATGCTGACTACTGCGCGGTCTTTTTCATCATACTGAAAACAAACAATACCGCCGCACTCAATACCACCGACGGTCCTGCCGGCGTGTCATAAAACGCCGAGAAGGTTAACCCGCCCGTGACGGCGATCATCCCGATAACCACCGCGATACCGGCCATTTGCTCTGGGGTACGTGCAAAACGGCGCGCCGTGGCGGCAGGGATAATCAGCAGCGACGTGATAATCAGTGCCCCGACAAACTTCATCGCCACGCCAATGGTCAATGCCGTGACCAGCATCAGCAGCAGCTTCACGCGCTGAAGCTTCACGCCGTCGACAAAGGCCAGATCCGGACTGACGGTCATCGCCAGCAAATTTCGCCACTGCCACAGAAGTATGCCCAGCACCACCACTACGCCAATGGCAATGGAAACCAGATCCTCTGGCGTAACGGCAAGCAGATCGCCAAACAGATAGGCCATCAGGTCAACGCGGATGTTTGACATCAGGCTCACCACCACCAGGCCCAGCGACAGGGCGCTGTGCGCCATAATGCCGAGCAGGGTATCAATTGCGAGGTGAGGGCGTTTTTCCAGCCAGACCAGACCGGCGGCCAGCAGCAGCGTGACGACTATCACCGCATAGAACGGGTTCACGTCCAGCAGCAAACCAAACGCGACGCCCAGCAGTGAAGCATGGGCCAGCGTATCGCCGAAATAGGACATTCTGCGCCACACGACAAACGAGCCGAGTGGACCCGCGGCGCAGGCAAGCATAATCCCGGCCAGCCAGCCGGGCAGTAACAGTTCAATCATGAGTGTCCATTTCCCCGACGCAGGACAATTCGTCCCTGTAAATCATGGCGGTGATTGTGATTATGGCGATAAATGCCCAGCTGTTCGGCGCCACGATGGCCAAACATGGAGATAAATTCAGGATGCATTGACACCACTTCCGGCGTACCGGAACAGCAGATGTGGTGGTTCAGGCACAGCACTTCGTCGGTTTTCGCCATCACCAGATGCAGGTCATGGGAAACCATCAGCACCGCACAGTTCAGTTCACGGCGAAGCTGGTCGATGAGGTCGTACAGCGCAACCTGACCGTTAACGTCAACGCCCTGCGTCGGCTCGTCCAGCACCAGCAGCTGAGGGCTGCTGAGCAGGGCGCGGGCAAGCAATACGCGCTGGGTTTCCCCGCCCGAAAGCTTTTGCAGAGGGGCATCGACGAGGTGGCCCGCCTGAACGCGCTTCAGTGCCGGGAGGATATCCGCTTTTCGCGTACCGGGGCGCAGGCGCAGGAAGCGGCTCACCGTCAGGGGCAGCGTGGCGTCGAGATGCAGTTTTTGCGGCACATAGCCGATACGCAGCTTGTCTTCGCGGGCGATCAGCCCTTCATCAGGCGTGACCAGGCCTAGCACGACGCGCACCAGCGTTGATTTACCCGCCCCGTTAGGGCCGAGCAGCGTCAGTATTTTGCCGGGCTTCAGAACCAGCGACACGTCAGAAAGGACGCGGCGCTGGCCGAATGAGACCGACACATTTTCAAGAGAAACTAAAGTCGTCATGTCAATTTAAGCTTGCAGAAGTTATCGAATGTTATAATATCACATTCCACACATTCATTACGATGATTAGTCGCATTATGTTACAGAAAAATACGCTTCTTTTCGCTGCTTTATCCGCTGCACTTTGGGGTACAACCGCACAAGATGTTAACGCTGCCGTTGTCGCTTCGCTTAAACCGCTAGGCTTTATCGCCGCTGCCATCGCCGATGGGGTCACGGAGACCCAGGTTCTGCTGCCTGACGGCGCCTCCGAGCATGATTATTCTTTGCGCCCGTCCGACGTAAAACGCTTACAGAACGCGGACTTAGTTGTCTGGATCGGTCCTGAGATGGAAGCCTTCATGCAGAAAACGGCGAAACAGGTTCCCGCCGCGAAACAGGTGGCGATTGGTGAGCTGTCCGGCGTGAAACCGTTGCTCATGAAAGGATCTGAGGACGACGGTGACGAACACGACCACGGTCATGCTCACGACGAAAAAGGTGACGACCATCACCATCACGGCGAGTACAACATGCATCTCTGGCTTTCCCCAGAGATAGCGCGGCTTTCAGCGGTTGCAATCCACGACAAATTAGTGGAACTTATGCCGCAAAGTCGAGTCCAACTCGACGCCAACCTGAAGGATTTTGAGGCTCAGTTAGCCGCAACCGATAAACAGGTAGGTAACGAGCTCGCACCGCTTAAAGGAAAAGGGTACTTCGTTTTTCATGATGCTTACGGCTATTACGAAAAACATTACGGTCTGACCCCGCTGGGGCATTTTACCGTCAACCCTGAAATTCAGCCTGGTGCGCAGCGTTTACATGAAATCAGAACACAGTTGGTTGAGCAAAAAGCGACATGCGTTTTTGCTGAGCCACAGTTCAGGCCAGCGGTCGTAGAAGCCGTGGCCAGGGGAACAACCGTGCGCATGGGAACCCTTGACCCGCTAGGTACGAACATCCAGTTGAGCAAAGCGAGCTATTCGCAGTTCCTCAGCCAACTGGCGAATCAGTATGCGAGCTGCCTGAAAGGAGATTAACGAGGAAGTGAATACGTGCAACAGATAGCCCGCTCTGTCGCCCTGGCATTTAACAATCTGCCTCGACCCCACCGCGTTATGCTGGGGTCGCTTACAGTTCTCACCTTAGCGGTCGCCGTCTGGCGGCCCTATGTTTACCACCCGAGTTCTGCCCCTATCATCAAAACCATCGAACTGGAGAAGAGCGAAATCCGCTCTCTGCTGCCCGAGGCCAGCGAGCCTATCGATCAGGCCGCTCAGGAAGATGAAGCGATTCCCCAGGACGAGCTGGATGACAAAATCCAGAATGAAGCCGGCATTCATGAATATGTGGTTTCGACGGGCGACACGCTGAGCAGCGTGCTGAACCAGTACGGTATCGACATGGGCAACATCAGCCAGCTTGCCGCCTCCGATAAAGAACTGCGTAATCTGAAAATTGGTCAGCAGCTTTCCTGGACCTTAACCCCCGATGGCGATCTGCAACGTCTGACCTGGGAAATGTCCCGCCGCGAAACCCGCACCTACGATCGCACGGCAAACGGTTTCAAAATGACCAGTGAAATGCAGCAGGGCGACTGGGTGAATAGCGTCATGAAAGGGACCGTTGGCGGCAGCTTTGTTTCCAGTGCACGCGATGCCGGCCTGACCAGCGCTGAAATCAGCTCGGTGATCAAAGCCATGCAGTGGCAGATGGATTTCCGCAAACTGAAAAAAGGCGATCAGTTCTCTGTCCTGATGTCCCGCGAAATGCTGGACGGCAAGCGCGAGCAGAGCCAGCTGGTGGGCGTGCGTCTGCGTTCAGATGGCAAAGACTACTACGCCATTCGCGCGGAAGACGGTAAGTTCTATGACCGCAGCGGTACGGGCCTGGCAAAAGGCTTCCTGCGTTTCCCAACGGCTAAACAGTTCCGCGTCTCCTCCAACTTCAACCCGCGTCGTCTGAACCCGGTAACGGGCCGCGTAGCGCCGCACCGTGGCGTTGACTTTGCCATGCCGCAGGGTACGCCAGTGCTGGCGGTAGGGGATGGTGAAGTGGTGATGGCGAAACGCAGCGGCGCTGCTGGCTATTACGTGGCTATCCGTCACGGTCGTACGTATACCACCCGCTACATGCACCTGCGTAAACTGCTGGTCAAACCGGGCCAGAAAGTGAAACGCGGCGACCGCATCGCGCTGTCCGGGAACACCGGCCGTTCGACGGGCCCGCACCTGCACTACGAAGTGTGGATCAACCAGCAGGCGGTTAACCCGCTGACGGCGAAGCTGCCGCGCACCGAAGGGCTGACCGGGAAAGATCGCAAAGATTACCTGGCGCAGGTGAAAGAGGTGATGCCACAGCTGCGCTTCGACTAAGCTAACACCCTCAAAAATAAGCCGGCGTCAGTGTGCGCCGGCTTTTTCTTTTGTACGCGGACGGCTGCCTCGCTACACTATCTGAATATATTTTTGCGTCACCAGACCCTGGAACCCGCATGGAAACCAAAAAAAACAATATTGAGTACATTCCCGAGTTTGAAAAATCTTTTCGCCACCCGCGTAACTGGGGCGCCTGGCTTGGCGTATACGCGTTTGCTGGCATGGCGTTGCTACCTGCTTCCCTCCGCGATCCGGTGCTCGGCAAGGTCGGGCGACTGGCAGGCCGCTTAGGAAAAAGCGCGCGCCGTCGAGCGCAAATCAATCTTCTGTACTGCTTCCCGGATAAAACCGACGCCGAACGCGAAGCAATTATTGATGATATGTATACCACCGCGCCACAGGCGATGGCGATGATGGCGGAACTGGCGCTGAAAGGGCCGGAGAAGATCGTCGACCGCGTTGACTGGAAAGGGCTGGAGATCATCGACGAGATGCGTCGCAATGATGAAAAGGTGATTTTCCTGGTGCCGCACGGCTGGGGAGTCGACATTCCGGCGATGCTGATGGCCTCACAGGGCCAGAAAATGGCGGCGATGTTCCATAACCAGGGAAACAAAATCTACGATTTCGTCTGGAATACCGTACGCCGTCGCTTTGGCGGACGTTTGCACGCGCGTAACGATGGCATCAAGCCCTTCATTCAGTCCGTGCGTCAGGGCTACTGGGGCTACTACTTGCCCGATCAGGACCACGGCCCTGAGCACAGCGAGTTTGTTGATTTCTTCGCGACCTATAAAGCGACGCTACCCGCGATTGGACGCCTGATGAAAGTCTGTCGCGCCCGCGTGATCCCGCTGTTCCCGGTGTATGACGGCAAAACGCATCGCCTGAGCATTGAGGTACGTCCGCCGATGGACGATCTGCTGACCGCAGACGATCGCACCATTGCGCGCCGTATGAATGAAGAGGTGGAAGTGCTGGTGGGGCCGCATAAGGAGCAATATACGTGGATCCTTAAGCTGCTCAAAACGCGTAAGCCTGGCGAAACGGAGCCGTACAAGCGTAAAGAGCTGTTCCCTAAGAAATAGGAAACCCTCTCCCTTAGGGGAGAGGGGATCGGGTCTTACTCTACGGTCAGTACGCGGGTGGTGTTGGTTGAGCCGATGGTGCTCATCACGTCACCCTGCGTCACGATAACGATGTCGCCGGACACCAGGTAACCTTTGTCGCGCAGCAGATTTACCGCATCGTGCGCAGCGGCCACGCCGTCGTTAGTGCTGTCGAAGTGCACCGGCGTCACGCCGCGATACAGCGCCGTCAGGTTCAGCGTACGCTCGTGACGGGACATGGCGAAGATCGGCAGCCCGGAACTGATGCGGGACGTCATCAGCGCGGTACGGCCAGATTCGGTCATGGTGATGATTGCCGTGACCCCTTTCAGGTGGTTTGCGGCGTACATCGCGGACATCGCAATCGCTTCTTCCACATTGTCGAACTGGATATCCAGGCGGTGCTTGGAGACGTTAATGCTTGGGATCTTCTCTGCGCCCAGGCAGACGCGCGCCATGGCGGCCACGGTTTCCGCCGGGTACTGACCGGCAGCGGTTTCGGCTGACAGCATTACCGCATCGGTACCGTCCAGCACGGCGTTGGCCACGTCCATCACTTCCGCACGGGTCGGCATTGGGTTGGTGATCATGGATTCCATCATCTGGGTGGCGGTGATCACCGCACGGTTCAGCTGGCGCGCGCGACGGATCAGCGCTTTCTGGATGCCGACCAGCTCAGGATCGCCGATTTCTACACCCAGGTCACCACGGGCAACCATCACGACGTCAGACGCCAGGATCACATCATCCATCGCGTCCTGATCGCAGACTGCTTCCGCGCGTTCAACTTTCGCAACGATTTTCGCATCGCAGCCTGCGTCGCGCGCCAGACGGCGAGCATAGTTCAGATCTTCGCCGCAGCGCGGGAAGGAGACGGCCAGATAATCTACGCCGATCTGTGCTGCGGTCACGATATCCGCTTTGTCTTTATCGGTCAGCGCTTCGGCAGACAGGCCACCGCCGAGCTTGTTGATGCCTTTGTTGTTGGAGAGCGGGCCGCCGACGGTCACTTCCGTGAACACCTTCATACCCTGAACTTCCAGCACTTTCAGCTGTACGCGACCGTCGTCCAGCAGCAGGATGTCGCCTGGCACAACGTCAGCAGGCAGTCCTTTGTAGTCGATACCCACTTTCTCTTTATCGCCTTCACCTTTGCTCAGGTTGGCATCCAGCAGGAATTTGTCGCCGATGTTGAGGAAGACTTTGCCTTCTTTGAAGGTCGATACGCGAATTTTTGGACCTTGAAGATCGCCGAGGATAGCAACATGGCGGCCCAGTTTAGCTGCGATTTCACGCACTTTATCGGCACGTAATTTATGATCTTCTGGCGTACCGTGAGAGAAGTTCATACGCACCACGTTGGCACCCGCGGCGATAATCTTCTCGAGGTTATTATCGCGGTCAGTGGCCGGGCCTAAGGTGGTAACGATCTTGGTTCTGCGAAGCCTTCTGGACATGTAATACTCCGTTGACTGAAACAACTTTGGTGTTGCGTGAACATTGAATCGGACTTCATCTATTGCAAGGCAGTAGCGAGGGGACCGAATGCCGTAAATCGTACTTCGTCGTTATTAGGGAACATCGCTCTTTATAAGCAATTCTTTATCAAAACGCGATTCTTTCAGGGCTTCCTTGACCCGCTTCAAGTTATCCCGGAATTTTGCGCCCCGGCGTAAGGTAAAACCGGTCGCCAGCACGTCAATGACCGTCAACTGCGCCAGGCGGGAGACCATCGGCATGTAGACGTCGGTGTCCTCCGGTACGTCCAGGGTAATGGCGAGCGTCGCTTCCCGGGCCAGCGGCGTACCCGCCGTCGTCAGGGCGATGACCATCGCATCATTGTCACGCGCGAGCTGCGCCAGCTCGACCTGGCTCTTGGTGCGGCCCGTGTGGGAGATGAGGACCACGACATCATCTTCGCTACAATTCATACAGCTCATGCGTTGCAGCACAATGTCATCGGAATAAATCACCGGCACGTTGAAGCGAAAGAATTTATTCATGGCGTCATGTGCTACGGCAGCCGACGAGCCAAGGCCAAAGAAGGCAATCCGTTTGGCCTGTGTGAGTAAATCAACCGCGCGGTTCACCGAACTCATATCCAGAGACTGGCGCACGTGGTCGAGCGTCGCCATAGCCGACTCAAATATTTTCGCAGTGTAAGCATCAACGCTGTCGTCTTCATCCACATTGCGATTAACATACGGGGTGCCGTTTGCCAGACTTTGGGCCAGATGCAGTTTAAAATCAGGAAAGCCGCGCGTGTCCAGACTACGACAGAATCGATTAACCGTCGGTTCGCTGACGCCCGATTCCTGTGCCAGAGCGGCGATGCTTGAATGAATCGCCTGAGCGGGGGCGGCGAGAATAACTTCAGCCACTTTGCGCTCGGATTTGCTAAGGTGTTCCAGTTGAAACTGGATTTTTTCCAGCATGTTCATTGTTAACAAGACGCTCATGAGGGCATAAACGATTTCATACAGAGATGAAACCCTGATTCGATTTAGCCGATATTAACCCCGGGACTTCCGAAAGGGTAACCGTCGACAAGAAATGTTGTTGTTTTTTTTCATTACTTGATCGAGGTCGGGTTTTGCCCTGACTCCGTTGCGCAAAGAATCGACGTTTGTTGCGTCATTAAACGGGCTGAAAGGTCTGGACGACGAAAAATCGCCGTATCGCACGTGACGTTAAGCGCTAATGGTTTCAGGAAATGCGTAAAAGCAGTACAGTGCATTGTAATAAAATTACAACGATACCTGGCAGAGTACCAGGCGATCTAACTGAGGAGAATGACATGGCGGTAACGCAAACAGCCCAGGCATGTGACCTGGTCATTTTCGGCGCGAAAGGCGATCTTGCACGCCGAAAATTGCTGCCTTCCCTGTATCAGCTGGAAAAAGCGGGCCAGATCCATCCCGACACCCGAATCCTTGGGGTAGGGCGCGCCGACTGGGATAAGGAAGCTTATACCAAAGTCGTGCGCGAGGCGCTCGAAACGTTCATGAAAGAAAAAATCGATGAAAGTCTGTGGGATAAGCTGAGCGGGCGCCTCGATTTTTGTAACCTGGACGTCAATGATGTCAGCGCCTTTACCCGTCTGGGTGAAATGCTGGACCAGGAAAATCGTGTCACCATTAACTATTTCGCCATGCCACCAAGCACCTTCGGCGCCATCTGCAAAGGTCTGGGCGAAGCGAAGCTGAATGCCAAACCGGCGCGCGTGGTGATGGAAAAGCCTCTGGGCACGTCGCTGGCAACCTCTCGTGAAATCAACGACCAGGTGGGCGAGTTCTTTGAGGAGTGCCAGGTTTACCGTATTGACCACTACCTGGGCAAAGAGACGGTTCTGAACCTGCTGGCGCTGCGCTTTGCTAACTCCCTGTTTGTGAACAACTGGGACAACCGCACCATCGATCACGTGGAAATTACCGTGGCGGAAGAGGTGGGTATTGAAGGCCGCTGGGGTTACTTTGACCAGGCCGGTCAGATGCGCGACATGATCCAGAACCACCTGCTGCAAATTCTGTGCATGATTGCCATGTCTCCACCGTCGGATCTGACGGCCGACAGCATTCGTGACGCCAAAGTAAAAGTGCTGAAATCACTGCGCCGTATCGACCGCTCCAACGTGCGTGAGAAAACCGTTCGCGGTCAGTACACCGCAGGTTTTGCCCAGGGGAAAAAAGTCCCTGGCTATCTGGAAGAAGAGGGCGCGAACAAGTCCAGCAATACCGAGACGTTTGTGGCGATCCGCGTGGATATCGACGACTGGCGCTGGGCCGGCGTGCCGTTCTACCTGCGTACCGGTAAGCGTCTGCCGGCAAAATGCTCCGAAGTGGTGGTCTACTTCAAAAACCCGGAACTGAACCTGTTCAAAGAATCCTGGCAGGAGCTGCCGCAGAACAAACTGACCATCCGTCTGCAACCGGACGAGGGTGTGGATATTCAGATCCTGAACAAAGTGCCGGGACTTGATCACAAGCACAACCTGCAAACCACCAAGCTGGACCTGAGCTACTCAGAAACCTTCAACCAGACGCATCTGGCCGATGCTTACGAGCGTCTGCTGCTGGAAACCATGCGCGGTATCCAGGCGCTGTTCGTCCGTCGCGATGAAGTGGAAGAGGCGTGGAAATGGGTCGACTCCATTACCGAAGCGTGGGCTGCCGATCAGGATGCGCCAAAACCGTATCAGGCGGGAACATGGGGACCAGTTGCCTCCGTTGCGATGATCACCCGCGATGGCCGCTCCTGGAACGAGTTTGAGTAAAGCCCTCTAGCCCATAGGTGTTATTTTACCGGTAACATGATCTAACACAGCAAGTGGCATCATTTTTACTTTTTAAGCTCCGCGTGGATTCACCCGCGGAGCTTTTTTTATTACACTCCTCTTAGACATTTTGCCCCTGCGCTCCGGATAACAGGCGTTTCAGCGTTGTTAACAACCGTCAGAACCTGTGTAAACTCCCGAGCCCGGACAGATAAATTAGAGGAGCTTTTATGAATCCGACATTGTTACGCGTAACACAACGCATTGTTGAGCGCTCGAAAGAGACCCGTTCTGCCTACCTCGCCCGCATCGAACAGGCGAAGAGCGAAACGGTCCACCGCTCGCAGCTGGCCTGCGGGAATCTGGCCCACGGCTTCGCCGCCTGTCAGCCTGGCGATAAAGACGCGCTGAAAAGCATGTTGCGTAACAACATCGCCATTATTACCTCCTATAACGACATGCTCTCTGCCCACCAGCCGTACGAGGTTTACCCGAACATCATTCGCAACGCACTGCATAGCGTAAACGCGGTGGGCCAGGTTGCGGGCGGCGTGCCGGCCATGTGCGACGGCGTCACCCAGGGGCAGGACGGCATGGAGCTGTCGCTGCTGAGCCGCGAAGTGATCGCCATGTCTGCGGCGGTTGGCCTCTCGCACAATATGTTTGATGGTGCGCTCTATCTGGGCGTGTGCGACAAAATCGTCCCGGGGCTGGTGATGGCCGCGCTGTCGTTTGGCCATCTGCCAGCGATTTTTGTGCCGTCAGGTCCGATGGCAAGCGGTCTGCCGAATAAAGAAAAAGTACGTATTCGCCAGCTGTATGCCGAAGGAAAAGCGGATCGTAAGGCGCTGCTGGAAGCGGAAGCCGCGTCCTACCACGCACCGGGCACCTGTACGTTCTACGGTACGGCCAACACCAACCAGATGGTGGTGGAGTTTATGGGGATGCAGCTGCCGGGCTCCTCGTTCATTCAGCCGGACGCGCCGCTGCGTAAGGCGCTGACCGAAGCCGCAGCCCGTCAGGTCACGCGCCTGACCGGTAACGGCAACGAATGGATGCCGATGGGCAAAATGGTGGATGAAAAAGTCATCGTCAACGGTATCGTTGCCCTGCTGGCAACCGGCGGCTCAACCAACCACACCATGCACCTGGTCGCAATGGCGCGCGCGGCGGGCATTCTGATCAACTGGGATGACTTCTCCGATATCTCCTCCGTGGTGCCGCTGATGGCGCGTCTGTACCCGAACGGTCCGGCGGACATCAACCACTTCCAGGCGGCGGGCGGCGTGCCGGTGCTGATGCGCGAGCTGCTGAAAGGCGGCCTGCTGCATGAGGATGTCAACACGGTGGCGGGCTTTGGCCTGCATCGCTATACCCTTGAGCCATGGCTGAACAACGGTGAGCTGGACTGGCGTGAAGGGGCGAGCGACTCGCTCGATCCGCAGGTCATTGCCACCTACGAAAAACCGTTCTCTCCTCACGGCGGCACCAAAGTGCTGAGCGGTAACCTTGGGCGTGCGGTGATGAAAACCTCTGCCGTGCCGGAAGAGAATCAGGTGATTGAAGCCCCGGCCGTGGTGTTCGAAAGCCAGCACGACGTTTTACCTGCCTTTGACGCGGGTCTGCTGGATAAAGACTGCGTGGTCGTTGTGCGTCATCAGGGACCAAAAGCGAACGGGATGCCAGAATTACATAAACTTATGCCGCCGCTTGGTGTATTATTGGACCGCCGTTTCAAAATTGCGCTGGTCACCGATGGACGCCTCTCCGGGGCATCCGGTAAAGTGCCTTCAGCTATCCACGTCACCCCGGAAGCCTACGACGGTGGCCTGCTGGCGAAAGTCCGTGATGGTGACATGATCCGCGTTAACGGTCAGACAGGCGAGTTAACCCTGCTGGTGGATGAAGCAGAGCTGGCGGCACGTCAGCCACATATTCCTGACCTGAGCGCGTCGCGCGTGGGTACCGGACGTGAAATGTTTGGTGCGTTGCGCGAGAAACTCTCCGGTGCGGAGCAGGGCGCAACCTGTATTACGTTTTAAGACGACTTGATTTTAACGATCTGGCGAGAGAAAACTCTGATGAAAAACTGGAAAACAAGTGCAGAAGCAATCCTGACCACTGGCCCTGTCGTGCCGGTTATTGTGGTAAATAAACTGGAGCACGCTGTTCCGATGGCGAAGGCGCTGGTTGCGGGTGGCGTTCGCGTTCTGGAAGTGACCCTGCGTACTGCCTGTGCGATGGATGCGATCCGCGCTATCGCCAAAGAAGTGCCGGACGCGATCGTTGGTGCAGGTACGGTTCTGAATGCGCAGCAGCTGGCGGAAGTGACCGAAGCGGGCGCACAGTTTGCCATCAGCCCGGGTCTGACCGAGCCGCTGCTGAAAGCCGCAACCGAAGGATCTATTCCTCTGATCCCGGGTATTAGCACCGTTTCTGAACTGATGCTGGGCATGGATTACGGCCTGAAAGAGTTTAAATTCTTCCCGGCTGAAGCGAACGGCGGCACCAAAGCGTTGCAGGCGATTGCGGGTCCATTCTCGCAGGTGCGTTTCTGCCCAACGGGCGGTATCTCTCCAGCCAACTACCGCGACTACCTGGCGCTGAAAAGCGTGCTGTGCATCGGCGGCTCCTGGCTGGTTCCTGCGGATGCGCTGGAAGCGGGCGACTGGGATCGCATCACTAAACTGGCTCGCGAAGCGGTAGAAGGCGCGAAACAGTAAGCGATTCGCAGTAAGAAAAACGGGCCACGTGGCCCGTTTTTTTTATCCTGCAACGCTGACGTTCGCAGCCGCTATTTTCGCTCTTGCAACGGCTTCGTCCACGTTATCCCCGGTTGCTAACGCCACGCCCAGACGACGGGTGCCGTCGATCTCCGGTTTGCCGAACAGTCGGACCTGCAAGCCTGCGCCAACCGCACCTTCGACGTTATCAAAGGTGACATTCTGGCTGGTCAGCTGCGGCAGGATCACCGCGGAGGCAGCCGGGCCGTACTGGCGAATGCCGCCAACCGGCAGGCCGAGGAAAGCGCGCACGTGCAGCGCAAACTCGGAGAGATCCTGTGAAATCAGCGTGACCATCCCGGTATCGTGCGGGCGAGGGGAGACTTCGCTGAAAATCACCTCGTCGCCGCAAACAAACAGCTCCACCCCGAACAGGCCGTAGCCGCCCAGCGCCAGCACCGTCTTGCGGGCGATCTCCTGCGCGCGCGCCAGCGCCAGTGCGCTCATCTGCTGCGGCTGCCAGGATTCGCGGTAATCGCCGTCTTCCTGACGATGACCAATCGGGTCGCAGAAATAAACGCCGTCCACGGCGCTGACGGTAAGCAGGGTAATTTCGAAATCAAACTTCACCACGCCTTCCACGATGACGCGCCCGGCACCGGCACGACCGCCCTGCTGGGCATAGTCCCAGGCCTGGTCCAGCGTACTGCTGTCGCGGATAAAGCTTTGCCCTTTGCCGGAGGAGCTCATTACCGGCTTAATGATGCACGGGTAGCCAATCTCTTCGACGGCCTGGAGAAACGCAGCTTTATCCCCGGCAAAACGGTAGCTTGACGTTGGGAGCTGTAATTCTTCTGCGGCCAGGCGACGAATGCCTTCCCGGTTCATGGTCAGTTTTGCTGCTGTGGCGCAAGGCACTACGCGCTGGCCTTCCTGCTCAAGGGCCACCAACACATCAGTGGCAATGGCCTCAATTTCAGGCACCACGAAATCCGGTTTTTCTTCGGCAATCAACGCCCGCAGGGCATTGCCGTCAAGCATATCGATGACGTGCGAGCGATGCGCGACGTGCATCGCTGGGGCATTCGCGTAACGGTCCACCGCAATCACCTCCACGCCCAAACGCTGGCATTCAATGGCCACTTCTTTACCCAGTTCACCCGATCCCAACAGCATTACGCGCGTCGCGGCAGGGCGCAGCGCGGTTCCTAAACGAGTCATAAAATCCCCCTGAAAAAGTTGCGGGCAGTATAAACGAAAACGTTTGCGTCTGTCTTGTATGGGGATAGCCAGGGCAGGGGAGAAATTTGCGCTTCTTTAGCACTGACAGACATTTCCTGACACCTGCTCGCTTAGGCTGTGAAAGTACGCACCGTAACGTGAGGAAAAATATGTCAGGCTGGATGAATCAACTGCAATCCCTGTTGGGACAAAAAGGCTCGTCGTCCGGCGAGCAGGGTCTAAGCAAGCTGCTGGTGCCGGGAGCGCTCGGCGGGCTGGCCGGTTTGCTGGTTGCCAATAAATCATCGCGGAAGCTGCTGACGAAATATGGCACCGGCGCGCTGCTGGCGGGCGGAGGAGCTATTGCGGGCAGCGTTTTATGGAATAAATACAAGGACAAGGTGCGCAACGCGCATCAGGATGAACCGCAGTACGGGAAGCAGGCGACGTCGCTAGACGTACGTACCGAGCGTCTGATCCTCGCGCTGGTGTTCGCGGCCAAAAGCGACGGGCATATCGATGCCAGTGAACGCGCCGCGATCGAACAGCAGATGCAGGAAGCGGGCGTCGAGGAGCAGGGCAGGGCGCTGGTGGCGCAGGCCATTGAACAGCCGCTCGATCCGCAGCGCCTGGCGCAAAGCGTGAAAAACGAAGAAGAGGCGCTGGAACTCTATTTTCTGAGCTGTGCCGCCATCGATGTCGATCACTTTATGGAGCGCAGCTACCTGAACGCACTCGGCGATGCGCTGAAGATCCCGCAGGACGTTCGTGAGGGGATCGAGCAGGATATTCAGCAGCAGAAACAGACCCTCGCGGGCTAGAAGGGCATGTTTCGCTTGCATCATACGCGCGTTTTGCCAACCTTATAGGATGTAAAACGAAAAAGTAAGAATGCCATGCCTCCAAAAGCCCGACGTACTCCTTATGCGATCGTCACGCATGGCGATACGCGTATAGATAACTACTACTGGCTGCGGGACGATTCTCGTTCCCGGCCAGAGGTGCTCGACTATCTGCACGAGGAAAACGACTATGGCCGAAAGGTCATGGCCAGCCAGCAGGCGCTTCAGGACAGGCTCCTGAGCGAAATGGTGCAGCGTATTCCCCAGCGCGATGTCTCAGCCCCATGGTGTAAAAACGGCTATCGCTATCGCCATATTTACGAGCCGGGAAACGAATATCCCATCTATCAGCGCCAGTCGGTGCTGAGTGCCGAGTGGGACGAATGGGATATCCTGCTTGATGCTAATAAACGTGCGGCCCACAGTGAGTTTTACACGCTGGGCGGCATGTCGATTTCGCCTGATAACGCCATTATGGCGCTGGCGGAGGATTATCTTTCCCGCCGGCAGTACGGTTTGCGCTTCCGCAATCTTGAAACGGGAAACTGGTATCCCGAAATGCTGGATAATGTTTCCCCCGATTTCGTCTGGGGCAACGATTCAGAAACGGTCTACTACGTTAAAAAGCATGCCTCAACGCTGCTGCCTTATCAGGTCTGGCGTCATACGGTGGGGACCGATTCCGCCGACGACGAGCTGGTGTACGAGGAAAAAGACGAGACGTTTTACGTCAGCCTGCATAAAACCTCATCTCGCCACTACGTGATTATCTTCCTTGCCAGCGCCACCACCTCTGAGGTGCTGCTGCTGGATGCCGAACTGCCGGATGCGCAGCCGCTGTGCTTCCTGCCGCGCCGTAAAGATCATGAGTACAGCCTGGATCACTTCCAGCACAGCTTTTACCTGCGTTCAAATCGCGAGGGCAAAAACTTTGGCCTTTATAAAACCAAAGTGCGCGATGAACGGAAGTGGGAAGTGTTAATTCCCGCGCGCGATCAGGTGATGCTGGAGGGGTTCACCCTGTTTACAGACTGGCTGGTGGTGGAAGAGCGTCAGCGCGGGCTGACCAGTATCCGCCAAATCAACCGCAAAACCCGCGAGGTGGTGGGTATTGCGTTTGATGACCCGGCTTACGTCACGTGGATTGGCTTTAACCCGGAACCGGAATCGTCCCGCCTGCGGTATGGCTATTCGTCGATGACTACCCCGGACACGTTGTTTGAACTGGATATGGACACCGGGCAGCGTCAGGTGATTAAGCAGGCGGAGGTCCGGGGATTTGAGTCGGAGAATTATCGCAGTGAGCACCTGTGGGTGACCGCGCGCGACGGCGTCGAAGTTCCCGTGTCTCTCGTCTACCACAAGGACCACTTCAACAAAGGTAAAAACCCCATCCTCGTCTACGGTTACGGCTCCTACGGATCCAGCATGGACGCCGATTTCAGCAGCAGCAGGCTGAGCCTGCTCGACCGCGGGTTTGTTTATGCGATTGCCCATATTCGCGGCGGCGGCGAGCTGGGGCAGCACTGGTATGAAGACGGTAAATTTCTCAAAAAGAAAAATACCTTCAATGATTACCTGGACGTCTGCGATGCGCTGCTCGCCCAGGGGTATGGCGATCCGCAGCTCTGCTTTGGCATGGGGGGCAGCGCCGGAGGCATGCTAATGGGCGCTGTGATTAACCAGCGGCCTGAACTTTTTAAAGGCGTTATCGCCCAGGTGCCGTTTGTGGACGTGGTGACGACCATGCTGGATGAGTCTATTCCGCTGACCACCGGTGAGTTTGAGGAGTGGGGGAACCCACAGGATGAAACATATTACCGTTACATGAAAGAGTACAGCCCGTACGATAACGTCGAGGCGAAAGCCTATCCGCATATGCTGGTGACCACCGGTCTGCACGATTCCCAGGTGCAATACTGGGAGCCAGCGAAATGGGTGGCGAAGCTGCGCGAGCTGAAAACAGACGATAATCTGCTGCTGCTGTGTACCGATATGGACTCGGGGCACGGGGGGAAATCAGGGCGATTTAAATCCTATGAAGGGGTGGCGCTGGAGTATGCCTTTTTGATTGGCCTGGCGCAGGATACGCTGCCAGGCCGCGCGGGAACTCAGGCTTCGCCTAAATAATACTTCAGCGTCAGGCGCAGTTCCGGGCTCATTCTGTCGAGGTTGTTGTACAGCCAGCGCAGGTAGCCCGGATCGTTGTCCGCCACTTCCGCTACCGGTTTCCCCCGGTATTTACCGAACGTGAAGGTGGTCAGTAGTGCGGGGCGGCCGGTAATGGTCGCCATATCGTCTGGCGTCCAGCCGGATGTATTCATGATATCAATCAGGAGCGCCGCGGTGATGTAGCAGTCATACAGGGCGCGGTGATGATGCAGCCCTTCCGGCGTCCGCACGCTGAGTTTGCGCGACTTATACAGCGCCATATTGCTGTATTTGATCCCCGGCCACAGGCGGCGCGCCAGCTTCATGGTGCAAATCCATTCGCCGGGCATCTCCGGCAGCACACGGCGGTCAAAACTGGCGTTATGCGCGACGTACCACTGGCTGCCGTGGTAGAGGGGGATGATCTCTTCAATCCACGGCTTGTCCGCCACCATCGATTCCGTAATGCGATGAATGGCCATCGCCTGCGCACTGATGGGGCGATCCGGGCGCACCAGATGGCTCATTGGGTTGACTATCTTTCCGTCAATCACGTCGACAGAAGCGACTTCCACAATTCCGCCCTGCAAATCGCAAGTTTCGGTATCAATAACGCGTAGCATTGATCGCTCCTGATCCTAAAAGGCTTAGCCTAATGGAATGATATCGCCTTGCCAACCCTGTCGGCCTAAAGAACCGGTTAACAGCAGTTCGCCCTTGTCGGCACGCACGATAAGCTGACCTTTTTCATCCCATAACGCGCTGCCGCTGCGCGCGTTCGCCATTAACACCGCGATGGCGTATTTATGCGCGAAGCGTTGTAACGAACCGATGGACTGCCGCCAGCGGTGCTCGCCCACCGCCAGGCTGCTGGTGAACAGGGTTGCCTCCGGGTCCAGTTCCGGGGCGTCAGCCTGGTTATCAACGATGGATAGTCGTTTATCGCCAGGTATCACACCCGCACCGTTGCCCTGCGGATAACGCCGGATGGTCGACAGGCTGGGCGTGAAAAGCGCGAGTCCTTTCTGACGCTGACCGTGTTGCTGGAGCGTAATACCGGCAATCACCGTGATGAAACGTGACTGCGCGGCGTGAAGGAGGGGAGCGAGCTGCAAATCGTCAGGCGGTGGGGGTAAAGTTGCCCCGCCAGGGCCGGTAAGGGAAAGCTCGGGAAAGACGACTAAATCGCACCCCTGGCAGGCCGCCTCGTCAATGAAGTGCAGGTGGTGTTTTACGTGCTCATCAACACAGTTGTGCCGCGGAGCATACTGGGCCGCGGCTATATTCCATCGTGACATCGTGACTTCCTTATACACTAAGTCGCTGGGATTTTAAGATTACACCTAAATTTATCAGGGTTTTCTTATCCTGCCACATAACGCGTAAGGAAGTGTAACGAGACGTTAAGCTTATTTAACTTTAGGTTCGTACGGCAGGCGCGAGAGGTTGACGGAAGCGAGGCGATGCGCGATCAGACGTTCGCGAAACCAGTCGCGCAGATGCGCAGGCTGTTCACGCTCTACCACTTCAGCCACGACGGGCATGTTGTAACGCTCTTTGAATGCGACACCCGCGGCGGCGAGATCGACATTCACTTTGTCCATCTCGTCCTGAGGAAGGGCGGCCAGGTTAACGTTCATTTCCTTCTCCTTTTTCTGCGGCGGCAACGTTACCGCGATTGTTCAACGATGACAAGGGAGCAAAGGATGTTCCTCGACTCGTTAATTATACAGAGTTATTCTTTAGCATTCAGGCATAACGAAAAGGAATGATTGTGATGCACTTTACCCCTTCCCGCGTCGCGTGCGCGCTGGTTTTTCTGCTCTCTTCAGCAACCGCGCCCTCAGCTCTGGCCCATGCGCACCTTAAGCAACAATCCCCGCAGGAGAATACCGTCGCGACGGCACCCGACGTCATTACCCTGAATTTCTCGGAAGGCATTGAGCCAGCCTTTAGCGGCGTTGTGGTGACGGACGCGCAGAAGCACACGATCCAGACCGGTGCGGTGAAGCGTGACGAGAAAGATAACGCAAAGCTGATTGTTCCCCTTGAGAAACCGTTACCGACCGGCACCTACACGGTGGACTGGCACGTGGTCTCCGTGGACGGCCACAAAACCAAGGGCAGCTATCACTTTAGCGTGAAATAGTATGCTGGCCCTGAGCTACGTAGCGTTACGCTTTATCCATTTTGCTGCGCTGATGCTGCTTTTCGGCAACGCGCTTTACAGCGTCTGGTTTGCACCGTCTTCGTTGCAGCGCCTCATGACGCAACGTTTCCAGCGCCAGCAGAAAATCGCGGCCTTAATCAGCCTGATGGCTGCTCTGCTGATGTTCGGCCTGCAAAGTGGGTTAATGGGTAACGGCTGGGGCGACGTCATTAGCCCGGCGGTCTGGCGCAGCGTGCTGGGAACGCAGTTTGGTGGCGTCTGGCTGTGGCAAATGGTTTTGGCCGCTGTGACCGCGGGCGCGGCATGGCTTACTCCACAGAAAGGTTCGCGGTTGTTACTCCTGGCCATGGGGCAACTTGTGCTGCTGGCGGGCGTCGGACATGCCGCAATGAACGGCGGCGCACCGGGAGCGTTGCATCGTCTGAACCATGCGCTTCATCTGCTGTGCGCCGCGACCTGGGTGGGCGGGTTACTGCCGCTGCTGTTCTGTATGCGTCTGGCGAAAGGCCGCTGGCAGCCAGCCGCTATCTTCACCATGATGCGCTTCTCCCGCGTGGGGCATTACGCCGTTGGCGGCGTGCTGCTGACCGGGATCATCAACACGCTCTTTATTGTGGGCTTAGACGTGCCGTGGCAGGCGCCTTATGTACGGCTGTTGTTGTTCAAATGTGCGCTGGTCATCATGATGGTGGCAATTGCGCTGGCGAATCGGTATTTTCTTGTGCCACGCTTTCGCCCTGATGCCGGGCGGGAACAACAGATTTTTATCAGGATGACACAGGCAGAAGTGGTGCTGGGCGCGCTGGTACTGGCGGCCGTCAGCCTGTTCGCGACCTGGGAACCCTTCTGACAAGGTTAAATAACATATGAAAAAGACGCTGCTTTCTCTTTTACTTCTCACCTGTGCCAGCAGTGCGCTGGCCGCGCCGCAGGTCATCACCGTCAGCCGGTTCGAGGTGGGCAAGGACAACTGGGCTTTCAACCGTGAAGAGGTCATGCTCACCTGCCGTCCCGGCCACGCGCTGTACGTCATTAATCCCAGCACGCTCGTGCAGTATCCGTTAAATGACGTTGCGGAGCAGCAGGTTGCCAGCGGCAAAAGTAACGGACAGCCTGTCAGCGTGATCCAGGTCGACGATCCGGCAAACCCCGGGCAGAAGAAGAGCCTGGCGCCGTTTATTGAGCGCGCTGAAAAACTCTGCTAGCAGTCAGGTTTCCAATAAAAAAAACCGCAGGTGCTTGTAAAAGCTCTGCGGTTTTTCACATTTAGTGATGTTTTAACGCTTTTTTTCAGGCCACTTTTACTGTGGACTGGAAAACCTGACGTCGTCATCTATTCTTAAAGGGCAAGGCGATTGAGCCTGCATTAATGCCAACTTTTAGCGCACGGCTCTCTCCCAAGAGCCATTTCCCTGGACCGAATACAGGAATCGTATTCGGTCTCTTTTTATCTGCTTCATAGTAAACGATAAAATCCGGTTTTCGTCTCAGCAGAAGGTTCACTTCCTGTGCGCCTGCTTAAAACATACCACAACCCGGCAGGCGTAAGTCCAGTCCTTTTTGGCTGTTTTGTTAAATTTTTGTTTGTTTTTCGCCTGAGGTCGACAAGGGCTCAATCCGCGCATTGACGGAAGCCGCAATATTATCGAGAAGCGCAAAGCGGCGGCGGTATTCTGCGCGTTTCTTGCTGGCGATCTCATCCAGCGATTTGCGCACTATCCGCAGCGGCAGCTGCCAGCAAAGAGGTGAGAGCTGTTTTCCGTTCAGGCTTTCCCAGAACTCGTCGTAGCTGGCGTGGAAATGTCGGCCTTTGCTCAGCCGGTAGCGCAGGGCGCGAAATACGTGCCCCTCATCGCTGACGGCAAAGATAGCGCTGATGTTCGAGTGTGAGGCGAGCTGGAAGATCACCTCCATCAGCACGCGCTTCGGGAACAGCCCGTGGCAGGCGCGTGTGGCCTGCTTGATAACGTCCCGCGAGACGCTGCGGCGCGGGCCCTGAAGGCCGCCAATAACCAGCACAGAGCGCCCGTTGCTGCGCGCAACGCAAAATGTCAGGCTGGCGAGAAGGGTGTCTTCATGGTCGTGCAGCCACAGCGTGCTTTCGCCCTCGCGTTCGGCCTTGCCCGCGGAGGAGGCTGTAACGGTATAGATCACCCCATTTTTTGCCTCAAACTGCGCCACGGGCAACTCATTGGGGCTCGCGAGGGCGTGAGCGAGCATCCGGTCTTTCAGGCTGTCAATCCAGTGGTAGTGGCTGACGATGGCGTCGGCTCTGTCATTGGCGTTCAGGCCGCGCATCAGGTACTGACGGTGGGTTTTGCTCGGCAGCGTAATTTGCGCCGCCAGTAATCTGTCAAAATCATCGCGTCCGGATAGCGCCTCCAGCATACGATGGGTGGAAGACCAGAATAAAAGCGAGCGCAAAAGAAACTTCAGACGGTATTCCCGTTTTTGCCAGATAGGCCCTGGAACGCGTTTTCCCTTAATCAGTTCCGAAATAATATTTGTGCGATGCGGATAAAAAACATCATTTTGCAGGTGTAAGTTCGACACGTAAAAATCCCTCGTTTTATTGCGCTCTATTTTAGGGGGCAGGTAATAAAGGATTAATAGCGCGGCAGGGTTTATTTCCGGCTGGTTGAGGGTTTGTTGGGGTTTGTAATATCTGACTGGACTCTTTCTGCTGCGGCTATACTTCAGAATGGAGGGCTTATGTATCAGAAAATAGAGGGTAAAGACTGGCGTCATGTCTGGGTTGTCAGCGATATTCATGGTTGCTATCAGCAGCTTTTGGATGCGCTGAAACGTCGGCATTTTAATCCTGATACGGATCTGCTGATCTCCGTGGGAGATATTATCGATCGCGGGCCTGACAGCGTAAAATGTTTACAGCTGATACAGGAAAACTGGTTTTATGCGGTGCGCGGCAATCACGAGCAAATGGCGTTAGATGCGCTGGAAAATAATGATTTTAGCCTGTGGTCGATAAATGGCGGTGTTTGGTTTAGCGCGCTTAAGGGTGAGCAACAAAAACAGGCGCTGACGTTATTCAACGCCTGCCGGACCTTACCGCACGTCATTGAAATAACCTGCATAAATGGCCTGAACGTTGTGGCTCATGCGGATTATCCCTCAGCCGAATATGTCTGGCAAAAGCCGGTTGATGCCAGGCGCGTGCTGTGGGACCGCGATCGTTTAATGGGCTTTATGGTGGGTAAAGGTCAGGGCGTTAGCGGCGCGGATCACTTCTGGTTTGGACACACGCCCGTAGACAAGCGGTATGACTTTAACAATCTGCACTATATCGATACGGGGGCGGTATTTGGGGGCTTCCTGACGCTGGTGCAGCTTCAGTAATAAATAACCCGCCTTCGGGCGGGTTCTCTTTGGGTCAGGCAAGACGCAGGACCCAGGCATCGGTTTTACTGTCGTAATGCTCACGGTACAGAACGGAATGTTCCCCATCAAGGATCGCCGGGACGCTGGTGTCTGCATCCCAGGCGTCCAGTTGCATGCACAAATCCGGATCGGATTTGCAGGGAATACTTAACGTTCGATCGCCTTGTGCTTCGCCGCGCAATTCAGCGTCGTCGATTTCAAAAGCGCCAATGCGTACGCTGGTTTTCGTCATAATGCTCTCCGGTTTGTTGCCCAAAATCTGGTATGACCAGTGCAGTCACCCATTTTTGATCCTAGACAAGGAGAGCGAAATCGCCAGTAAAAAAATGCGTTTTTTTCAGGCGGTGCGGCTGTTACCGGTAAACAGACGGCCATCGCGAACCAGTTCACGCGGATAACTGTTTTTCAGCCGCGAGCCGACTTTTTTCGCCAGACCCAGCGGAAAACCCTGATACGTCACGATCGTTTCATCCTGCGCCGGACCGTTTTCCGGATAAACGTCACGACCGCGATACCACTCTTCCGCTTCCTGATGCGTCAGGGCGAACGTGTTTTCATGACCAGCCAGCGCAATGACCGCTTCATGCTGCCAGCGATAGCCTTTGTTGTGGATCTCCGCCAGGCGAATACCAAGGCGGGAGAAACGCACTTTACCCATCAGCGGTTCGATATGGGTCGGGAACAGCCACAGCTCTTTGTCACGCATCCAGAGGTGCAGACTCTCATCCCAGCGCAGCCCCACTTTATTTGCAGCCGCCTCCACCTGTGCCGCTTCACGGCCTTTAACCGGCGTGAAGGGGAATTTACCGACCTTAAACGTCGGCGCGGGCAGGGGCTCCACGGCGCCGGTTTTACGCAGGCGCGCGACGAAGAAACCTTCGCAATCGTAAATCTGCGGGAAGACATGCAGGAAGCCTTCAGGCGTGGCGGCTTCACTGGCCGAGTCAAACAGCGTATCCAGCGGTAAAAACTCGACGGCGTCCGGATAGCGCGCCTTCAGCCACAGGCAGACATCCTCGTTTTCATCTCGGTTCAGCGTGCAGGTGGAGTAAACCAGCGTCCCGCCGGGGCGCAGGGCATGGAACGCGCTGTCGATCAGTTCACGCTGCGTGGCGGCGATCTCAAGGTTGCTTTCAACGGACCAGTTTTTTAATGCATCAGGATCTTTGCGCACCACGCCTTCGCCGGAGCAGGGCGCATCAAGCAGGATGGCATCAAAGGCTTCCGGCAGGGCAGCCCCAAAAACGCGACCGTCAAAGTGCGTTAACGCGACGTTGTGGATCCCGCAGCGGCTGATATTGGCGTGGAGAACCTTCACGCGGCTGGCGGAAAATTCGTTGGCGAGGATCGCGCCGCGGTTGTTCATCCGGGCGGCAATCTGCGTGGTTTTAGAGCCCGGCGCCGCGGCGACATCCATCACCCGTTCAGGCTGGTTATCATCGGCAAACAGCGCGGCAACCGGCAGCATGGAGCTGGCTTCCTGAATATAAAACAGCCCGCTCAGGTGCTCGGCGGTGCTGCCGAGGGGCAAACTTTCCTCGTCATCCCGCTCGATCCAGAACCCTTCTTCACACCACGGCACCGGCGTCAGCTGCCAGCCGTAGGGGGAGACGAGATCCAGAAATGCCCCGACGCTGATTTTTAGCGTATTGACGCGAATACTGCGGCGCAAAGGGCGCTGGCAGGCGGCGATGAAATCGTCGAATGAGAGATGAGCAGGAAGCGCCTCGCGCATCTGCGCGAGGAATTGTTCGGGAAGAAATACGGAGTTTTGAGCCACGGGCACACCACAGGGAAACATTCAGGCGCGCAGTGTAACATAAAGGCTCCGGCGCGTTGACACCGGAGCCTGCGAGATTAACGCGGCAGCGCCGTTCCCCATTCGCGCCACTCTTTCGGTTCACTTTCCAGCAGCAGGAAGTGTTTACCTGCCTGCGCCTTAGGTGCAAGAGGCGTGCCAGGCGGCGTCGCGAAGGCAATGCCGCCGCGAATGAACTGGTTAAAGGTACCCGTTTTCACCACGCCGCCGGTCAGGCCGAAGTCGAGGGAGTAACCTGAAGCCAGCCAGAACACCGAGTTGTTGCGGACCAGATGCTGATAACGCTGGCTGATGCGCAGGCCGACCATCACGCGATCGGACAGATTACCCAGCGTCAGGCTGGTTACCGTCCCGACCTCAATGCCGCGGAACAGCACCGGCGTGCCGATGCCCAGCGAACCGGCTTCCGGCACTTCAACCACGATGCTCAGACCGTCCAGATAACGGGAATCGGTGATGGTCGCCTCCTGCAACTCAAACTCACGACGTGCGTTGCCGCGACCCGGTTCAACGTTAATGTACGGCTGAAGTATAGTGTCGAGGTGCTCAACCCCTGCGGCAGAAATTTGCGGCGTAACCACCGAGAAGCGCGAGCCAGCGCGGGCAAACGTCTGCACATATTCCGGATAAAGCACGGCAGTGGCCTGGACTTCATTGCGCGCGGTGATGAGCTTCAGCTTCTGGACCTGCCCGATATCAATGCCGAGATAGCGGATAGGCATCCCCTCCGCCAGTTTACCGGCGTCAAAGGTATGTAGCGTAATCTGTCCCCCGACGGCGCGCGCTGCGGTTTCAGACGGGAAGAGGATCCGCTTGTCACCTTTACGCATGTTGCCGCCCGCGCCGCTCAGGTTGTCAAAGCTGATCGCACCGCGCAGGGCACGGGAGAGGGGAGACGCCTGTACGGTCAGGCCGCTGCCGTTAAGCTGCACCTTCGCGCCGCCTTCCGCCCAGAACACGCTGTTTGGCGTGAGCAGCTTGCGGTACTCCGGCTTGATGTGCAGTTCGATATCAAACGCGTCCGCGCGAGGGCGAACGGTGATCACTTCCCCGACCTCAAACTTGCGATAGAGCACCACGGAGCCCGCCTGGACATCCGGCAGCGTTTCAGCACTTAAGGTCAACGTGGTGGTCGGCAGGTCGCCCATGCTGTTTTCAATGGCTTTGTCCAGATTTGCGAACAGCGGATAGCTCTCGCGCAGCGCACCTTTGCTGCCCGGCAGAATGCGGATCCCGCCGTTAACCCACTCGCTGGCGCTGGCGCCGAGGAACTCAACGCCGTCCAGGCCCACCTTCACGTCGACCCGGCTGTTGACCACAAATTTACTGTCACCGTGCACCAGATTGCTGTACTGCGGATCGATGGCGGCGGAGAAGGAGACCCCTTTTTCTGTCAGCTTACGCTCGAGAACCTGGCCTACCTGCACACCGTGCAGGATCAGCGGCTGTCCGGCTTCGATGCCATAGCTCTCCGGTGCGTTCAGGGTAATCGTCTGCACGCCCGGCTTTTGCAGCAGCGCTTTATCCGCCGGGGCGATAACAAAGGTTTTATTCGGCTGGCCTTCTCCCGGGATCAGCTCGAAGGTACTGCCGGTCAGCAGTGAACTGATGCTGGCGTCGCTGAGCGACAGCTTCGGATTACGCAGCTCGATACGCGTCTTCTCCCGCAGGAGATCGACAACGCTAGGATCCACGGTCATTTCGCCGGTGACGGAGCCGCCTGCATTGAGGGTTAATTTCGTCAGCTGGCCGACCTCTAATCCCTGGTACATCAGCGGGGTCGAGCCGGCTTTCAGTCCTTTAGCATCCGGCAGGGTCAGCTTAACGATGACGCCGCGCTGGCTGTGCGCCAGGTCAGCATACAGGCCAAACGTATCTTCAGCGGCGGCAGGGCTTGAGCCTTCCGGGGAATCGAAGGCGATAGCGCCATTCACCAGCGCCGCCAGGCTCTCAAGCTTCACTTTCGCACCGCTTAAGCTCAGATCGGCATCGACGCCGGAGACGTTCCAGAAGCGGCTGCCTTTTTTCACCAGGCTGGTAAAGCGCCGTTCGATCAGCACGTCGATGGTCACGCCGTCTTTGTTCGGGTTAATGGCGTAATCGTACACACGGCCAACCGGAATTTTGCGGAAATAGACAAGAGAACCGCTGTTCAGCGATCCTAAATCCGGCGCGCGGAGGTGGATCATCAAATCGCCGTTATTCAGCCGGTATTTCGGCTGCGTATCCAGCGCAACGAAGTGATCCTGCGGCTCACCTTTACCGGGCATCATGCCGATATAGTTACCGCCCACAAGCGCATCCAGCCCGGAAACGCCGGCCAGCGAGGCTTTTGGCGTTACCAGCCAGAACTGCGTTTCGGCGCGCAGCGCGTCCTGCATATCGGACTTAATGCTCGCCCGCACCTGGATTTTGTTCAGCCCTTTGCCAAGGGAGATATCCTGCACGGTACCCACTTCCACCCCCTGGAAGCGAACGGGGGTACGTCCGGCGACAATGCCGTCCGCAGACTGGAAATCAATCGTGATGGTACTTCCGCGATCTTCATAGCTCGTCCAGATAAGCCAGCCTGCGATCATCAGCGCGATGACAGGCAGCAGCCAGAATGGCGAAATACGACGTTTTGTTTTAATTCTCGCTTCAGTCGGCGAAGCGGGCGTTTCCTGACTCATGTGCGTCCCAAAGTAAGCGGCTGTCCAGCCATTCCACTGCAAGAATAGTCAATATCACCGCAGAGCCGAAATAAAAAGCTGCGGGTCCCATGGTAAAAGCAAGTAACTGATCGCGATTGATGAGCGACATCATCAGCGAAATCACGAACAGATCCAACATCGACCAGCGACCGATCCAGGTCACGAATCGCAGAAGCAGGATGCGGGTGCGGAGTCCTTGTTCGCATTTAAAGTGAATGCTGATAAGTAGCGTAAACATCACCACCACTTTGGTAAAGGGCACCAGAATACTGGCGATAAAAACAATCGCGGCGACCCCCACGTTACTGTGCGCCAGAGAAATAATCCCGGAGAGGATAGTATCTTCCTGGCGGGCGCCGTTCACGTAAATCACCGAGATGGGCAGCATGTTGGCCGGGAACAAAAATACCAGAGAGGCGATCAGCGCCGCCCAGCATTTTTGCAGGCTATTGTTGCGTCGCAATCTTAGCGGAATATGGCAGCGTGGGCACCTGCCGCGTTTATCCGGAAAACCGGTGTAATGACATCCCAGGCAGACACGCAGGTTTTCATCAGGCCGTGTCGCGGGGCGCTGAGGGTAAAAGCGCTCCCAGAGCTGTTCAACGTTCAGATGGATCATGGTCAAAATGCTCAGCAGGACCAGCGATATGAATGCAAAAAGGCCAATGCCGGGCTGTAAAAACGCGTAGTCCTGCACCTTGATGGAGGCCACGCCGACGCCCACCAGATAGATATCCAGCATGACCCACTCTTTGAGCTTATCCAGCATCAGCAGCACCGGGCGCAGGTTCATCCCCAGAATATTGCCAAACCACAGGTAGGCAATCGCCGCGACCAGCACCAGCGGCGCGCCGACGACGCAGAACAGCACCATCGCGCCGGTGAGCGGATCGCCCTCGCGCGTCATCTGCCAGATCCCCTGAAATACGTTGGCGTCGATGCGCACGCCCAGAAGATAGAGCTTCAGCAGCGGTTCGGTCCAGGCAAACGGCATCAGCAGCAGCATGGTGACCGCCATTGCGGCCAGACGCGTTAGCGACCAGTCTCGTCCATCGCGAATTTTGGCATCGCAGCGAGGACAAAAGGCGCTTTGGTGCGATTTCATCTTCGGCAACATAAAAAGCGTATCGCACTGGGGGCAACGCTGATAATGTGCACGAGGCAAAGCTTCGCTTACCGTATGGATAACGATCTTTCCTGTCGGCGTAATTTTGGGTGTTTTTATGGCCATGAGTCGCGCACGGTTTAGTATTGTTGAAAGTTATAATAACTCATGTACGGATTCATCTTGAGCATGAGCGCATTTAATGCTTATTTTAATAGGCTATGCGGTAAATTTGTAAGTTAACTAAGTGATTGAAGAATGAACAAAACAGAATTCTACGCGGATCTGAATCGCGATTTTAAAGCATTAATGGCAGGGGAAACCAGTTTCTTAGCCACTCTGGCAAATACCAGCGCGTTACTCTTCGAGCGCCTCTCTGACGTGAACTGGGCCGGCTTTTATCTGCTGGAAGACGACACGCTGGTGCTTGGGCCGTTTCAGGGCAAGCTGGCCTGCGTTCGCATTCCGGTAGGACGTGGCGTGTGCGGTACCGCCGTGGCAACGCGTGAGGTTCAGCGCGTTGAAGACGTCCACGCGTTTGACGGCCATATTGCCTGCGATGCCGCAAGCAACGCTGAAATCGTACTGCCGCTGGTGGTAAAAAATCAGATTATTGGCGTTCTGGATATCGACAGCACGGTCTTCAGCCGCTTCACTGCCGAGGACGAACAGGGGCTGCGCACGCTTGCGGCGAACCTGGAAAATGTTCTTGCAGAGACCGATTATCATAAATTCTTTGCGAGCGTCGCAGGATAATCAACGGATAACGTAGCATTTACTGATAGCGTCATTATAATGTCGCCTGTTCATGCCTGCGCTTGTTGGCAACGTCCGTTGTAATCAGGAAATTTCATGGAAAATCAACCTAAGTTGAATAGCAGTAAAGAAGTTATCGCATTTCTGGCCGAGCGTTTCCCGCAGTGCTTCAGCGCTGAAGGTGAAGCGCGTCCTCTGAAAGTCGGTATCTTTCAGGATCTGGTCGCGCGCGTTGAGGGGGAGATGAACCTCAGCAAAACGCAGCTTCGCTCTGCATTACGCCTTTATACCTCGAGCTGGCGTTACCTGTACGGTATCAAGCCGGGTGCGACCCGTGTCGACCTTGACGGCAACCCGTGCGGTGAGCTGGACGAACAGCACGTAGAACATGCGCGTAAGCAGCTTGAAGAAGCCAAAGCTCGCGTGCAGGCACAGCGTGCGGAACAGCAGGCGAAAAAACGCGAAGCCGCAGCGGCAAACGGTCAGGAAGACGCCCCTCGTCGCGAGCGTAAACCGCGTCCGGCACCGCGTCGTGCAGAAAATAACGATCGCAAACCGCGTGCTGACAAACCAGCAGCTAAAGCCCCACGTGCGCCGCGCGAAGAGCCGCGCCACACCCCGGTTTCTGACATCAATGCGCTGAGCGTGGGTCAGTCTCTGAAGGTGAAAGCGGGTAACAACGCGATGGACGCCACCGTACTGGAAATCACCAAAGATGGCGTTCGTGTACAGCTGACTTCTGGTATGTCAATGATTGTACGCGCAGAACACTTGTTGTTCTGAAACGGAGGCCGAGCCTGGCATGAACACTTTTTTTAAGCTCACCGCGTTGGCTGGCCTGTTTGCTATAACAGGCCACGCTTTCGCTGTGGACGATATTACGCGTGTCGATCAAATTCCGGTTCTCAAGGAAGAGACTCAGCACGCGACGGTGAGTGAGCGCGTGACGTCGCGCTTTACTCGTTCGCACTATCGTCAGTTCGATCTCGATCAGGCCTTTTCGGCCAAAATCTTTGATCGTTATCTGAACTTGCTGGATTACAGCCATAACGTACTGCTGGCCAGCGATGTCGAACAGTTCGCGAAACGCAAATCCGAAGTGGGTGATGAGCTGCGCTCCGGAAAGCTGGATCTGTTTTACGATCTCTACAACTTATCGCAAAAGCGCCGTTTTGAACGTTATCAATACGCGCTCAAAGTGCTGGAACGTCCAATGGACTTCACCGGCAACGACACCTTTAATCTGGACCGCAGCAAAGCGCCATGGCCGAAAGATGAGGCTGAGCTGAATGCGCTGTGGGACGGAAAAGTCAAATATGATGAACTGAGCCTCAAGCTCACCGGCAAAGACGAGAAAGAGATCCGTGAGACGTTAAACCGTCGCTACAAGTTCGCTATTCGTCGTCTGGCGCAGACCAACAGTGAAGACGTTTTTTCACTGGCGATGACCGCGTTTGCGCATGAAATTGACCCGCACACCAACTATCTCTCTCCACGTAACACCGAACAGTTCAATACCGAAATGAGCCTGTCTCTGGAAGGTATCGGTGCAGTGCTTCAGATGGACGATGACTACACCGTTATCAACTCCATGGTGGCCGGTGGCCCTGCGTCTAAAAGCAAAGCGATCAGCGTAGGCGACCGCATTGTCGGTGTTGGTCAGACCGGAAAGAGCATGGTGGACGTGATTGGCTGGCGTCTTGATGACGTTGTTGCGCTGATCAAAGGGCCGAAGGGCAGCAAAGTGCGCCTGGAGATCCTGCCAGCCGGTAAGGGCACCAAAACCCGCATCATTACCCTGACCCGTGAGCGTATCCGTCTGGAAGATCGCGCGGTGAAAATGTCGGTGAAAACCGTGGGTAAAGAGAAGGTTGGCGTACTGGATATCCCGGGCTTCTACGTTGGCCTGACCGATGACGTGAAAGTGCAGCTACAGAAGCTTGAGAAGCAGAATGTCAGCAGCGTAATCATTGACCTGCGCAGCAACGGCGGCGGGGCGCTGACCGAAGCCGTCTCGCTGTCCGGGCTGTTTATCCCGTCTGGCCCGGTGGTGCAGGTGCGCGATAACAACGGTAAAGTGCGTGAAGATGCCGATACCGATGGCGTGGTCTACTATAAGGGGCCGCTGGTGGTCCTGGTGGATCGCTTCAGTGCCTCTGCATCGGAAATCTTTGCTGCCGCCATGCAGGATTATGGCCGGGCGTTAATTGTCGGCGAACCGACCTTTGGCAAGGGCACCGTTCAGCAGTATCGCTCTCTGAACCGTATTTATGACCAGATGCTGCGCCCTGAATGGCCGGCGTTGGGTTCAGTACAGTACACCATTCAGAAGTTTTACCGCGTCAACGGCGGCAGTACGCAGCGTAAAGGCGTCACGCCGGACATCATGATGCCGACAGGTACCGAAGAGACGGAAACCGGCGAGAAGTTTGAAGATAACGCGTTGCCGTGGGATAGCATCGATGCCGCGACATTCGTGAAATCGGGTGATATGAAACAGTTCGGACCGGAACTGTTGAAAAATCACAACGATCGTATTGGGAAGGATCCTGAATTCCAGTACATCATGAAGGACATTGCGCGTTTCAACGCACTGAAAGCGAAACGGAATATTGTGTCTCTGAACTACGCCCAGCGTGAGAAAGAGAACAATGAAGATGACGCGACGCGTCTGGCGCGTATCAACGATCGCTTCAAGCGTGAAGGTAAGCCTCTGCTCAAAAAACTGGACGATCTGCCTAAGGATTACCAGGAGCCCGATCCGTATCTGGACGAGACGGTGCATATCGCGCTTGATCTCGCGACGCTGGAAAAAGATAAACCTGCAGTGCAACCTGCTCCGGCAAAATAACTCCCCAACAGGCACAAGAGATTGTGCCTGTTTCTTTTTGTTCTGCATCCTTCCGTCAGGCAGATTTCCAATTGTGTAAAGTTGTGTCTTTCTGGTGACTTACGCCGTCTGGATGCTTGAAAATACCCGCAATACCCATACGATGTGGGTAATCGCATAGTGCGTTTTGTTAAACTGAGGTTAAAAGAATATTATGATGCGAATCGCGCTCTTCCTGCTCACCAACCTTGCGGTTATGGTGGTATTCGGGCTGGTGCTAAGCCTGACGGGAATTCAGTCGAGCAGCGTTCAGGGTCTGTTGATTATGGCGCTGCTGTTTGGTTTCGGTGGCTCTTTCATTTCACTGCTGATGTCGAAGTGGATGGCACTGAAATCCGTGGGCGGTGAGGTTATCGAGCAGCCGCGTAACGATATGGAACAGTGGCTGGTGAGCACGGTTGCTCAGCAGTCAAAGCAGGCGGGCATTGCCATGCCGCAGGTGGCGATCTACCACGCGCCGGATATTAACGCATTTGCTACCGGTGCGCGTCGTGACGCGTCCCTGGTGGCCGTCAGTACCGGTCTGCTGCAAAACATGAGCCGTGACGAAGCGGAAGCGGTTATTGCTCACGAGATCAGCCACATCGCCAACGGCGATATGGTCACCATGACCCTGATCCAGGGCGTGGTGAACACCTTCGTTATCTTTATTTCCCGTATTCTGGCGCAAATCGCTGCCGGGTTTATGGGCGGCAACCGTGATGAGGGTGAAGAGAGCAACGGCAACCCGCTGATCTATTTTGCTGTTTCGATGGTGCTGGAACTGGTGTTCGGTATCCTGGCAAGCATCATTACCATGTGGTTCTCCCGTCACCGTGAGTTTCATGCGGATGCCGGTTCAGCGAAACTGGTTGGTCGTGAGAAGATGATTGCGGCGCTGCAACGTCTGAAAACCAGCTACGAGCCGCAGGAAGCGAACAGCATGATGGCCTTCTGCATCAACGGTAAATCTAAGTCGCTGAGCGAGCTGTTTATGTCTCACCCGCCGCTGGATAAACGTATCGAAGCGCTGCGTAGCGGTGAATACCTGAAGTAATACCAGCCGCATGAATACAAACCGGGCAGGAGAACCTCTCCGCCCGGTTTTTTTATGCCTGCGCCTTCGGCTGGGTGATACGAAGCCCGCTGACGACAGCCGCGAGGGTTGCCAGCGTCCCAGCGGTGATCAGCGCAACGTGTGTCGCATTCTGCCCGGCAAGGTTAAAAATCAACGCCACCAGTGCGGCCCCGGTACTTTGCCCTAATAGCCGTGCCGTCCCCAGCATTCCGCTGGCACCACCGCTGCGATGGCGTGGGGCAGAGGTGATAATCGTGTGGTTATTCGGTGACTGGAACAGACCAAAACCTGCACCGCACAGGATCATGCGCCAGATAATATCCAGGTCCCCCGGCGAGGAGGGCAATAACGCCAGCGCAAACAGTCCCACTGCCATGACTACCAGCCCGATAGCCCCCAGCAGTCCGGCGTGAACTCGCTCAATAAGATACCCGGCCAGCGGGGCCATCACCATGGTTGCCAGAGGCCAGGGCGTGAGCAGCAAGCCCGTTTCCACTTCCGAACGACCAATCACGCTCTGTAAAAAGAACGGCAGCGCGACCAGCGCCAGCATCTGGGCGCAAAATGAGCAAATTGAAGTGCAAATGGAGAGCGAGAACAGCGGTATACGCAGCAAATCTACCGGCAGTAACGGCACGGGGAGCGCCAGCTGGCGTCGTACAAAGAAAAAGCCGATAACAAGCAGGGCAACGATTTCTGCGGCAATGAGCATTAGCGACTGCCCCTGCGCAAATCCGCTCAGCGCGGTGATCAGCAGGCCAAAGGTCAGCGCGTTCATCACGGCGCTGGGCAGGTCGAAGCGTGGCGTGGTGCTTTTCGGACCATTTTCCGGGAGATAGCGCAGGGCGAAGAAAATAGCCACGATGCCAAGGGGCACGTTGATGGCAAACAGCCACTGCCACGAGGCGACAGACAGAATGGCAGCGGCAATCGTCGGCCCGGCGGCAGACGACACGGCGACAATAAAGGAGTTAATGCCCATGCCGCGTCCAAGGTGGCGATGAGGGTAGATAAGCCGAATCAGGGCCGTATTCACGCTCATCAGCGCCGCGCCCCCAAAGCCCTGAGCGATACGCGCCAGAGTGAGGGTGTGCAGCGAATCGGATAGGGCACAGAAGAGCGAGGTGAGGGTAAAGACCACCAGCCCGCACTGGTAAACCCGGCGATAGCCAAACATATCGCCGAGGAAAGAGAGTGACAGGAGGGAAATCACAATCGCGATCTGGTACGCGTTCACAATCCAGATGGAGCTTGCGGGAGACGCATTAAGATCTTTTGCAATGGTAGGAAGAGCAACGTTGGCAATCGCACCGTCAAGGACGGCCATCGAAATGCCGATGACAACAGTGGCAATTGCCCCGTACCGCTGCGGTAAGGGCAGGCCATCAGAAACGTTTTTTTGCATGGGAAAAAAATGACTCAGCGTGAAATTATTTTCAGGGTAACTATTTTAGCACCGTTATTTCGGTTTTATGTCGCAGATTTGTAACGAAGTAAAGCCAGATAGATTGCAGCACGCATCACACGAATTTATAATAAAAACCGGTTCTGATTTTTATAAAACACTCTCCATGAGGTGATAAATGGCAATCGCAGATTTGGATAAGCAGCCAGATTCTGTTTCTTCCGTGCTGAAGGTGTTTGGCATCTTGCAGGCGCTCGGAGAAGAGCGTGAAATTGGTATTACAGAGTTGTCTCAGCGTGTGATGATGTCGAAAAGCACCGTTTATCGCTTTTTGCAGACGATGAAATCATTGGGTTATGTCGCGCAGGAAGGAGAATCAGAAAAATATTCTCTGACCCTGAAGCTGTTTGAACTGGGCGCTCGTGCCTTGCAAAACGTGGATCTGATCCGCAGCGCGGATATTCAGATGCGTGAACTTTCACGGCTGACGAAAGAGACAATTCACCTCGGCGCACTGGATGAAGACAGCATTGTTTACATCCACAAAATTGATTCCATGTACAACCTGCGCATGTATTCACGCATCGGTCGCCGTAACCCGCTCTACAGTACCGCAATTGGTAAAGTGCTGCTGGCCTGGCGCGATCGCGAAGAGGTGAAGCAAATCCTTGACGGCGTGGAATACAAGCGTAGTACTGACCGTACTATCACCAGTACGGATGAACTGCTGAGCGTGCTGGATAGCGTACGCGAGCAGGGCTACGGGGAAGATAACGAAGAGCAGGAAGAAGGGCTGCGCTGCATCGGTGTGCCGGTGTTTGACCGCTTCGGCGTTGTCATTGCGGGCCTGAGCATCTCGTTCCCGACGCTGCGTTTCTCCGAAGAGCGTCTTCATGAGTATGTGGCAATTCTGCATACCGCAGCGCGCAAAATTTCAGAGCAGATGGGCTATAACGACTACCCGTTCTGATCGATGCCGCCAGTAAAAAACGCCGCACTTTTGCGGCGTTTTTGCAGATTGAGTTCAACGCTGATTAGCCGTTATCAACCACGACAGAGGACTTACGCAGTACGGGACAGTTGCTTAGCCCGATGATCCCGCTGTCTGAATGGATGTACTGCGCCGTGCTTACCCCCTGGGCGGTGAGATATTTACACTGAATACCCAAACCCGCGGCATTTTCTTTGCTTCCCATTAATACGCCATACCCACTTAACAGCAGGCCTATCCACACAAGTGCCAGTACAATTACCGTACGAACGAGTAAACGCATCGATGCCTCTTTTTTCTTTGTTGTCATGGAGTAAGCGTAACGGGTTTACGCAGTGAAACAAGTGCACGATTCCGAAAAGAGTCAGTTGAAGGTACAGTTAGCCCCTGTTTAAGATAGCCGTGATAACCTGGCTACATCAGGTCATAAGACGGAGTGTGGAGTGAAAAAAATACGCTGGGTAATTCTGGTTATAGTGTTGATAGCATGCGTGGTGCTGTGGACGCAGACTATCAATGTGATGTGCGATCAGGATGTACAGTTCTTTAGCGGCATTTGTTCAATCAATAAGTTTATCCCCTGGTAGACGTCATTTTTACGCTGAGCGATGTTCTTACGTGGCGGCAGTGGTAAAATAGCGGTTTTTACTGAGGTGGTGAAATGGGTGAGTTACTGAATTCGGGGCTGCTGAGCATTGCATCCCTGGTAATGGCGTTGGTTGTGCTGGCTGTTGGCCTGGTACTGTGGTTCTTCGTTAACCGCGCCAGTTCCCGCACAAACGAACAAATTGAGCTGCTGGAAGCGTTGCTGGATCAGCAGAAAAGGCAGAATGCGTTGCTGCGTCGTTTGTGCGAAGCCAACGAACCGGAAGCGAAAGCGATACCGAAGGACGCTACTGCTCCGCAACAAGACGAGGAAGACTTCATTCGCCTGGTAGCCGAACGATAGTCTGCCCGGATCGGGGAGGTGGCCTGAGCGTACGGCGTAAATCTCCTCCCTTATCACGTTTTTCCCGCAACATCCCCGCAAAGAATTAAGCAGTAGTTAACTCTTGTTTCAGTGCACTGAAAACTGGCGAATATTTATCCTTATTTAACAAATACCGTTTCGTTGAATAAATAGTGTGCTTTAACTCGCCAAAAGTGTTTTATTTTTATCGAAACGTTTTGCTTGCCTTCTTTTGAGGCAGAGTCATAAAAATTTCATTATTTTGGTGCAGAATAACGCTTATTAAATGGTGGATTTTAATACAGTTAGCAATAGCTGATTAACTTTTTATATTCACTGTCACACGTTGGTGCGTTGCATTGTTTTCAGCATAACTTTTCACAAAAAGTTCTAACTCAGTCATTCCTTTAAAGAAAAGTAGGGTTTGGGATGGACGCTTTGAAATGATTGAGCTATGTTTAAAAAGTCTTTGATTACAGGGCGCGTCAAGGCACTCTGTAGGCCGTTAGATCAGGTGGCGCTTCATTTGACAATACGCATAACCGTGCAGATTGTTCTGGAGTAACACGTGAATTTGTGCGGCGGATCGAGACACGTTTAAAAATGGCTTGCCATATTAAACGTTGTGTGTGATAACACGTTTTGGGTCAAACGAGGTACAGTTCTGTTTATGTGTGGCATTTTCAGTAAAGAAGTCCTGAGTAAACACGTTGTCGTTGAATACCGCTTCTCTGCCGAACCTTATATTAGTGCCTCAAGCAGTAATGTCTCAGTTTTATCTATGTCAAAGCCTGCGGGCTAAGAAAACACTCTAAGGAATTTTGCAAATGGCAAAGATTAAAGGTCAAGTTAAGTGGTTCAACGAATCTAAAGGTTTTGGTTTCATTACTCCTGCTGACGGCAGCAAAGACGTGTTCGTACACTTCTCTGCAATCCAGGGTAACGGCTTCAAAACTCTGGCTGAAGGCCAGAACGTTGAGTTCGAAATTCAGGACGGCCAGAAAGGCCCAGCTGCGGTTAACGTAACTGCTATCTGATCGAATCACTGCTGACTGAAGCGCCAGGCGCTTCGCTCTCAGACATAAGCCTCGCCGATGCGGGGCTTTTTTATTCGCTTATTTTTCAAAATATTACGTAATCCACCTCTGTTAGTATCTTGTTGCAAACCCGTGAGGTTATTAGCATTCTTTTCCCGTCTTATTATCCGTTTTTCTCGTTAAATCAGGGCGTTGATCAATAGCCCTGGGGTTAAGGTGAAAAAAAAGACAATAACGACCACCGGAAACTTTACGCCGGCACGTTTTGCACTTCTGTGTCTCGCCATCTTTTGTAGCCTCGCGTTTCTGCTGGGCCGCGTGGCGTGGCTACAAATTATCAAACCGGATAATCTGGTGAAGCAGGAGGATATGCGCTCCCTGCGCGAAGTGGCGATAGATGCCCCGCGTGGAATGATTGTTGACCGTGAAGGGCGTCCCCTTGCGGTAAGCGTACCCGTGCAGGCCGTCTGGGCCGATCCCAAAACCGTGCTGGAAAAAGGGGGCGTCGGGTTTGATTCGCGCTGGCAGGCTCTGGCAAATGCCTTACACCTTTCTCTGAGCACGCTCGCATCCCGGATTAACAGCAACCCGCACGGGCGATTCATTTATCTTGCCCGTCAGGTTGATCCCTCCCAGGCAAAGTGGATCGATAAGCTGCGTCTTCCCGGTATTAACCTTCGCGATGAGTCCCGCCGCTTTTATCCCGCCGGACACGTGGCGGCTAACCTGATTGGCTTCACGAACATTGATGGTCAGGGTATTGAGGGCGTCGAGAAAAGTTTCAACACCCAGCTCACCGGGAAAGCAGGCGTGCGGCTGGTCAGGAAAGATCGCTATGGACATGTGGTGGAGAACCTCACTGAGGTGGCCCCCGTTCCTGCCCACAATATCCAGCTAAGTATTGATGAACGCCTGCAAACCATCACCGAAGACGCGCTGGATAATGCCGTGGCGTGGAACAAAGCCGAGTCAGGCGCGTCGGTACTGATTAATATCCAGACGGGCGAAATACTGGCGATGGCCAGCTTCCCGGACTTCAACCCCAACAATCGGGAAGGGGCAACGCTGGATGATTTTCGCAATCGCGCGATCAGCGACACCTTTGAACCGGGCTCGACCGTTAAGCCTCTGGTGTTGATGACGGCGCTACAGCAGGGGCTGGTTCAGCCTGACAGCGTGATAGACACGCATCCCTACACTATTGATGGGCATCGTATTCGCGACGTGGGCTACTATCCGGAACTGACGATGACCGGGATCCTGCAAAAGTCCAGCGACACGGGCGTATCCCGTCTTTCGCTGGCGATGCCCGTGCAACGGTTACTGGATACCTATAAGCACTTTGGGTTTGGCGAGAGTACCGGGCTTGGCTTAACGGGGGAAAGCGCTGGCTTACTGCCACAGCGAAAATTCTGGAGCCAGTTAGACCGGGCGACCTTTGCATTCGGCTATGGCCTGATGGTCACCCCCCTCCAGCTGGCGCATGTGTATGCCACCATCGGCAGCTATGGTATTGAACGGCCTCTGTCCATTACCCGTATCGATCCGCCGGTGATCGGCAAACGGGTGATGCCCGAGGAAATTGTTCACGAGGTGGAACACATGATGGAGAGCGTCGCGTTACCCGGCGGTGGCGGGATCAAAGCAGCGGTGCGTAACTATCGCGTGGCGATTAAAACCGGGACGGCCAAAAAAATCGATGAACACGGTAAGTATGTGGATAAATACGTCGCCTACACTGCGGGCGTTGCGCCCGCCAGCGATCCCCGTTTTGCACTGGTGGTGGTGATCAACGACCCGAAAAACGGCGCCTACTACGGCGGGGCCGTTTCTGCGCCCGTTTTCAGCGAAATTATGGGGAACGTACTGCGTCTGGAAAACGTAAAGCCTGATGGGCTGCCGGCAGATTCTGACCATCTGATTGTGATGCGTCACCCAGCCGTTTATAACCCTGGCGAATAGCGGTACACTTCGCCTTTTGGTTTACGCCCTGGAGTTGTCATGTCTTTCAGCTGTCCCCTTTGCCACGCGCCGCTGACGCGCGCGGAGAAAACGTTTATCTGTCCACAGGGACATCAGTTTGACAGGGCGAAAGAGGGCTATGTGAATCTTCTGCCTGTACAGCACAAGCGCTCCCGGGACCCGGGCGACAGCGCGGAGATGATGCAGGCCCGCCGGGCGTTTCTCGATGCCGGGCACTATCAACCGCTCAGGGATTGTGTCGTCGACTTACTCGGTAACTGTCTGACAGAAGGCGCATCCGCCATGCTGGATATCGGCTGTGGCGAAGGCTACTACACCGCAACGTTTGCAGACGTGGCGGCTGAGAAGGGCGCCGAAACGTACGGCCTGGACGTATCGAAAGTGGCAATCCGTGCGGCAGCAAAACGCTATTCCGCGGTGACGTTCTGCGTGGCCTCCAGCCACCGTCTGCCGTTTGAGGAGGCGAGCATGGACGCCGTGGTGCGTATCTACGCGCCGTGCAAGGCAGAGGAGCTGGCGCGCGTGGTTAAGCCCGGCGGGTGGGTTATCACCGTTACGCCTGGGCCCCGTCATCTGCTGGAGCTGAAAGGGCTGATCTATGATGAAGTGCACCTGCATGCGCCTCACTCAGAACAGCTGGCGGGCTTTGCGTTAAAGCAGGAGCTGTCGGTGGCGTATGAAATGACGTTACAGGGAAGCGAAGCCGTGGCGTTACTGCAAATGACGCCGTTTGCGTGGCGGGCAAAACCCGCGGTGTGGGAAACGCTGGCAGCGCAGACAGAATTTCGCTGCCAGACAGATTTCAGCATCCATTGCTGGCAGCGCGAAGGTTAACCCGCGAAGTGTGCCCAGAGGATTTGGGCACCAATCCCGATCAACACGATACCGCCCAAAATTTCGGCTCGTTTACCCAGCAGCGGGCCAATGAACCGGCCAACCATCATCCCCAGCGTTGACATGATAAGCGTCGCGCAGCCAATCGCCAGCGCGGTGGCGATAATATTGACCTGCAAAAACGCCAGACCGACACCGACGGCCATGGCGTCCAGGCTGGTTGCGATAGCGGTGGTCACCAGAAGCCAGAAGCCGTGGCGGTGCAGCGGCGCGTCATCTTCATCGCTGTTGCCCCGCAAACCTTCAATCACCATCCGGCCGCCGAGAAAGACCAGCAGCACGAAGGCAATCCAGTGGTTCCACTCCAGCACAAACTGGCTGGCGAGCATCCCCAGACCCCATCCGATAAGCGGCGTCAGCGTTTCGATAGCGCCAAAGATAAGACCGGTACGCAGGGCTTCGGAAAATTTAGGTTTATGGAGGGTGGCACCTTTACCGATAGAGGCGGCAAATGCGTCCATTGACATGCCAAAGGCCAGGAGGATCGTAGCGGAGATATTCATAAGCGCGTCCAGACCGGGGATATCCATATGACACATCACTGCCCCCAGTAAACAGCAGTTGATGTATCTATGGTCTCGCCTGATCCCTTTGGCACAGTAAGTGCTGAAAGCGATCCGTACGCGCCACGTTTTTCAACGAGTATGTTGACACGTACATTTCCTGAAGGCAGGAAATCGGCTACTCCCCAACGACGGGCGCAACCTTAACATATTTTGAGAATATAAAACAACAGTCAGAAAGGCTTAATTCAGGGACTGCGTTGATAACGATTTTCATTTAGATTTATGCGTGAAAATATCGTTAAGAAATATAAGCTATTTAACGGGGAAGATATAGCATCGGCTATATTACGAACAAAAAAATTACGCAATATATAGCCGAAGCTATAATATTAAATCATTGAGTTTTAACGAGTAATCTGTAGATCTTTTCCAGGTCATCAATATTTTTAACCCGAATGAGCAGGCGGCGTTGTTCTAATTGCATCACCAGCACCCCGTCCTCGGATAAATTCATCTCTTTAATACGGTTATATTCTATCCAGACATTGGCGAAGAAGAATCCCTGTTTTTTAAAAATGAGTTTTGGCGAGCGGATCCAGAACAGGTAAATCGCCATTAATGCCAGCGCACATAATAACCATGTGGTTAATATTGCACCGTGGCTGGTCACGTTATTGTAAATCAGAATGACCACCAGCCCGGCGAAGATGAATGCATCAATGCGTCCACGGCGTAAGAGGGGAAGGGTCAGCAGCGTCTCGCCGTGGCGGCGAGGCATAATGAACTCGTCATAGATCGCGTAAGCCAGAAGGGCAACAATAAACAAAACCAGTACGGTGTCCGTGACAGTCATTCATCCTCCAGATAAAAAGACCGGGGGCAAGCCCCCGGTCGGTAACGCATTTTATTACAGACCCAGCAGGCCGACGGCGTAGCCCGCGATACCGATGACGAAGAAGCCAACGATGATCCACAGCGGGTTCACTTTCTTACGCAGCAGCCACATGCAGGCGAAGGTTAACAGCAGCGGTACCAGGCCCGGCATCAGCTGGTCCAGAATGGTCTGCACGGTGGTAACGCGCGTCTGACCATCCTGACCGGTGATGGTCGATACCACCAGCGGGATGTTCACATGCGTCCACTTGTTAACCAGCGCCCCCATCACAAACAGGCCGAGGATAGACGCCCCCTCAGTCAGTTTTTGCAGGAAGCCGCCGCCCATATCCTTAACGATATCCACCCCTTTACGGTAGCCGTACGCCACGCCGTAGTAACGGGTCAGCAGACGCACCGCGTTAAACAGGATGAAGAACAGCAGCGGACCAAGCAGGCTGCCGCTCATGGCAATACCGGCACCCAGCGCCGCAAACACCGGACGCACGGTTCCCCAGAAGATAGGATCGCCCACGCCTGCCAGCGGCCCCATCAGACCGACTTTGATCCCGTTGATGGCACCATCGTCAATCTCAGCCCCGTTCGCACGCTGCTCTTCCATCGCCAGCGTTACGCCCAGAACAGGCGCCGCGACGTAGGGATGGGTGTTGAAGAATTCCAGGTGACGCTTAATTGCCTGACGGCGCGCTTCGTTGTTTTCCGGATACAGGCGTTTGATTGCCGGCACCATGGAGAAGCAGAAGCCGAGCGCCTGCATACGTTCGAAGTTCCATGAACCCTGAAACAGGTTAGAACGGATGAACACGCCACGAATATCACCCGGAGTGAGTTTTTTCTCAGTGGTAGTTTTTGTCATATCAACCATTTCGCTCACCTGTTAGTCCAGTTCGTTATCGAGATCGTTGTTACCAGCAGCCTGCGCAGGGGCACCCGCGACGCGGTTGTATTTCGGGCTGAGCTGGATATAAAGAATCGCCATCACCGCGCCAATCACGCCCAGCGCAACCAGGTTGAAGTTGGTGAACGCAGCGGTAACGAAGCCGAGGTAGAAGAATGGCATCAGGTAGCCCGCGCGCATCATGTTGATGACCATCGCATAACCGACCACCACGATCATGCCGCCGGCGATGTTCAGACCGCTGGTGACCACTTCAGGGATGGCGTTCAGCATGCTCTGAACTTCGCTGGTCCCCACGGAGATCGCCACGATAACCGCCGGGATCGCGATACGCATCGCTTGCAGGAACAGGGAGGAAACGTGGATCCAGGAGAGCGCCGTAAGGTTACCGTTTTCGGCTGCCTTATCCGCCGCGTGCTGGAAGGCCACGGTGATAGTACGAACGATGATGGTCAGTACCTGGCCCGCAGCGGCCAGTGGGATAGCCAGCGCGATACCGGCACCAATACTCTGGTGACCGGCGATAACCAGAACGGTTGAGATAATGGACGCCAGGGCGGCATCTGGCGCAACGGCTGCACCGATGTTCATCCAGCCGAGGGCGATCATTTCCAGCGTACCACCGATAATGATACCGGTTTTCATGTCACCGAGAACGGCGCCAATCAGCGTACAGGCCACCAGAGGACGGTGGAACTGAAATTCATCAAGTACGGATTCCATACCCGCAATACATGCGACGATGAACACCAGTACAATTTGAAGAGTAGTAATCTCCATTGCACTTCTCCTATTACATAAGCTTTATATGAAAAACCGGCCCGGGCTTATTTCCCCACTTTGCCGATCAAATCCATCATTTTCAGTTTCTGATCCGTGGAAACCTTACGGGCTTCCAGTTCGATACCGCGGGCATTCAGCTTATTGAAGGCCTCAATATCTTTCGCATCGACTGAAATCGCGTTATTGACCTGCGTTTTGCCCTGACGGAATGCCATACCGCCAATGTTAACGGAGGTGATTTTCACGCCGCCTTCAACAAGGCGTTCGACGTCTGTCGGGTTGGTGAAGAGAAGCATCACGCGTTCGCCCGCATATTTCGGGTTGTTGTAAACGCGGATCATTTTGGCGACATCCACGACGTGCGCGGTAACGCCCGGCGGTGCAACCTGGGTAAGAAGTGTTTTGCGGACAGTGTCAGCGGCCACTTCGTCACTGACCACGATAATGCGTTGTACGTTTGTCTCTTTGGTCCAGCGTGTCGCCACCTGGCCGTGGATCAGACGGTCATCAATACGCGCAAGGCCGATAACCATGTAATCGTTCGGACCCATTGGCTTCGCCGGTGCAGCGGCCTTTGGTGCAGCAGGGGCAGGGGCGGGTTTTTCAACCGGCTGTGCTTTCAGCGCCTTAACGCCTTCGCGACCGGTTTCCACCGCCAGCGCCACCAGCTCGTCAAAGCCTGGGTTGTCGTCACGCGCCATCAAGGTTTCCACCAGCATCGGGATATTCACCCCGGCGACGACTTCATAATGCTCTTTATCGACGACAATGCGGCTGGCAGCGTTGAACGGGCTGCCGCCCCATGTATCCACGAGAAACAGCACGCCTTTGCTGGTATCCAGCTTCTCAAGCTGAGCAGTGTATTTTTCAATCAGCGTCTCGGCGTTTTCACCGGGAACGAAATCGATCCAGCCGACGTTTTCCTGCTCGCCCAACAGCATCTCTGCCGTTTTGAGTAACTGCTCCGCAGCCCAACCATGTGTGCCTATGACAATAGCAATGGTCACTTGCTACCTCCTATTATTATCATTTATACGTCTGCCAGGCAGGCGTACTGAGAATCGTATTGGCGAACCGAATCGATTCAGATAAGGGTTAGAGTTCTAAAAAACCAAGACTTCCGCGAATTATTTTAGATAGTGAAAAAATAATTTATGTGATGAAGATCCGTAATTTAGCTACGCATTACAGATTTTTCTAAAAGATAAACCGCGTGTGTTACAGAAGTTTGCAAAGGAACGTAAATCTTTGCTAAATACCAATTGTCTCTGATATGTTTAGCGTCCGTTTAATTATTCAGGAGTATAGGGCTACAGCCCACTATATGGACCGTCACCGACGTCAGTCATCTTCCAGGCCATCCCGCGCCTTATTCACCGGCGATCTTCGCCACGCATCGACTCTCATTTCCTTTGAACTGCCCGAAATCAGCGGGGCACCGTTTTGTCATTCCTTTAGCAGGAGCGTGTCATGGAATTCTTAATGGACCCGTCAATCTGGGTAGGACTGCTTACGCTGGTCGTGCTGGAGATCGTTCTCGGTATTGATAACCTGGTGTTTATCGCCATCCTGGCGGACAAGCTGCCGCCGAAACAGCGTGACAAAGCCCGTCTGATCGGCCTCTCGCTGGCGCTGATCATGCGACTGGGCCTGCTGTCCGTGATCTCGTGGATGGTTACGCTGACGAAGCCGCTGTTCACCGTGATGGATTTCACCTTCTCCGGTCGCGATTTGATCATGCTGGTGGGGGGGCTTTTCCTGCTGTTCAAAGCCACAACGGAGCTGCATGAACGGCTGGAAAACCGGCAGCACGACGGTGGACACGGTAAAGGCTATGCCAGCTTCTGGGTCGTTGTTCTTCAGATTGTGGTGCTTGATGCGGTCTTCTCGCTGGATGCGGTGATTACGGCGGTCGGCATGGTGAACCATCTGCCGGTGATGATGGCGGCGGTTGTGATTGCGATGGCGGTAATGCTGCTGGCCTCGAAGCCGCTGACGCGTTTCGTCAACCAGCACCCGACGGTAGTGGTGCTGTGTCTGAGCTTCCTGCTGATGATTGGTCTGAGCCTGGTGGCAGAAGGTTTTGGCTTCCATATTCCGAAAGGCTACCTGTACGCCGCGATTGGCTTCTCGATCTTAATCGAGCTGTTTAACCAGATTGCGCGCCGTAACTTTATTAAGCAGCAGTCGAATCAGCCGCTGCGCGCCCGTACCGCCGATGCGATCCTGCGCCTGATGGGCGGCCGTCGCCAGGTGAACGTGCAGGCGGACAGCGAGAACCGCAACCCGGTTCCGGTGCCGGAAGGCGCGTTTGTGGAAGAAGAACGCTATATGATCAACGGCGTGCTTTCGCTGGCCTCCCGCTCCCTGCGCGGCATTATGACGCCGCGCGGAGAAATCAGCTGGGTGGATGCCAACCTGAGCGTCGACGAAATTCGTCAGCAGCTGCTCTCCTCGCCGCACAGCCTGTTCCCGGTCTGTCGGGGCGAGCTGGATGAGATCATCGGCGTGGTGCGCGCGAAAGAGATGCTCGTGGCGCTGGAAGAGGGCGTCAACGTCGAGGCCGTTGCGGCCGCGTCGCCTGCCATCGTGGTGCCGGAGACGCTGGATCCGATTAACCTGCTGGGCGTGCTGCGTCGTGCCCGCGGCAGTTTTGTTATCGTCACCAACGAATTTGGTGTGGTACAGGGTCTGGTCACGCCGCTTGACGTGCTGGAAGCGATCGCAGGTGAATTCCCCGATGCGGATGAAACGCCGGAAATCGTTGCCGACGGTGACGGCTGGCTGGTGAAAGGTACCACCGATCTGCACGCGCTCTCGCACACGCTGGGCGTTGAAAACGTAGTCAATGACGATGAAGACATCGCCACCGTGGCGGGGCTGGTGATTGCCGTTAACGGACAGATCCCGCGTGTCGGGGATGTGCTGGAGCTGCCGCCGCTGCAAATTACCATCGTTGAAGCCAACGACTATCGCGTTGATATGGTGCGTATTGTTAAAGAGCAGTCTGCACACGACGAAGAAGAGTAACGCTTGCTAGCGTAACGGCAATAACGGCACGATGTGTCCATTGTGACGGGCTGGCGGAGAGGCACTTTCCGCCAGCCATGTCGGGAACTCCCGCAGCGGCATCGGTCGCGCATACAAGAACCCCTGCAAAATGTGTACGCTGTGACGGCGCAAATAGCGTGACTGCTCCTCGGTTTCAACCCCTTCCGCAACCAGTTCTATATTCAGCCGCTGGCCCAGCGCAATAATGATATCCGTGACCGTTGAGTTCACGGCGTCGGTGCCGATCGCGGTGGTGAAGGATTTATCAATTTTCAGCACGTCCGGACGCAGCTTTTCAAGCCACGAAAGTGAGCTATTGCCGGTACCAAAATCATCAATCGCAAGTTTCACCCCTTTACGGTGCAGCTCGCGCACGATGCGGTAATCCACATCAAGCAACGCATCGCGTTCAGTTAACTCCACAATCAGCTGCTGAACCGGATTGGCGTTAAACCAGATGCGGTTGAGATCCCGGATCAGCGCAGCGCGGCGAAAATGGCTGGCGGCCACGTTAATGCCGATATGGAAATCGCGCGAGGCCGGGAAATAGCCTATCTGCCGCACCGTTTCGCTGATGACGTAGCGGGTAAGCGGAACAATCAGGTTATGTTCTTCGGCCAGAGGGATAAAGACATCGGGTGAGATCCATCCCTGACGCGGGTTATTCCAGCGCAGAAGGATCTCGACGCCGACGCACTCCCGCGTGCGGGCATTCATCAGCGGCTGGCAGAAGAGTTCAAACTCCCGGGCGGCAATCCCCATATTGATTTCCCAGGTGAAACTGATGCGCCGCGCCGTGGCGAGCCAGACGATATAGCCCATCAGTAAGCTGAGCATCAGCGCCAGCGGCAGCTGAGTGGGCAGATTCCTCAACGCCATTTCGCCTGGCCCCGGGCCGCTGACCGTGACGCTAAAGGGGTACCGCTGTGACGACTGTTCCAGCAGGGAGGCGTGTTCATCGAAGGTCAGCGTATTCGTGACCTGTTGCCCGTCGCGGAGAAAATTTTCGCCCACCTTGAGGACAACGTCGGTAATCAGCGGCCGCTGCGGCTCAAGGATCATTTTGGTGATGAGATCGATATTCACCACCTCCATCACCCCATCCTTGCTCCGGCCCGCCACGGGGGACCACTGGATCAGCACCGGGCTGCCCTTTAACAGCCACCGGTCGGTCAATAACAGCAGCCTGGGATCGCTCGCCGGCAGTATCGGGTGAAATTCGCTGACGGGAACATTACGAATGCCGAACACGCTTGAACAATACAGCGTGCCGTCTTTTACAAGGGCGATTGAGCGTACGGTTTGCAGAATCGCCGCCTGTTTTCGCAGGACAAGATTCACCCCGGAACAGGGTTCACCCACCAGCGCGATGAGGGTTTCACGGTGGGTTTCCAGGGACATCAGCACCTTGTCCAGCGCGCGGACGGTGCTCTGAGCAAAGTCCTGGATCCGATCCTGATTTATGTTGCGCTGTGAAATAAAGCGAATGCCCAACGTCAGGACGAGCGTCATGAGCGCAACCGTGACGCAGACGATAACGCGTTTTCGGCGATAGTCTTTAATGATCGTTTGTGCATTTTGCATGAACGGTCGCCTGTTAAGCACCGGCCGGAAGAGCCAGACGCAACAGTGACAGTGTAGTGGGGATTACGTGAAGCGACGAGACGAGAGGAGAAAATTCGCCCATCCGTTGTGGATGGGCGAAAGGAAGGCTTAGTCGCACTGCACCTTAATGGCCAGACCACCGCGGGAGGTCTCGCGGTACTTCGCATTCATGTCCTTGCCGGTTTCGTACATGGTTTCGATAACCTTATCCAGCGACACGCGGGGCTCGCTGGTGCGGCGCATCGCCATGCGTGAGGCGTTGATCGCCTTAACGGAGGCGATGGCGTTACGCTCAATGCACGGCACCTGCACCTGGCCGGCAACCGGGTCACAGGTCAGACCGAGGTTATGCTCCATGCCGATTTCCGCCGCCACGCAAACCTGCTCAGGGCTTGCGCCCAGCAGCTCCGCCAGTCCCGCTGCCGCCATAGAGCAGGCAACGCCCACTTCACCCTGACAGCCCACTTCCGCACCGGAGATAGAGGCATTCATTTTGTACAGCGCGCCGATGGCGCCTGCCGCGAGGAAATAACGGATGTAGATGTCCGGCGTGACGGGCTCGATAAAGTGATCGTAGTAGGCCAGCACCGCCGGAACGATACCGCAGGCGCCGTTGGTCGGCGCGGTCACCACGCGGCCCCCTGCGGCGTTCTCTTCGTTCACCGCCAGAGCAAACATGTTCACCCAGTCAACCACGTTCATCGGGTCGTTGGAGAATTTGTCCGTGGTGACCAGCATACGGCGCAGCGCGGATGCACGACGCGGCACGCGCAACGGGCCCGGCAGAACGCCTTCGGTGTTCATACCACGATCGATACAGGCGCGCATGGTTTGCCATACGTTAGCAAAATAGTCTTCGATCTCTTTTTTGCTGTGCAGCGCCAGCTCGTTCTTCATCACCATGCCGGAGAGGGACAGACCGGTCTCTTTGCAGTAGCCCAGCATTTCGGTGGCGGATTTGAACGGATAGGGCACATTGACGTCGCCCGCGCTCTCTTTACCAAAGTGTTCTTCGTCAACGATGAAGCCACCGCCGATGGAGTAGTAGGTTTTGCTGTATATCTCTTTTTCGCCGCTCCAGGCGTGGATGGTCATGCCGTTTTCGTGCAGCGGCAGGTTGTCGCTGCGAAAACGCATCCCGTCATCCTGCGGGAAGTCAACTTCATGCTGACCGTTAGCCAGCAGCAGGCGTCCGCGCGTTTCCACGTCGCGGATAAATGCCGGAATGGCATCAATATCAACAGTGTCCGGCATGTTGCCCGCCAGACCCATAATAATGGCGATATCGGTGTGGTGGCCTTTACCCGTTAATGACAGTGAACCGTAAACGTCTACGGCGACACGGGTAACGCTTTCCAGTAATCCTTTTTCGACCAGATCATCGACGAACTGTTTACCGGCCTTCATCGGCCCTACAGTGTGGGAAGAGGACGGGCCAATCCCCACTTTGAACATGTCGAATATACTAATCACTTTCACACTCCTGACAGGGTTACTGGGGTTCCAGTAACGATGTTATAACTGCGCATAGTGTAAGAGGGAACACCAACCTCGGCTTAACTATTCACATGAATTAAACTAATGGTTAACGATGGTTTTGCTAATAGCGCGACGCCGATCGCAAACCTGCCAGAAAAGGGTGGAATGTAAAGTATAGTCAAGGCTTCAGGCCGATTTGCAGCGCCAGTTCACGAATAATGCCTGCCGTCATGCCCCAGACAAAATAATGCTGATACCACGATAGCCAGACCCGATGATCGTGTCCGCGACGGTGAATATCCAGCGGGTGATAGCGACCCAGACGAAGGGCCTCTTCAAGCGGCATTTCGAACACAGCTGAAACTTCATCGACGCTGGCGTGATATTGAAGATCGGGCGGAATAATGCCGACCACCGGCGTGACCTGAAAACCGGTGACGCTGTCGACCGGCGGCAGCACGCCAATCACCTCCACCGCTTCCGGGGGGATCGCCACTTCCTCGTGCGCCTCGCGCAGCGCGGCGGCAATCAGGGAAGCATCGGTGCTGTCCACCGCGCCGCCGGGAAACGCAACCTGACCGGCGTGTTTTCGCATATGCGGTGCGCGCTGGGTAAGCAACAGACCCGGCTGTTCACGACGCACTACCGGGATCAGCACCGCCGCCTGACGTTGATTCAACGTGGCGCGGTTGACCTGGGGCCGCAGAAGCTGAAAGCGCGACAAAAAATCATCCAGCGTCAGGTTTTCTTTCTTCACCGTGAGTTCTCCAGTTGTTTCAGGATACGATTCACTTTATCAAACGTTTCCTGATATTCCGCCCCGGCCTGGCTGTCGGCCACTATGCCACCGCCTGCGGAGCAGTACAGATTCCCGTCGCAGGCGGTGAGCGTGCGAATGGTGATGCTGGTGTCCATGGTTCCGCACAGGCTCACATAGCCGATGCTGCCGCACCAGGCGTTGCGTCGATGGGGTTCCAGTTCGTCGATAATCTCCATCGCGCGCACCTTTGGCGCGCCGGTGATGGAACCTCCCGGAAACGCGGCGCGGAGCAGATCGCAGGCGGTGCGCGAGGACGGCAGACGGGCGGTAATGGTGCTGACCAGATGATGCACAGCCGGGAAAGGCTCCACGATAAACAGCTCCGGTACGCGCACGCTGCCCGGCTCGGCGACGCGGCCAATGTCATTGCGCATTAGATCGACAATCATCAGGTTTTCGGCACGATCTTTGGGCGAGGCAGCCAGCTTCTCCGCCTGCTGACGGTCTGCATCCGGATCGGCAAGGCGCGGCAGGGTGCCCTTGATCGGCCTGGTCTGAATCGTCCCTTCCGCCAGATGGATAAAACGCTCGGGCGAAAGGCTGAGGATCGCGCCGCGCTCCAGGCGTATAAACGCGCTGAACGGGGCCTTGTTGCTGGCATTGAGGCGAATAAACGCCTGCCATTCATCCCCCCGGTATGCTGCCTGGAAGCGCTGGGCCAGGTTCACCTGATAGCAGTCGCCGCTTTGCAGATACGCCTGCACGCGGGAGAATTTTTCCGCGTATTCCATCGCGCTCATGTTTGAGCGCCAGCCGGAGGTCAGCATAAACTGATCCGTTACGGCGGGCCGTTGCGCCTCAAGCCAGGCCAGACGCGCCTGCACGTCACGGTGGCTCAGCAGGGATACCGTCTGTTTACGGTGATCCACGATCAGCGCCCAGTCGTACAGCCCCACCGCCATATCCGGCAGGGCAATATCCGCCTGCGCTAACTCGGGCAGCTTTTCGAATCGACGACCCAGATCGTAACCAAACAGCCCCAGCGCGCCCCCCTGGAAAGGAAGGTCCGGGTTCGGCGTGGCGGATAAGCCCAGCGCGTTAATCTCCTGCTGAAGCCGCAGCAGCGGATCGTCCGTTGGCGACAGCTCATCGGTCGTCAACGTTTTCACCGGATCGGCCACCAGAATATCAAAGCGGCTGTAAGGGTGATCCGCATGGCCTGAGTGCAGCAGCATGGCAAAAGGAAGATGGCTCAGACGGGCAAACCAGAACTCGGCGGCGTCCGTACGCCAGGGCAAGGTAATAACAGTGGGGAAGCGCATGTTCATGTATGGCATACTACCGGGCAGCGTGAAATAATTAGCGCGAATAATTTAGCAGGAGTTAACGATGTTTGCAGGTTTACCTTCTCTCAGCCATGACCAACAGCAGAAAGCCGTTGAACGTATTCAGGAGCTGATGTCCCAGGGGATGAGCAGCGGACAGGCGATTTCCCAGGTCGCGGAAGAACTTCGCGCCACCCATACCGGTGAGCGTATCGTGGCGCGTTTTGAGGATGAAGATGAAGAATAACCGGCTTACACTGCCGCGATAATCTTGATCTCAACTTTGTATTCCGGTTTCATCAGCGTGGCCTGTACAGTGCAGCGTACAGGCGCGTGACCCGCCACGACCCACGCATCCCAGGCTTTGTTCATCGCCGCGAAATCGTCTTTATTCGCCAGAAAAATGGTCGCATCCAGAATGCGCGATTTATCGCTGCCCTGTTTTTCCAGCACAGCATCAATTTGCGCCAGGGTGTTCGCCGTCTGCTCGAAGGCGTCCGCGTCCAGATTGGCAGGGACACCGGTGTAGTACAGCGTCTGGTTATGGATCACTACATCAGACCAGCGGGCTTCGGCATCAATGCGCGTAATTGTCATAAACGTATCCTCGTTATCTTTCGTCGTCAGGCGGCAAGACTGCCATAATGTTCCGCCGTCGTCACTATTTGGGGTGGCACCGGAGAGAAGGGGCTGACATAATCCCTGTGCAAAAATACAGTGAGAGAACACCGTGGCAGACGATTTTTCCCCAGAAGGTCAGTTAGCACAGGCTATTCCCGGTTTTAAACCGCGTGAACCCCAGCGTCAGATGGCGCATGCCGTCGCGCACGCTATCGACAAAGCGCAGCCGCTGGTCGTGGAGGCCGGAACCGGTACGGGGAAAACCTACGCTTACCTCGCCCCTGCGCTGCGGGCGAAAAAGAAGGTGATCATCTCTACGGGGTCGAAAGCGCTCCAGGACCAGCTCTACAGCCGCGACTTGCCCACGGTGGCGAAAGCGCTGAAATACAAAGGGCGTCTGGCCCTGCTGAAAGGGCGCTCAAACTACCTGTGCCTGGAGCGTCTTGAACAGCAGGCGCTGGCCGGCGGAGATCTGCCGGTACAAACCCTGAGTGATGTGATCGTCCTGCGCGCCTGGGCCAACCAGACGGAGGAGGGGGACATCAGCACCTGCGCGAGCGTGCCGGAAGACTCCCCGGCCTGGCCGCTGGTGACCAGCACCAACGACAACTGCCTCGGCAGCGACTGCCCGCTGTACAAAGACTGTTTTGTGGTGAAAGCGCGTAAAACAGCGATGGATGCCGACGTGGTGGTGGTGAACCATCACCTGTTTCTTGCGGATATGGTGGTCAAGGACAGTGGATTTGGCGAGCTGATCCCGGAGGCGGAGGTGATGATCTTCGATGAAGCCCATCAGCTTCCGGACATCGCCAGCCAGTATTTTGGCCAGTCGCTCTCCAGCCGTCAGCTTCAGGATCTGGCGAAAGATATCACCATTGCCTATCGCACCGAACTCAAAGATACCCAGCAGTTGCAGAAGTGCGCGGACCGCCTGGCACAATGCGCGCAGGATTTCCGCTTACAGCTTGGCGAGCCGGGCTATCGCGGCAACCTGCGTGAACTGCTGGCAGACAAAAATATCCAGCGCGCGCTGCTGCTGCTCGACGATGCCCTTGAGCTCTGCTACGACGTGGCGAAGCTGTCACTGGGCCGTTCCGCCCTGTTAGACGCTGCCTTTGAACGCGCCACGCTCTATCGCGGGCGGCTGAAACGGCTGAAAGAGATCAACCAGCCGGGGTACAGCTACTGGTACGAATGCACCTCCCGCCACTTCACCCTGGCGCTGACGCCGCTGACCGTTGCCGATAAATTCAAAGAGGTGATGGCGCAAAAGCCCGGCACCTGGGTCTTTACCTCGGCCACGCTGTCGGTGAATGACGATCTGCATCACTTTACCGAGCGCCTCGGCATTGAGCAGGCTGAATCTCTGCTTCTGCCGAGCCCGTTTGACTACGAAAAACAGGCGCTGCTGTGCGTGCCGCGCAATCTGCCGCTGCCTAACCAGCCGGGGGCCGCGCGCCATCTGGCGGCCATGCTGAAGCCGATGATTGAGGCCAACAACGGGCGTTGTTTCATGCTGTGTACATCCCACGCCATGATGCGCGATTTGGCCGAGCAGTTCCGCGCCACCATGACGCTGCCG
>NZ_JADBQL010000026.1:0-11665 GCF_014895905.1 Enterobacter cloacae complex sp. P15RS | reverse complement strand
AGCGCCGGTAATGCCCTGCTGGTGGCGACCAGCAGCTTCTGGGAAGGGGTGGACGTGCGCGGCGATACGCTCTCGCTGGTGATTATCGATAAGCTGCCGTTCACATCCCCGGACGATCCGCTCCTGAAAGCGCGCATGGAGGATTGCCGTCTGCGTGGGGGCGATCCGTTCGACGACGTCCAGCTGCCGGATGCGGTCATTACGCTTAAGCAGGGAGTAGGGCGACTGATCCGCGACGTCACCGACCGCGGCGTGCTGGTGATCTGCGATAATCGCCTGGTGATGCGCCCCTACGGCGCAACCTTCCTCGCCAGCCTGCCGCCCGCGCCGCGCACGCGGGATATTAAACGCGCGGTCCGCTTCCTGGCGAACCCAACGGCGGAGTAATTCTTGCCGGAGTGTGTTAAGATGCGCGCCATTTTGTGACTGACCCTTGCGAGAGCGCGACGACCAATGCGAATTCTGGCTATTGATACCGCAACAGAGGCGTGTTCCGTTGCCCTGTGGAACGACGGTAAGACCTTTGCCCATTTCGAAGAGTGCCCCCGGGAGCATACCCAGCGTATTCTTCCCCTGGTAAAAACCATTTTGACCGAGGGCAACGCCGCCCTGACCGACCTCGACGCGCTGGCCTATGGCCGTGGCCCGGGCAGCTTTACGGGCGTGCGTATCGGGATTGGCATTGCGCAGGGGCTGGCGCTGGGCGCTGACCTGCCGATGATCGGCGTCTCCACGCTTGCCACGATGGCGCAGGGCGCCTGGCGTATGACCGGCGCTACACGCGTGCTGGCTGCCATCGACGCCCGTATGGGGGAAGTGTACTGGGCGGAATATACCCGTGATGAAAACGGCGTCTGGCACGGCGAAGAGACCGAGGCGGTGCTCAAGCCCGAAGCCGTGACTGAGCGCCTGAAGCAGCTCTCCGGCGAGTGGGCGACCGTGGGAACCGGCTGGCCGGCATGGCCTGAGATGGCGAAGGAAACCGGCATTACGCTGGTGGACGGCAACATGCTCCTGCCCGCCGCCGAAGATATGCTGCCGATTGCCCGTCAGCTGCTTGACGCAGGTAAAACCGTGGCGGTTGAGCACGCTGAACCCGTTTATTTACGAAACACCGTCGCGTGGAAGAAACTTCCTGGCCGCGAATGAATCTCAGTAACAGGAACTGAGAAAAAGGAGTCGCATCATGGCGGTTCAGACTAAAGTTGTACGCCTTCTTATGGCAGGCGTTGTTGCCATAGCACTGAGCGGTTGCGTCACCGTTCCTGATGCGATTAAGGGCACCAGCCCGACGCCACAGCAGGATCTGGTACGCGTGATGAACGCCCCGGAGCTCTATGTCGGGCAGGAAGCGCGGTTTGGCGGCAAGGTGGTTGAGGTCGTTAACCAGCAGGGCAAAACCCGTCTGGAAATCGCCACCGTTCCGCTGGACGACGGCGCGCGGCCTATACTGGGTGAAGCCTCGCGCGGGCGGATCTACGCTGACGTCAGCGGCTTCCTCGATCCGGTTGATTTCCGCGGACAGCTGGTGACCGTCGTCGGGCCGATTACCGGTTCGGTAGCGGGTAAAATCGGCAATACGCCGTACAAATTCATGTCCATGCAGGTCAACGGCTACAAGCGCTGGCGTATCGCCCAGCAGGTGGTGATGCCGCCACAGCCTATCGATCCGTGGATGTGGGGCCCTCATCCGTACCGTTACGGCTACGGTGGCTGGGGCTGGTATAACCCCGGTCCTGCACAGGTACAAACCATCGTAACTGAGTAACTTCCTGTTATTTATAGTAAAGAGACAGCGGCTCAGCCGCTGTCTCTGTTTTTTTACGCTTAAAACGAAAAAAAAGAGTGACGCGCTTCGCAACCTGTAATCTGAACAATTAATAAACTGGTACGCTGAGTTAATATAATGTTAACAAACTGTTTATTATCGGGGCTGTGATGACGACGAACACTCATTTCAGAGGTGATGCATTGAAAAAGGTTTGGCTTAACCGTTATCCCGCGGATGTTCCTGCGGAGATCAATCCTGACCGTTATCAATCCCTGATTGAATTATTTGAACACTCGGTACGGCGCTACGCCGACCAGCCCGCATTTGTGAATATGGGCGAAGTGATGACCTTCCGTAAGCTGGAGGAGCGCAGCCGGGCGTTTGCGGCCTATTTACAGGAGGGGCTGGGGTTGCAGAAAGGGGATCGCGTCGCGCTGATGATGCCAAACCTGCTGCAATATCCGGTGGCGCTGTTCGGGATCCTCAGGGCAGGGATGATCGTTGTTAACGTCAACCCGCTTTATACCCCGCGCGAACTGGAGCATCAGCTGAATGACAGCGGTGCGGCGGCGATTGTAATTGTCTCCAACTTTGCCCACACGCTGGAAAAAGTCGTTGAAAGAACCCAGGTTAAGCACGTCATTCTGACGCGCATGGGCGACCAGCTCTCTACCGCGAAAGGTACGCTGGTCAACTTTGTCGTTAAATACGTTAAGCGCCTGGTGCCGAAATACCATCTGCCGGATGCCATCTCCTTCCGCCGCGCGCTGCATGCGGGCTATCGCATGCAGTACGTCAAGCCTGAAGTGGTCTCAGAGGATTTGGCCTTCCTGCAATACACGGGCGGCACCACCGGCGTGGCGAAAGGGGCGATGCTGACCCACCGCAACATGCTGGCGAACCTGGAACAGGTTAACGCCACTTACGGGCCGCTGCTGCACCCGGGCAAAGAACTGGTGATCACCGCGCTTCCGCTGTATCACATTTTTGCGCTGACCATGAACTGCCTGCTGTTCATCGAGCTGGGCGGCCAGAACGTTCTGATTACTAACCCGCGCGACATTCCGGGGCTGGTCAAAGAGCTGGCGAAATACCCGTTCACTGCCATGACCGGCGTGAACACGCTATTTAACGCTCTGCTCAACAATAAAGAGTTTCAGCAGCTGGATTTCTCCACGCTGCACCTCTCTGCGGGCGGCGGGATGCCGGTTCAGCAGGCGGTTGCCGAGCGTTGGGTCAAACTCACCGGGCAGTATCTGCTGGAAGGCTATGGCCTGACGGAGTGCGCCCCGCTGGTCAGCGTTAACCCGCATGACATCGACTACCACAGCGGCAGTATCGGCCTGCCGGTGCCGTCAACGGAAGCCAAACTGGTGGACGATGAGGGTAACGAAGTGCCTCACGGCGAGCCGGGCGAGCTGTGCGTAAGAGGGCCGCAGGTGATGCTGGGCTACTGGCAGCGCCCGGATGCCACGGACGAGATCATCAAAGACGGCTGGCTGTACACCGGCGACATCGCGGTGATGGACGACGAAGGCTTCCTGCGCATCGTCGATCGCAAGAAAGACATGATCCTCGTTTCCGGTTTCAACGTCTATCCGAACGAAATCGAAGACGTGGTGATGCAGCACAGCGGCGTGCTGGAAGTGGCAGCGGTGGGCGTTCCTTCCGGCAGCAGCGGGGAAGCGGTGAAGATATTTGTGGTCAGGAAAGATCCTTCTCTTACCGAGGAAGCGCTGATAACGTTTTGTCGCCGGCAGCTGACGGGCTATAAAGTGCCGAAGCTGGTGGAATTCCGCGATGAGCTGCCGAAATCCAACGTCGGGAAGATATTACGACGAGAATTACGTGACGAAGCCCGTGCCAAAGTGGACAATAAGGCCTGAGCTTCACGTTAATCGCCCAGACGCCGGTTAAGCCGGCGTTTTTTATGGGCGCAAACAAAAGAGAGTCCGATTTGAATTACCAGATGATCACTACCAACGACGAGCTGGCTTCGCTGTGCGAGGTGACGCGTGATTTTCCCGCTATCGCCCTGGATACGGAATTTGTCCGCACCCGCACGTACTACCCGCAGCTGGGCCTGATCCAGATGTATGACGGCAAGCACGTGTCGTTGATTGACCCCCTTGGCATCACCGACTGGGCGCCGATGCGCGCGCTGTTGCTCGATACCGCCGTGACCAAATATCTGCACGCCGGCAGTGAAGATCTGGAAGTGTTCCTCAATACCTTTGGCATCATGCCGGAACCGCTGATTGATACCCAGATCCTCGCGGCGTTCAGCGGTCGCCCGCTCTCCTGGGGCTTCGCCGCGATGGTGGAAGAGTACACCGGCCTGACGCTGGATAAGAGCGAATCGCGCACGGACTGGCTCGCGCGCCCGCTGACCGCGCGTCAGCTTGAATATGCCGCGGCGGACGTATTCTATCTGCTGCCGATTGCCGGCCAGCTGATGAAAGAGGCGGAGGCGTCCGGCTGGCTGTCTGCCGCGCTGGACGAGTGTCGCATGACGCAGCAGCGTCGCCAGGAAGTGGTCGACCCGAAAGACGCCTGGCGTGATATCACCAACGCCTGGCAGCTGCGCACGCGTCAGCTGGCCTGCCTGCAACTGCTGGCGGACTGGCGCCTGCGTAAAGCGCGCGAGCGCGACCTGGCGGTTAACTTTGTGGTACGCGAAGAGCACCTGTGGGCGGTAGCGCGCTATATGCCGGGCAGCCTTGGCGAGCTGGACAGCATTGGCCTTTCCGGGAGCGAGATCCGCTTCCACGGTAAAACGCTGCTGGCGCTGGTGGAAAAAGCCCAGCAGGTGCCGGACGACGCGCTGCCAGAGCCGCTGCTTAACCTGATGGATATGCCGGGCTACCGCAAGGCATTCAAAGATATCAAAGCGCTGGTGCAGACGGTGGCGAGCGAAAGCAAGCTGAGCGCGGAGCTGCTGGCTTCACGTCGTCAGATTAACCAACTACTGAACTGGCACTGGAAGTTGAAACCGCAAAATGGTTTACCGGAACTGGTCGCCGGATGGCGGGGGGAACTGATGGCAGAACGCCTGAACACCTTGCTGGAAGGGTATCCGCGCTAAAGAAGTGTAACCCCGGTAAGCGCAGCGCCACCGGGGAAATTGCCGGGCGGCGCGATGCTTGCCCGGCCTACGATACGACGAACCGCAAACGGTTTAACGCGACTCTTCCGCTTCCGGAAGCGTCACGTTCAGCTCCAGAATCGAAATATCCCCGTCTTTTTGCTCCAGCTGAACGGTGACCATTTCCGGGTCAATCTGCACGTACTTGCAGATCACTTCCAGAATGTCTTTGCGCAGCTGCGGCAGGTAGTGCGGTTCGGCGTCGCTACGACGACGCTCCGCAACGATAATTTGCAGACGTTCTTTTGCGATGTTGGCGGTGCTTTTTTTCCGCGAGAGAAAAAAGTCCAGTAATGCCATAACTTATCCTCCGAACAGGCGTTTGAGGAAACCTTTCTTCTCTTCTTCAATGAAGCGGAAAGGACGTTCTTCTCCCAGCAGACGATCAACGGTATCCGCATACGCTTTACCCGCGTCTGCCTGTGTATCCAGAATCACCGGCTCGCCCTGGTTAGAGGCGCGCAGTACGGACTGATCTTCCGGGATCACGCCAACCAGTTTGATGCGCAGGATCTCCAGCACGTCTTCCATGCTCAGCATGTCACCTTTATTTACGCGGCCCGGGTTGTAGCGGGTCAGCAGAAGGTGCTCTTTGATCGGCTCCTGGCCATTTTCCGCACGACGAGATTTCGACGCCAGAATGCCGAGAATACGGTCGGAGTCGCGTACTGACGAGACTTCCGGGTTGGTGGTGATGATGGCTTCATCCGCGAAGTAGAGCGCCATCAGCGCGCCGGTTTCGATACCGGCAGGGGAGTCGCAGACCACGAAGTCGAACTCCATCTTTTTCAGTTCGTCGAGCACCTTTTCCACGCCTTCACGGGTCAGCGCGTCTTTGTCACGGGTCTGGGACGCCGGGAGGATGTAGAGGTTCTCGGTGCGCTTGTCTTTAATCAGCGCCTGGTTAAGCGTGGCATCGCCCTGAATGACGTTGACGAAGTCATACACCACGCGACGCTCGCAGCCCATGATCAGGTCCAGGTTACGCAGACCGATATCAAAGTCGATTACGACGGTTTTCTTTCCCTTCTGGGCCAAACCAGTAGCGATGGCCGCGCTGGAGGTGGTCTTGCCAACGCCTCCTTTACCCGAAGTCACAACAATAATGCGTGCCATAGAAATTCCTTGTTAAAAGGGATCAATTTAACGGTTGAACGGTCAAAGCGTTGTCTGCCAGTTGCAGACGGGCCGCTTTGCCATAAAATTCGGCTGGGATTTTGTCGCTCAGCCAATATTCACCTGCGATAGACACCAGTTCTGCCGTCAGGTGAGTACAAAAAATTTGTGCTTCTCGATCGCCGCTGGCGCCCGCAAGTGCACGCCCTCGCATCATACCGTAAACGTGAATATTGCCATCCGCAATCAGTTCCGCGCCCGCGCTGACGTGGCTTGTAACAATCAGATCACAGTTTGGCGCATAAATGCGCTGACCGGAACGAACCGGCAGATCAATCAATCGCGTTTTTGTGACTGGGGTTACATTTTGCGCCGGAGGCGGGGGAGCGGGAACGGGTGCAGGCGCTGCACGTGGGGCCTTTTCTTTACCTTCGTTCAGCAAAGGCAAACCTGCGCGGTCAATTTCGGCTTTCAGTTCAGCGTCTTTGCAGCCGCTAATACCCACGATGCGTAAGCCCGTAGAGGTGACGGCCTGCTGGAGTCGCTTCCAGTTAACCGGACCCTCAAGGTCGCTTACGTTGACGACGACAGGAGCATGCTTAAGAAAAGCGGGAGCCTGCGCGATTTTGTCTTCTAACGCCTGACGAATAACCTCGGGTTTTGCATCATGCAAATGAACCACTGATAAGGTGAAGCTACTGCCTTTAAGCTCGATGGGCGTATTTGACATCCTGGCCTTACTCAATTTGCTATTAACCGCAACACATCGCCGCGATATTCCGAAGAGTATCAGGCATGTTATAGTCAGGAGTATATTGAGGCAAGCAACCACCCGTTAATTCAGAGTAAAAACATGTTTTGTGTGATCTACAGAAGTACGAGCCGCGACCAGACCTACCTTTATGTCGAAAAGAAAGACGATTTTTCCCGCGTGCCTGAGGAATTAATGAAAAGTTTTGGCCGACCGCAGCTGGCGATGCTGCTGCCGCTGGACGGCCGCAAGAAGCTGGTGAACGCCGATCTGGAAAAAGTCAAAAAGGCGTTGACCCAACAAGGCTATTATTTACAGCTTCCACCACCGCCGGAGAATTTATTAAAACAGCATCTTGAGATGAGCGGAAAGAAATAAGCCCGGGTCACGCCGGGAACAACCCATCAACCGATTAGGGGTCGAGCATGTATCAACATCATAACTGGCAAGGTGCATTACTGGATTATCCCGTCAGCAAAGTGGTCTGCGTAGGCAGCAACTATGCAAAACACATTCAGGAGATGGGGAGCGTCGTGCCGGAAGAGCCGGTTCTGTTTATTAAGCCAGAAACTGCACTGTGCGATATTCGCCAGCCGCTGGCTCTGCCGCAGGGACTGGGCTCGGTGCATCATGAAGTGGAGCTGGCGGTGCTGATCGGCGCCACACTGCGTCAGGCCACCGAAGAGCACGTAGAGAAAGCGATTGCGGGTTACGGTGTTGCGCTCGACCTGACGCTGCGCGACGTTCAGGGCAAAATGAAGAAAGCAGGGCAGCCGTGGGAAAAAGCCAAGGGTTTTGATAATTCATGCCCGATTTCCGGTTTCGTTCCGGTGAGTGAATTTACCGACGACCCGCAGAATACGCCGCTCAGCCTGAAGGTCAACGGCGAGATCCGCCAGCAGGGCTCGACCGCCGATATGATCCATAAGATCGTTCCGCTGATTGCCTACATGAGCCGCTTCTTCACCCTGAAACCCGGCGATGTGATCCTGACCGGCACCCCGGAAGGTGTGGGCCCGCTGCACGCTGGCGACGAGCTGGACGTTAGTTTTAACGGCCTGTCGCTAAAAACCCGCGTGCTGTAAAAGCACCTTGCCGCCTGAAAAGGGCGGCAAAACTTGCATCAACGTGCCAGACTCGTTATAAGGTGCGCTCTATTTTGACGTGTGGACATCCCGATGAACGATATTCCTTTCTGGCAAAGCAAAACGCTCGATGACATGACCGACGCGGAGTGGGAATCGTTGTGTGACGGCTGCGGACAGTGCTGCCTGCATAAGCTGATGGATGAAGATTCGGACGAAATCTATTTCACCAACGTAGCGTGCAAGCAGTTAAACATCAAAACCTGCCAGTGCCGCAACTACGAGCGCCGTTTCGAATATGAGCCGGACTGCATCAAGTTAACCCGTGAAAACCTGCCGACCTTTGAGTGGTTGCCGCATACCTGCGCGTATCGCCTGCTGGCGGAAGGAAAGGATTTGCCTGCGTGGCATCCCCTGCTGACGGGGTCGAAAGCGGCGATGCACGGCGAACGTATTTCCGTGCGCCATATTGCGGTGAAAGAGTCAGAGGTGCGGGACTGGGAAGACCACATCATGAATCATCCCAACCGCTGATAATAAAAAACCCGCCGAGGCGGGTTTTTTATTGTGCGCTGTTGTGTCGTGTGCCGCTGCGCTTACCCGACCTACAAAACCGTAGGCCCGCGCAAGCGAAGCGCCGCCGGGCACATTAACGCCCAAAAAGATCGCGTTTTTTCGGTCTGAACGGCTGGGCAATCAGCACCAGCAGCGCCACCACGAAGTAGGCGACAAAAATGCCCACCAGCCATTGCGGCATCTCCAGCGTCAGAAACTCCCACTGGCGTACGGAGCAGTCACCGGAGGCAACGAACACCTGCGGCAGCCACTTATCCAGCGGCAGCCAGCCCGGGAAGCGGGCCGCAAAATCGCAGGTCATAAACGGTGACGGATGAAGCTGCATCTGGGTGTGCTCCCAGGAAAGCGCAATCCCTTTCCAGGCGCTGTATAGCCAGATGGCAATCGCCGCATAGCGTAACGGTGTTTTAGGTGCAATTGCACCGACCAGACCTGCGCCCATAATGCCGAACAGCGCACAACGCTCATAAATACACAGTACGCAAGGTTTCAGCCCCATCACATGCTGAAACCACAGCGCGACCATTTCCAGCGCAAAGGCGGTCAGGGCCATCAACAACCACGCTCCGCGACCGCGTGAGCACTGGTTCAAAAATCGCAACATAATCATTTCCCTGGAACATGCTTAGACAGCGCAGTGTAAACGAATTTTAATGCGCCGCAAGTATACCTGCTTGTAACAACCATTGCGTACAGGGAACGAGAGTAATTTTGATGCACAGCAAACCAACCAGGGTAAGCACCAGCGTATACGGCAGCGCCATCCAGACCATTCTTCCATAAGAAAGCCGTATGAGCGGCGCCAGCGCCGAGGTCAGCAGGAAGAGGAATGCCGCCTGACCATTCGGGGTTGCCACCGAGGGCAGGTTGGTCCCGGTGTTTATCGCCACCGCCAGCAGCTCAAACTGTTCACTGCTGACGATCCCTTGCTCCATCGCGGCTTTGGCCTCATTAATGTATACCGTCCCGACGAAGACGTTATCGGAGATGGAAGACAACAGGCCGTTAAACAAATAGAACAGCGTAAGCTGAGAATCTGGCGTAGCCTGAAGCACAAAAGCGATAATGGGCGCGAACAGATGTTGGTCAATAATTACCGCCACGACGGCAAAAAACACCGCCAGCAGGGCGGTAAACGGCAGCGCTTCGGTAAAGGCTTTACCGATAGCATGTTCGTCCGTTACGCCGCTCAGGCTGGTTGCCAGAATAATCACCGACAGGCCAATGAGCCCCACTTCGGCAAGGTGCAAGGCCAGCGCAGCGATAAGCCACACGCCGATCAGACCCTGTGCAATCAGGCGCAGCGTTTCCTGACGCGTACGCTGTTTGCGGCTCTGCTCGTCAAATTTTTGCAACTCATGGCGGACCTGATCGGGCAACGTCGCGCCATACCCAAAGAGGTTAAATTTCTCGACCAGTACGCAGGTCGCTAATCCACAGACCAGCACGGGCACGCTGACCGGCGCCATGCGCAGGAAAAATTCGCCAAAATGCCACCCGGCCGCTTTAGCGATGATCAGGTTTTGCGGCTCCCCGACCATGGTCATCACGCCGCCCAGCGCCGTACCCACGCCCGCGTGCATCATCAGGCAGCGCAGAAACGCGCGGAACTGTTCCAGCACGTCGCGGTTGTGCGCCTCAACGTGGCTGTCGTCCTGCAAGTTATCGCCGGGACGAGACGAGGCCACCCGGTGGTAAATTCCGTAAAAACCGACGGCGACGCTGATCACTACCGCCACCACCGTCAGCGCGTCCAGGAAGGCTGAAAGGAAAGCCGCGGCGAGGCAAAACGCCAGCGAGAGAAGCGTTTTCGACGGAATGCTCAGCAGCAAACGCGTAAAGATAAACAGCAGGAGCTGCTTCATAAAGTAGATCCCGGCCACCATGAAGATCAGCAGCAGCAGGACTTCAAGATTCGACGCAATCTCGTTTTTAACGTGCTCCGCGCTGGTCATTCCGGTGGCCACGGCCTCCAGTGCCAGCAGCCCGCCGGGCAATAGCGGATAGCACTTCAGCGCCATCGCCAGGGTAAAGATAAACTCGGCGACCAACAGCCATCCGGCAACAAAGGGATTCAGCAAGAAGATAACGGGATTAACGACCAGGAATACCAGTAAAGTGAGTTTGTACCAGTCAGGTGACTGACCTAAAAAGTTGCGCCACAGCGCGCGCCCAAACGAAATTTCCACGACAGACGTCCTTTCCCCGTCAAATAAGACAAGACATCAGTATACGCAAAAATGGCGTCGGTGAGGGCGTTAACGCCATTTTGTAAATTTCATAAAAATGAAACGGCGATCCCTCTTTTCTGTCTCGGCTGCGCTATCTGCCTCTGTCCGCCTCTGGTATGATGAGTGCAATTTGCTAAAGCTGTGTAATGGAAATCTCACTATGGTCATTAAGGCGCAGAGCCCGGCGGGTTTCGCGGAAGAGTACATCATTGAAAGCATCTGGAATAATCGTTTCCCTGCGGGATCAATTCTACCTGCTGAACGCGAACTCTCTGAACTGATTGGCGTCACCCGTACCACGCTGCGAGAAGTGCTCCAGCGTCTGGCGCGCGATGGCTGGTTGACGATACAGCATGGCAAGCCCACTAAGGTGAACAACTTCTGGGAAACGTCCGGGCTGAATATTCTGGAAACGCTGGCGCGTCTCGACCACGAAAGCGTACCGCAGCTGATTGATAATCTGCTTTCGGTGCGCACCAACATCGCTACTATTTTCATCCGCACCGCGTTTCGTCAGCACCCTGAAGATGCGCTGAAGGTGCTCGCCACCGCCAATGAGGTGGAGGACCATGCGGATGCCTTTGCAACCCTGGACTACAACGTGTTCCGCGGTCTGGCGTTTGCCTCCGGCAATCCGGTTTACGGCCTGATCCTGAATGGGATGAAAGGGTTATATACGCGCATTGGTCGTCACTACTTTGCTAACCCTGAAGCCCGCAGCCTGGCGCTCGGCTTCTATCATAAGCTGAGCAAACTCTGCACCGAGGGGCTGCACGACCAGGTTTATGAAACGGTGCGTCGTTACGGTCACGACTCCGGTGAAATCTGGCACCGGATGCAGAAAACGCTGCCGGGCGATCTGGCGATTCAGGGCCGGTAAAAGAAAAAACCTCTCGATTGAGAGGTTTTTTTTCGCCGGGTGGCGGCTTCGCCTGACCCGGCCTACAGGTCCCGTAGGCCCGGTAAGCGTAGGGTATGAACCGGAAACAT
>NZ_JADBQL010000025.1:155470-239907 GCF_014895905.1 Enterobacter cloacae complex sp. P15RS | reverse complement strand
ATAATACATTAAGTATTTCTAATTTCATATTGTCGATATTTTCAGGTGGTTTTAATTAAATATTTATGGTCTTTATGCGATATTAAGCCAGTATTGGGCGTTTCATAACCCATGTGACATATTTTAGAAAGTGCGAGTATTAAGCCGTTTTGTACTTAGGGATGCAAGCGTGTTTAACCTCGTAGGGTTTGCTCGTCATTAAATAAATGTATTAAAGACATGGAGGGTCTATGTTGCCATTGAATGGTAAACACGGAGTTGTGATCAGTAGAGTACCCGTAATGCAAAATGGGTTAGGGGGCGTCATGACGCGCCATTTTCCCGATTTTGAGATAACGTACTGCCGTTCGATGCAGGAGTTGACGCTACTCCAGCTGCGTCGCGCTGGGGTCGTTATTGCCGATATTTCGGGTGAATATCGTAATCCGCGTGGCACGCTTGAGCAGTATTATGGATTAATGAATCAGTACCGGGATATTCACTGGATTTTTCTCGTCTCGCGTCCTCTTTATCCGCTTGCGGTAGAGCTGCTTATGCGCCCGGAAAGCACGCTGCTTTCAGATATGGAACCGATTGAAGGCGTAATTAACGCTATTCGCGCGGGCAGTGAACGTGCCGAGCGAATAAGCCAGACGTTATTAATACCAGAAAATCCTGATATTGAAGAGGAGAGTGAGCAAGCGATCGCGCTCACCCACTCTGAACGTAAGGTGTTGCGTTTATTGGGTAAGGGTTGGGGAATCAACCAAATAGCCACGCTGCTGAATAAAAGTAATAAAACGATCAGTGCACAGAAAAACAGTGCAATGCGCCGCTTATCACTGCGCAGCAATGCCGATATGTACGCGTGGATAAGCAGTACTCAGGGAATGCGAGAACTCAGTTTAATGTCGGCTTATGGAGAGTTTGAGGAATGGAAAAGACCACTGCAACAAGACATATCGCCGTCATCGAAAGCTGCTCAATGAGCGCTGTGGGGCTGAAGCATCTCTTTGCGATGCCCGTCCTGAGCCCTTACCAGGTGCATCTGTTTAGCCGATTCGACAGCTTCAGAGCGGCGCTCTCGGAAATCTCATTCTTTTCGGTAATCTATTCATTGTCTGATGAGCGTGAGGAGCGGCGAAACTGTCTGGCCTGTTTGCGGGATCTCACTTTCACCCACAGCGACGTCCAGCGTATCGTGCTGGCTTCTGATGAAATGGAGGCGAGGCTGGTCAGCCAGCTTTCGCCTTCTCGCTTACATGGGATCATCAGTAAATCGGTTCCGCTAAAGCAATTATTGGAAGGGCTGGAGACACTGCTCAGCGAAACACATCAGGTGAATGATAACGTGTACAATCAAGGGGATATGAGCCAGAATCGCATGTTAAGCCCAACCGAAAGGGCCATACTGCGCTATATGTCCTCGGGTTTTTCGATCCCTGAAATTGCGGCACAGCTTGAACGCAATATTAAAACCATTCGGGCGCATAAGTTTAACGCAATGGTAAAGCTGGGCGTCAATTCTGACGTGGGGTTACTGGATGCGGCGGATATCCTGGCGCATCTCCCCGCCAGGGAAGTGCATCGCTCCGCTCTCACCGTTCCTTCCTTCTCTTAGCGTTAAGAGGTGCGCCAGAGTGCTTCTGGCGCAACGTTCAAATACAGACATCAACCCATTTTGCTGCGGTCAGTTCCGCCATTCTGTCGGGCGAGATACGCACCGCGCTGTGGATGGCACCCGCTGCGGGTAATACTTCCGCGTACTGTTTTAATGTGATGTCACAGTAAACAGAGAGGGGGTTTTCCAGCCCGAAAGGGCAGACGCCGCCCACAGGATGACCCGTCAGGGTGACGACCTCATCGCTGCTGAGCATGCGGGCTTTTGCACCGAATGTCTCTTTGAGCTTTTTGTTATCAAGACGCGCATCGCCTTTTGCGACCACCAGAATCACGTCATTTTTAATCTTCAGTGATAGCGTTTTGGCAATCTGGCCGGGTTCAACGTTGTGCGCGGCAGCAGCAAGTGCAACAGTCGCTGTGCTTTGATTAAGCTCAATGATCTCTATATCCGGAGCGTGTTCGGCGAAAAACTGCTGTACAGACTGCAAACTCATTGATTCCTCCTGACAAATATCCTGCGTAATCTGTCATAAGAATTTAGTCGCTGTAAATATCCCTTAAGTAACAAATATTCGTCAGGGTCGATTTCTGGATCGCCTTCACATTCACAGAAACCGGTTACAGTAACCGGTTGCAGAGCGTGATGCAGAGATGAATACTGAGGGTGTAACTTCCCCTGTATCTAATAATAAGAGCTAATTATGAAACCATTCCGTTTGAGCAGTACCGCGGGTACACGATCCGGCAAGGTTGTGACGCTGAATTATGGAACAACGTGTGACGTGAGAACGTCCGAAACGAACGTCTGACAGGAGATCTGCTATGTCTGCCAACCATGCTGCATTTAATCTGATTTTCCGCTTCGTTGAGAATTACGTCAGCCCCGTTGCCGGGCGGATCTCTTCTCAGCGTCATGTGATGGCGATTCGCGACGGGTTCATCTCGGCGATGCCGTTTATGATCGTGGGTTCGTTTTTGTTAGTGTTCGCTTATCCACCTTTTTCGCCTGATACCACCTGGGGTTTTGCCCGCGCCTGGCTGGATATGGCGAAGCAGTTTGAAGGACAAATTCTGACGCCGTTTGATATGACGATGGGCGTGATGTCCCTTTATATCTGTGCGGCTATCGCCTACAACCTGGGCAAACATTACGTTAAAACCCATCAGCTGGATCCGTTCATGTGCGCCATGCTGTCGCTAATGGCGTTTCTGCTGGTGGCGGCCCCTAAAACCAAAGGCGCTTTGCCAGTCGATAGCCTGGGAGGGACCGGGATTTTCACCGCGATTCTGGTGGCGATTTATTGCGTTGAGATGATGCGTTTTCTGAAGGCACACAACATCGGGATCCGTCTGCCGGACCAGGTGCCGCCGATGATCAAAAACTCGTTTGACCTGCTGATCCCGGTACTGGTGGTGGTGTTGACGCTTTATCCGCTGAGCCTGCTGATCCAGTCGCAGTTCGGCATGCTGATCCCGCAGGCCATTATGTCGATCTTTAAGCCGCTGGTCTCTGCGGCTGACTCGCTGCCTGCCATCCTGCTGGCGGTGCTGATTGGCCACCTGCTGTGGTTTGCCGGGATCCACGGCGCAGCGATTGTCTCCGGGATGCTGCAAATGTTCTGGCTGACCAACCTGGGGGCGAACCAGACCGCGCTGGCGGCGAGCCTGCCTTTGCCACACATCTTTATGGAGGCCTTCTGGACGTTCTTTATCGTTATCGGTGGGTCCGGCGCGACGATGGGGCTGGTGTTCTGCTACCTGCGCAGCCGCTCCGCGCACCTGCGTTCGATTGGCCGCCTCAGCGTGGTGCCGAGCATATTCAACATCAATGAACCGGTAATTTTTGGCACGCCGATTGTGATGAACCCGGTGTTCTTTATTCCTTTTCTGCTGGCGCCGATGGTCAACGCCGTGCTGGCCTGGGCAGCGATGAAGTTTGATCTGATTGGCCGCGTGATTTCCGTGGTGCCGTGGACGGCGCCGGCGCCGGTTGGTGCGGCCTGGGCGCTGGGTTGGGATTTCCGCGCCGCCATTCTGGTGCTGGTCCTGGCCTGCGTTTCCGCCATTATCTATTTCCCGTTCTTCAAGGTGTACGAGAAGCAGCTGCTTCAGCAGGAAGCGGAAGAAGCACAGCGTAACGGGGAAGAGGAAAATCAGCAGATAGCGTAGGTAAAAGCAAAACGGCAACGCAGGTTGCCGTTTTTAGTGTTTGTTGCCTCTCCCCCGTGGGTGAGGGCATCAAGTCCGGGGCAGACTACTTAAGCGTGCAATCGCCGCACTGCTGCACGTCCGGCAGACGGTAGCGCTGGCAGCAGGTACGACGCACCAGAAGTCCCTCACGCGGAACGACGGTGCGGTAAAGAGGGTTATCCCGTCCATCTGAAAGCTGTTTGGCAAAGAAACAGCTCTGACGCAGTGCATCCACTTTTTCGTCGCCGAGCAGCGGCTTCATCTCCGTCAAATACCAGTGGATAAGATATCCGGTATTACTCCAGATCAGTTTGCCGTTAATCTCTCCCGTCGCTTCCAGGGCATCCACCACCGGAACCAGCGCACGCGTAATAAGCGATTCCATACGCGCCTGCGCAGACAGGTGCATCGCGCTGCGATCCTCATGCACGTCAATCCAGAAACAGGCGGCACGCCCGGTCTCATGAAATTCTACGTGGAAATGCTCCGAAGAGAGATCGAGCATGGTTTCCTGGGTCAACAACGCCAGCATGATCGGTGGCACCATCAGCCCGATATACCACTGAGCCCAGAGGGAAAGCAGCGGTTTGTTTTCCCGCGCAAGCGTAGGCTGATTACGGTAGATATGATCGGAATAGGCCGCCAGCAGTGAGCGCAGCTCGGCAGGACGTTGCCACTGGGACAGCGTCAGAGCATGATGCGGTGGGGCTTCATCCAGCTTGATGAAATCCAGCAGATGGGCGCGCGTTACGGCGATTTTTTCCCGAATGGCGTCCGCAAGCGTCGTCTCCCCGGCGGAGAGTGGAGCGCGCCAGAGCAGGGGCTCAACGATGTGTGCAGTACGAGTCGCCATAGTGTGGATTACAAATCTAAATGATAATGATTGCCAATCCTAACTATAGATAAAACCGAGCGCAAGAGATTTATCCTGGCTCTGTGAGGGGGGTCAGGCGGTATGCAGCTCTTCGCTCATCAGAATGCTGTTGCGTCCCATGTGCTTGGCTTCATAGAGGGCTTTATCGGCTTTCGCCAGCGCACCCTCAACGTCTTCACCTTCGTACATGGCAATGCCAATGCTGATGGTCACGTTAGTGGCGACGCTTTCGTTAAACATATGGGGGATTTTAAGATCGTAAACTTTCTGGCGTATGCGTTCTGCCGTCTGGCGTGCTTGCTCCAGCGGAATGTTACTCAACAGAACCATAAATTCTTCCCCGCCAAACCGGGCGACCACGTCGCGTGAACGCACGGCATCGCGGATCGCTGCCGAGACGCGGATCAACGCCTGATCGCCCATCATATGGCCGTAATGGTCGTTATAGGCTTTGAAATGGTCGATATCCATCAGCAGCACGAAGTGCTCGCCGCCGTCGGGCGTGGGGAGATTCTCCAGCCGGCTTTGCAGCCCACGACGGTTATACAAGCCGGTCAGCGGGTCCATCATGCTGAGATCGGTCAGGGTTTCACGCTCCTCCAGCAGTTCGGAGAGCAGCTCCTGAGCGAAACGGTCGTTGCGCCGCTGGATCACGTGATGAATGCCAATGGCGACCATAGGCAGCGCGAAGAAATAGGTCATTCTCAGCCAGTTTTCGGCAGGGCTTAACCACAGGCAGATAATAAACGCAGGTAATGAATGTAGCGTAAATGCTTTGATATTACTGGCAAACGCCAGAGCCCCTATAAAAAGCACCGTTAAAAGCGCCATCATTAAAAACGGCGCGCGATCGTGCGTGATAACCAAAAATTTAGAGACGATCTGCCAGGCCCATAAAAAGCCGAAAATCGCGGAAACCGCAGGAATATTTATTTTCCGCGCGCTGTTTTTCCAGTGCCAGATGAGTAAGCCGGTGCTGATAGTCAATACGGCAACCAGGGGCACCGATAACACGCGCACGGAATAGAGCGGGTTTGTTATCGAGAACAGCGCTGAGGCGGCATTCAGAAATAAAAATAAACGTAAAGATAACTGATATTTCTTGTTGACCAAAGACAGCCAGGATTGTGATGTCATATGCGTGCGTTTTTATTAAAACTCAATTAAAACAATGCGCCAGGCGTTATTTATTCGTTATGGATGCAAGGAAATTGAATTCTTATTATCAGAAAAACTTTATAGAAAGTTAACAGGTGTGCAATTTATCACCTTACACATTCTCTGTCATTATGGGAAAGCGATTGTCGAGGCAATTTGTGCCCGCGCATGCTGACAGGTGATAATTATTATCATATGATATTGGTTATCATTATCAGTGTGAGAGGATAAACCATGTTGAGCAAAGCGCTGGGAAGTGGGTGGGGGATTTTACTGCCTGGTGTCATCCTTGGCGGCCTGACGTTTGCCGATCTCTCCATTGACGTCTGGAAGGCGATCATTGTTTCAGGGCTGCTGGTGACGTCAGCGATGATCTGGCATAAACAGCTTCGGCATTACGTGCTGCTGCCGTCTTGCGTTGCGCTGGTCAGTGTAATACTGGTGATTTTGATGAGTCTGAAATAGCCGGGAAAAACGAGAGGTACTGCCGGGAGGATGTAAGATAATTGGTGCGAGGGGGGGGACTTGAACCCCCACGTCCGTAAGGACACTAACACCTGAAGCTAGCGCGTCTACCAATTCCGCCACCTTCGCATACCATCGACACTGTAAAAGTATCGTAACCACGGAGGCGCATTCTAGATGTTTTCAGCTTTACGTCAACAGAAAATTGCGCACGTTGTTTTGATTGCTGCAAAAATGGGCGATGGCAGCGTCAGCCATCGCCGGACAAAGGCGGGGATTACTTTTTCGCCTGGCGCGTCATTACGGTGCGATACACCTTAAAGCGGCCCGTCTGGGCGATCACCTCGTGGAAGCCAAAGGTTTCATCCAGCACTTTCGGATAGGCCAGGAAGGCGTTCGCCACGATACGCAGCTCGCCGCCGCTGTTAAGGTGACGGGTTGCGCCACGGATCAGGGTTTGCGCCGCTTCGAGGCTGGTTTCCATCCCGTCGTGGAACGGCGGGTTAGAGATGATCATATCAAAGCGACCGGTCACGTCGGAGAAGACGTTGCTGGCAATAACGTCGCCTTCAATACCGTTCGCCGCAAGCGTGGCGCGGCTGGCTTCCACCGCCGGAGCGCTCACGTCACACAGGGTTAAACGCACCTTCGGCGAGTGGCTGGCGAGAACCGTTGACAGCACGCCCGCGCCACAGCCAACGTCCAGCACCTTGCCTTTGGTGTGCGGCGTCAGGGTGGACAGCAGCAGCTTGCTGCCCGTATCGAGCGCGTCACGGCTGAATACGCCCGGCAGCGTTTTGATGGTCAGACCGTCGAGCTGATACTCGTCCCAGAAGGTGTCGGCATCAAAGGTTGTCTGTTTTTCCAGACGGCCATGATACAGGCCGCAGCGACGGGCGCTGTCGATTTTCGTCAGCGGCGCGTAGGCTTCGAGCATCTGCTCTGCGCTACGCACTCCGCAGCGGTTCTCACCGACGACGAAAATATCGCAGCCGACCGGCAGCAGAGAAAGCAGGTTCATCAGCTGGAACTGGGCTTCCGGTTTGTTCTTCGGCCAGTAGTAAATGAACGTATCGCAGTCAGCAATATCGCTCTGCTCCGCCACCAGGCTAAAGCGCGCGCGCTCGCCCATCTGGCGGCTCAGTACCTGCCAGTGGTGGTAGTACTGGGTGTGGGCACGGCTTTCAGCACAGTCGAAACGCGCGGGCAGGTCATCCTGCATATCTCCGGCAAACAGAATACGGCTTTCTTCGAAATCATCACTGTGACGCAGCAAGACTTCACTTGCCGGGGTAAATGCAGACATGAATTGTTCCTCAATAAACTCAGGCGGGGATTATAGTAGGTAGATGGCGCAGTTTCGACACATTTGCTATATTTGCGCGCCTGAGAGACAGGAGTTTTCGCTATGACATCCCGACGAGACTGGCAGTTGCAGCAGCTGGGCATCACCCAGTGGGCTTTGCGTCGCCCGACGGCGTTGCGGGGCGAAATAGCCATCTCCATCCCTGCGCATGTCCGCCTGGTGATGGTGGCAGACGCGCCGCCTGCCCTGAATGAACCCCTGATTGAAGATGTCCTTCGCAGCCTGAAGGTGACAAACGATCAGGTATTACAGCTGGCGCCCGAAAGCGTCGCGATGCTTCCCCCTGACAGCCGCTGTAACAGCTGGCGAATCGGGGCGGTGGATGAGCTACCCCTTGAAGGCAGCCAGATCAGCTCGCCAGCGCTGGACGAACTGAAAGCCAACCCAAAGGCGCGTAGCGCGCTATGGCAACAAATTTGCGAATATGAACACGATTTCTTCCCTCACGACGGCTGACCTGACCACCGCGTTCGCGATTGAAACCCGCGCCCATGCCTTTCCGTGGAGCGAAAAGACGTTTGCCAGCAATCAGGGCGAACGCTATTTAAATCTGCGCCTGGACGTGGACGGCACCCTGGCCGCGTTTGCCATTACGCAGGTTGTTCTGGACGAAGCGACGCTGTTTAATATCGCGGTCGATCCCGCTTACCAGCGCCGCGGGCTGGGCAGAGAACTGCTTGAGCACCTCATTCGTGAGCTGGAAACCCGTGACGTTTTCACTCTGTGGCTGGAGGTGCGCGCGTCTAATGTCGCCGCCATCGCACTTTATGAAAGCTTAGGCTTTAACGAGGCGACCATCCGCCGTAACTACTACCCCACCGCAGAGGGACGTGAAGACGCCATTATCATGGCTCTGCCGATTGGATAACGAAAATAAGGTTGTAACGATGAAATGGGACTGGATTTTCTTTGATGCCGACGAAACGCTGTTTACGTTTGACTCGTTCGGCGGCCTACAGCGGATGTTTCTCGACTATAGCGTGACCTTCACCGCTGAAGATTTTCAGGACTATCAGGCGGTGAATAAACCGCTGTGGGTGGACTACCAGAACGGAGCCATCACCGCGTTACAGCTTCAGCATCAGCGTTTTGACGCCTGGGCGGAGCGGTTAAAAGTCAGTCCAGGGGCGCTGAACGAGGCGTTCCTGAATGCGATGGCGGATATCTGCGCGCCGCTGCCCGGCGCCGTTTCCCTGCTGGATTCACTGAAAGGAAAGGTGAAGCTTGGGATCATCACCAACGGTTTTACCGCGCTTCAGCAGATCCGCCTTGAGCGTACCGGCCTGCGCGATCATTTCGACGCGCTGGTGATCTCCGAGCAGGTGGGCGTACCGAAGCCGGATCCGCGTATTTTCGATTATGCGCTGGCGCAGGCTGGCAATCCTGACCGCGATCGTGTGCTAATGGTGGGCGATACCGCAGAATCTGATATTCTGGGGGGTATGAAATCGGGTCTGTCGACCGTCTGGCTGAACGCGCATGGTCGCGAGCTGCCGGAAGGCATCAAGCCGACCTGGACCGTCACGTCATTGAACGAACTGGAGCAGCTCCTGTGTAAACAATGATTGCCTGCCCCCTGTTGATGGGTAAAATAGCCGCATTTTCCGTATTCCATGATGCGCGGCCTGCTGCCGCGCCTACCTAAGAAGAATTGATTATGACGTTGTCTCCTTATCTGCAAGAGGTGGCCAAACGCCGCACTTTTGCCATTATCTCGCACCCGGATGCCGGTAAAACGACCATCACCGAGAAGGTGTTGCTGTTCGGACAGGCGATCCAGACCGCGGGTACCGTTAAAGGCCGTGGCTCCAGCCAGCATGCAAAATCTGACTGGATGGAGATGGAAAAGCAGCGTGGTATTTCGATTACCACCTCCGTGATGCAGTTCCCGTATCACGACTGCCTGGTGAACCTGCTGGACACCCCGGGGCACGAAGACTTCTCCGAAGATACCTACCGTACCCTGACGGCGGTGGACTGCTGCCTGATGGTGATCGACGCCGCGAAAGGTGTTGAAGATCGTACCCGCAAGCTGATGGAAGTGACCCGTCTGCGCGATACGCCGATCCTCACCTTTATGAACAAACTCGACCGTGACATCCGTGACCCGATGGAGCTGATGGATGAAGTGGAAAACGAGCTGAAGATCGCCTGCGCGCCCATCACCTGGCCGATTGGCTGCGGCAAGCTGTTCAAAGGGGTTTATCACCTCTATAAAGACGAAACCTACCTGTACCAGACCGGTAAGGGCCACACCATTCAGGAAGTCCGCATTGTAAAAGGTCTGGACAACCCGGAGCTGGACGCCGCCGTCGGTGAAGAGCTGGCCGCCCAGCTGCGCGATGAGCTGGAGCTGGTGCAAGGCGCCTCTCACGAGTTCGACAGAGAGCTGTTCCTGAGCGGTGAAATTACCCCGGTCTTCTTCGGTACCGCCCTCGGCAACTTCGGCGTTGACCATATGCTCGACGGTCTGGTTGAGTGGGCCCCGCAGCCGATGCCGCGTAAAACCGATACCCGTGAAGTCGAAGCGAAGGAAGAGAAGTTCTCCGGCTTCGTCTTTAAAATTCAGGCCAACATGGACCCGAAACACCGCGACCGCGTCGCCTTTATGCGCGTAGTGTCCGGTAAATACGAGAAGGGCATGAAGCTGCGTCAGGTGCGTATCGGCAAAGACGTAGTGATCTCCGACGCGCTGACCTTCATGGCGGGCGACCGTTCGCACGTGGAAGAAGCCTATCCGGGCGATATCATTGGTCTGCACAACCACGGTACCATTCAGATTGGCGATACCTTCACGCAGGGCGAAATGATGAAGTTCACCGGTATCCCGAACTTCGCGCCGGAACTGTTCCGCCGCATTCGCCTGCGCGATCCGCTGAAGCAGAAGCAGCTGCTGAAAGGCCTGGTTCAGCTTTCCGAAGAGGGGGCTGTACAGGTGTTCCGCCCAATCGCCAACAACGATCTGATCGTGGGCGCGGTGGGTGTGCTTCAGTTTGACGTGGTGGTTGCCCGTCTTAAGAGCGAGTACAACGTGGAAGCGATTTACGAATCGGTGAACGTGGCGACCGCGCGCTGGGTTGAGTGTTCAGACGTGAAGAAATTCGAAGAATTTAAGCGTAAGAACGAAGTTCAGCTGGCGCTGGATGGCGGCGATAATCTGACCTATATCGCCCCAACCATGGTGAACCTGAACCTGACGCAGGAACGTTATCCTGACGTTCAGTTCCGCAAAACGCGCGAGCATTAATTCCCTCTCAGAGCACGGCAGCCGCCGTGCTCTTCTTTAATTCCTGTGTTATTAAACCCTTGCGGAATGTTCTTAATTCAACGCAATTTTTCGCTATTCGTTCGTTTTTTCCCCAATTCTGAATGCACCCCCGTAATTGTGATCTATATTTAACTCAGTGTTTAGCACCGGGCATGGATGAATTAACTGTTCAATGCATGTCCACTGGTTCTCCATTTCGCCCGTGTGTTAATTCGCAATATATAAAACCAAGATTTAGGGAAGTATGTCGCCCGAATAACGGGCAAAACACAGGAATAAATCGATGAATATGACAAGACTGAAGATTTCTAAAACTCTGCTGGCTGTAACGTTGGGTAGTGTCCTGGTAAGCGGTTCTGCTCTGGCGGAAACCAGCACCATGGATAAAGCACAAAATACTGCCAATACCGCAGGGGAAAAAATCGATAGCTCTATGAATAAAGTCGGTAATTTCATGGATGACAGCTCTATCACAGCAAAAGTGAAAGCCGCACTGGTGGATCATGAATCCATTAAGAGCACCGATATTTCTGTTAAAACCGACAACAAGGTTGTCACCCTGAGCGGTTTCGTTGAAAGCCAGACCCAGGCCGAAGAGGCCGTTAAAGTGGCCAAAGGCGTTGAGGGCGTAAGCTCCGTCAGCGACAAACTGCACGTACGTGACAGCAAAGAGTCTTCGGTGAAGGGTTATGCCGGAGATGCAGCAACTACCAGCGAAATCAAAGCTAAACTGTTAGCGGACGACATCGTGCCGTCCCGTATGGTGAAAGTTGAAACCACCGATGGTGTGGTTCAGCTGTCCGGTACGGTTGAGAACCAGGCACAAAGCGATCGTGCTGAATCAATTGCGAAAGCGATTGATGGTGTGAAAAGCGTTAAAAACGATCTGAAAACGAAGTAAAGCAGCACCACTCGCCCGTCTGGCTTAACGCCGCGGGCGAAATAAAAACGACTCTGGAAAAACGCCGGTGAGTGGCCTGAGCGCTCACGTTTAGCGGCCGACATTAACTATGGTAAAGGAGAGGCTTATGTTTCGTTGGGGCATTATATTTCTGGTTATCGCGTTAATTGCCGCCGCATTGGGCTTTGGTGGACTGGCGGGTACCGCGGCATGGGCAGCGAAAATTGTCTTCGTCGTCGGTATTATTCTGTTCCTGGTGAGCCTGTTTACGGGTCGACGTCGCCCGTAGCAAACGCAATATTCATTAAACAAACTCAAGCCAGTCCTCGTGACTGGCTTTTTCTCGTTTGAGAACCGGCAGGGATCTGCGTTACTGTGTCTGAACATAATAATGAAAACAGGAAGGCAGAGGTGGGGCAGCGAATTCCCGTGACGATCGGCAATATTGCGCCGCTGACGTTAAAACCATTCCATGCAGGCCAGCTTGCGCTGGTCTGTGAAGGGGGCGGACAGCGCGGTATTTTCACAGCAGGCGTGCTGGACGAATTTATGCGCGCTGAGTTTAACCCGTTCGATCTCTATTTCGGCACCTCTGCCGGGGCGCAGAATCTCTCTGCCTACGTCTGTAACCAGCCCGGCTATGCGCGCAAAGTGATTATGCGCTACACCACCTCCAAAGCGTTCTTCAACCCGGTACGCTTCGTGCGCGGCGGGAACCTGATCGATCTCGACTGGCTGCTGGATGCCACCTCCAGCCAGATGCCGCTGGCCATGGATACCGCGTCACGACTGTTCGATACCGGAAAAGAGTTCTGGATGTGCGCCAGCCGCGGCGATGACTATTCACCGGGTTACTTTTCGCCGCAGAAAGAGAACTGGCTGGATATCATCCGTGCCTCCAGCGCGATCCCCGGATTCTACCGCACCGGCGCGCTGCTGGAGGGGATCAGCTATCTTGATGGCGGTATCAGCGACGCGGTACCGGTACAGGAGGCGGCGCGGCGTGGGGCGAACACCATTGTGGTGATCCGTACGGTGCCTTCGCAGATGTATTACACCCCACAGTGGTTTAAGCGTATGGAACGCTGGCTGGGCGACAGCAGCCTGCAACCGCTGGTAAATATCGCAAAGCAGCATGAAACGACCTACGGCGCGATGCAGCGCTTTATTGAAAAACCCCCGGGCAAGCTGCGCATCTTTGAAATTTATCCGCCTAAGCCGCTGCTGAGCATGGCGCTGGGCAGCCGGCTGCCTGCGTTGCGTATGGACTACAAAACGGGGCGGCTGTGCGGACGTTACTTCCTGGCGACCGTCGGGAAAATGCTGGCCGAGCAACCGCCGCTTCATCGGCATAAAAGCATCATATTGCCGCCCGCCGTTGTGGCCAATGACGCGGTGGCGATGCCGCTGGTGGACGCGCCACAGGCCAACGATAGCCTACTCGATAATGAGGATCTGGCGTGACGCACTGCTTTATCGATACCCATTGCCACTTTGATTTCCCCCCGTTTAGCGGTGAGGAAGCCGCAAGCATCGCGCGCGCGGCTCAGGCCGGCGTGAGGGCCATTATTGTCCCGGCTATTGAGGCGGCGAGGTTTGAGAAAGTCCTGGAACTTGCCCGCGTTCACGATGCGCTGTACGCCGCGCTGGGTCTGCATCCGATCGTGATTGAGCACCATCTTGATGAACATATCGACAGGCTGGATGCCTCGCTGCAAAACGCGGATACGAAGCTGGTTGCTATCGGGGAGATCGGCCTCGATCTCTATCGTGAAGATCCGCAGTTTGAACGCCAGCAGACGATCCTGGATGCGCAGCTCCGGCTGGCAAAGCGTCACGATCTGCCGGTGATCCTCCACTCCAGACGTACCCATGACAAACTGGCGATGCACCTGAAGCGCATCGATTTGCCGCGCACGGGCGTGGTCCACGGTTTCGCCGGCAGCCTTCAGCAGGCGCAGCGTTTTATCGGGCTGGGCTATAAGATTGGCGTCGGCGGCACCATCACCTATCCGCGAGCCAGCAAAACCCGCGACGTGATGGCGCAACTCCCCCTGTCTTCGCTCCTGCTGGAAACGGATGCGCCTGACATGCCGCTGAATGGTTTTCAGGGCCAGCCCAACCGCCCGGAGCAGGCGGCGCGCGTTTTTGACGTGCTGTGTGAACTGCGTCAGGAACCTGAAGAGGTGATTGCCGGCGCGCTGCTGGAAAATACCCGCGCGGTCTTTGGCATCACGCTATAGATAAAGGGCCGGGCGGATCACCGTAATGTGCTGCTGTTCCAGCGCCCGCGCCAGCGGCTCGACGTCCTCCGGCGTGGCGCTCCGCCATTGCGCCGCCTCCCCGTAAACCCCATGGGCATGAAACGCGTTGATCCGGACCGGAACGTTCCCCAATGCGTGGATAAAAGCGGTCAGCGATGGCAGATGTTGCAGATAATCACACCGATCGGGGATCGCCAGCAGGCGCAGTTCCGTCAGGCGATGACGCTCGGCCAGCCAGCGGATGCTCTGCTTGATCAGCGAATTTTCGCGCCCGGTCAGAAAACGGTGATGCTCATTGCCCCAGGCTTTCAGATCCACCATCGCGCCGTCAAACACCGGTAACAGCTTTTGCCAGCCGGTTTCGCTTAACATACCGTTGCTGTCTACCAGGCACGTCAGATGGCGCAGGGACGGATCGGCTTTGATCGCGGTGAACAGCGCCACCACAAACGGCAGCTGTGTGGTGGCTTCACCCCCGCTGACGGTCACGCCCTCAATAAAAGGCGCAGACGTGCGGACCCGGGCGAGGATCTCCTCGACGCTGTAGCGCTGCGCCATCGGCGTCGCCTGCTGCGGACACAGGTGCAGACAGGTGTCGCACTGCTGACAGTGACTTTCCTGCCACCAGACGCGCCCGGCCTGAAGAGTCAGCGCGTCATGAGGGCAGTGAGGAACGCACTCGCCGCAGTCGTTGCAGCGCCCTATCGTCCACGAATTGTGGCAGGTTTTGCAGCGCAGGTTACAGCCCTGGAGGAACAGCGCCAGGCGACTGCCCGGCCCGTCCACGCAGGAGAAGGGGATGACCTGACTAACTAAAGCGCATCTGTTGTTCATGACTAATCACGCGCGGCTGACGTTCCAGAATACGGGTATTGCGCGCGGCCTCTTCACCCAGCCACGTGGTGTTCGTTCTCGAACCCGCTTCCCGGTATTTCTCCAGATCCGACAAGCGAACCATATACCCGGTAACGCGCACCAGTTCGTTTCCCGCCACATTCGCGGTGAATTCACGCATACCGGCGTTAAACGCCCCCAGGCACAGCTGCACCACCGCCTGAGGATTGCGTTTGACCGTCTCATCAAGGGTAAGAATATCGCTGATCCCCGAGTGATAGTGTTTATGGTGTGGCGCTACGGCGAGCAGGTGGCTGATGGGATCCGGCTCGTCACCGTACGGCAGACGCGCCCCCGGCGTGGTGCCCGAATCAGAACTGATCCCTGACTGCGCATGCAGCATTGCGCGATGCTGCCAGCCGTATTTCACCGGCGTGTTTTCAACAAACGCCGCAAGCTGTTCACTGATGCGGTAGCCCAGCGCATTGGCCTGCTCGCTTTTACCGTACCGTCCCGCTATGCCTGCTTTCTCGCACAGTACGTTCACCGCTTCGGCCAGGCCGTACATACCAAACATCGGCACAAAACGATCGGCATCAATCAGCCCCTCTTTTACCAGGAAGCTATTCTCAAAGAAGCCGGACTGCTCATATAAAAAATCGCAGCGCGCGTCGATTATTGCGATTTGCTGCTGACAGTAGTGGGGCAGGGTACGGGTGAAAAAGTCTTCCGGGGAGTGGCTGTGCTCCGCAATCGCTTTCAGGTTAAGGCGCACCAGCGTGCTGCCGCCGCCTGCGAGCGGCAGGGAGTTGTAACAGCTCACCACGCCATAGCGACCTTTTGTGAAAATTTTATCATTCACCGGACCGTTGGAAATATGCGGCTTGCTGCACTCACAAATGTTTTTCGCCACGCTCAGCAGCAAATCGTCGGGGGTAACGTCCGGGTCGTAGATAAAGGTCAGATTCGGCGCAACCTGCTTCAGTTCAGCATCTGCGCGCAGAATGGCGCGGGTGACGGGCGTATCCGCCGGGCCGATATTAGCATGCATAAAGGCGTCTGGCAGGGTGCGGTCCAGATAGCGCCAGAAACGTTTTATTCGGCTATCGATTTCATCCTGTGTTAGAATTTTAACATAAGGACTGAGGATTTCATCAAGCTGGCCCAGATAGACCGGCATGGACGTGACGGACGGAACGTGGTGGTAAAGGATAGTGAGCAGCGAGAGGGCATCATCCAGATCGTTCGCCCCTTCCAGCTCCAGCCATTCTGAACCGTTAGCCAGGAATTTAGCGTAGTCCGGCAGCACGTAGCGCGGTTTGTAAGGCGCATGGCCTTCGAACATGTCGCAGATAAATCCCTCATCCAGCGCGGCGCGTGCCGCCTCTGGCAGAGCGGGATAGGGCAGATTGTTTTCCGCTTCCAGCGCCAGAAAATGACGTTTTTGTTCCGGGGTTAACACCGGGCTTGTCACAATGTGCTGGCATCGTTGTTGCAGGGCGTCGGGCATGTTCAACTTCCTTGAGGGTTCTGCGGATGGTGAACGAATTGTAGAAAGCCAGCCCGTTGGCGCTTTTGATCCGACAGGGGGTATCGCTGCTTTAGTCGGCGGTTGGTGCATGAAAGTTTGAAGAAGATCTCATTACAGTAATGCAAATTTGCACACAGTTTTCATTAACTGTGATGAATGTCGAAGTGTAGAGGCGGGTGAATGTTAGAATACTCACAGACCCGCAAGGTAAAATTGATACGGCACTGCCGTTGGAGAATGTTATGACCGATTTAACTGCAAGCAGCCTGCGCGCGTTGAAGCTGATGGACCTGACCACCCTGAACGATGACGACACCAATGAAAAAGTCATCGCCCTGTGCCATCAGGCGAAAACGCCAGTGGGTAACACCGCCGCCGTTTGTATCTACCCGCGCTTTATCCCGATTGCCCGCAAAACGCTGAAAGAGCAGGGCACGCCGGACGTGCGCATTGCAACCGTGACTAACTTCCCGCACGGCAATGACGACATTGAGATTGCGCTGGCGGAAACCCGCGCGGCGATTGCCTACGGCGCAGACGAAGTTGACGTGGTCTTCCCGTACCGCGCGCTGATTGCCGGCAATGAGCAGGTTGGCTTTGACCTGGTGAAAGCCTGTAAAGACGCCTGTGCGGCGGCAAACGTGCTGCTGAAAGTGATCATCGAAACCGGCGAGCTGAAAGAAGAAGCGCTGATTCGTAAGGCGTCTGAAATCTCCATCAACGCTGGCGCAGATTTCATTAAAACCTCTACCGGTAAAGTGCCCGTCAACGCCACGCCGGAAAGCGCGCGCATCATGATGGAAGTCATTCGCGATATGGGCGTATCCAAAACCGTTGGCTTCAAACCTGCGGGCGGCGTACGTACCGCCGAAGACGCGCAGCAGTTCCTGGCAATTGCCGACGAGCTGTTTGGTGCCGACTGGGCGGATTCCCGTCACTACCGTTTCGGCGCGTCCAGCCTGCTGGCCAGCCTGCTGAAAGCGCTGGGTCACGGCGACGGTAAGAGCGCAAGCAGCTACTGATTGCCAGACAATGCCGGATGACGCTTCGCTTATCCGGCCTACAGGATCGCAGGGCGGGTAAGTGTACCCGCCACAACTCCCCCGATTCCGCATGGAGGTTACCGTGTTTCTCGCACAAGAAATTATTCGTAAAAAACGTGATGGTCTTGCTTTAAGCGACGAAGAGATCCGCTTCTTCATCAACGGCATTCGTGACAACACCGTCTCAGAAGGGCAGATTGCTGCCCTGGCGATGACCATTTTCTTCCACGATATGTCGATGCCTGAGCGCGTGTCGCTGACCATGGCGATGCGAGATTCAGGAACCGTTCTGGACTGGAAAAGCCTCAACCTCAACGGCCCGATTGTGGACAAACACTCCACCGGCGGCGTGGGGGATGTGACTTCGCTGATGCTCGGCCCTATGGTGGCAGCCTGTGGCGGTTACGTTCCCATGATCTCCGGGCGCGGCCTGGGCCACACCGGCGGTACGCTCGACAAACTGGAAGCCATTCCGGGCTTCGATATCTTCCCGGATGACAATCGCTTCCGCGAGATTATTAAAGACGTTGGCGTGGCGATTATCGGCCAGACCAGCTCTCTTGCGCCGGCAGACAAGCGTTTTTACGCGACGCGCGATATTACCGCCACCGTAGACTCCATTCCGCTGATCACCGCCTCTATCCTCGCCAAAAAACTGGCGGAAGGGCTGGACGCGCTGGTGATGGACGTGAAGGTGGGCAGCGGCGCGTTTATGCCGACCTATGAACTCTCTGCTCAGCTTGCCGAAGCGATCGTTGGCGTCTCCAACGGCGCGGGCGTGCGCACCACCGCACTGCTGACCGACATGAACCAGGTGCTGGCCTCCAGCGCCGGTAACGCCGTTGAAGTCCGCGAAGCCGTGCAGTTCCTCACTGGCGAATACCGCAACCCGCGCCTGTTCGACGTCACCATGGCGCTGTGCGTGGAGATGCTGATTTCCGGCAAGCTGGCCAAAGACGATGCGGAAGCCCGCGCGAAGCTTCAGGCGGTGCTGGACAACGGCAAAGCGGCGGAGATCTTTGGCCGTATGGTGGCGGCGCAGAAAGGCCCGACCGACTTCGTGGAAAACTATGCGAAATACCTGCCAACCGCGATGCTCAGCAAGGCGGTCTACGCGGACAGCGAAGGTTTTGTCTCCGCCATAGACACCCGCGCGCTCGGCATGGCTGTCGTGTCTATGGGCGGCGGTCGTCGTCAGGCATCGGACACCATTGATTACAACGTCGGCTTTACCGATATGGCCCGTCTGGGCGACAGCGTTGACGGTCAACGTCCGCTGGCGGTGATCCACGCGAAGGACGAAGCCAGCTGGCAGGACGCGGCGAAAGCGGTGAAAGCGGCAATATCTCTTGACGATAAAGCACCGGAAACCACACCGACGGTCTATCGTCGTATCACTGAATAGCGGTATACTGATCTGATCGCATTTTTATGAAGCACTAAGTACGGAGAACAATTATGAAACGTGCATTTATTATGGTGCTGGACTCATTCGGCATCGGCGCAACCGAAGATGCAGAACGTTTTGGTGACGTGGGTTCCGATACCCTGGGTCACATCGCGGAAGCCTGTGCAAAAGGCGAAGCGGATAACGGTCGTAAAGGCCCTCTGAACCTGCCAAATCTGACCCGCCTCGGGCTGGTAAAAGCGCATGAAGGCTCTACCGGTAAAATCGCAGCCGGTATGGACGGTAACGCGGAAGTCGTGGGCGCCTACGCCTGGGCGCACGAGCTCTCTTCCGGGAAAGATACCCCGTCCGGCCACTGGGAAATCGCCGGTGTGCCGGTGCTGTTCGACTGGGGTTACTTCTCCGATCACGAGAACAGCTTCCCGCAGGAGCTGCTCGATAAGCTGGTGAAGCGCGCCAACCTGCCGGGCTACCTCGGTAACTGCCACTCTTCCGGTACCGTGATTCTGGATCAGCTCGGCGAAGAGCACATGAAAACCGGCAAGCCGATTTTCTACACCTCTGCTGACTCCGTGTTCCAGATTGCCTGCCACGAAGAGACGTTTGGCCTGGATAAACTCTACGAGCTGTGCGAAATCGCCCGTGAAGAGCTGACCGAAGGCGGCTACAACATTGGCCGCGTGATCGCACGTCCGTTTATCGGCGACAAAGCGGGTAACTTCCAGCGTACCGGTAACCGTCACGACCTGGCCGTTGAGCCACCGGCACCTACCGTGCTGCAAAAGCTCGTCGACGAGAAAGGCGGTCAGGTCGTTTCCGTCGGTAAAATCGCGGACATTTACGCCAACTGCGGCATTACCAAAAAGGTCAAAGCGACCGGTCTGGATGCGCTGTTCGACGCTACCATCAAAGAGATGAAAGAGGCGGGCGATAAGACCATTGTTTTCACCAACTTCGTGGACTTCGACTCCTCCTGGGGCCACCGTCGCGATGTAGCAGGTTACGCGGCAGGGCTGGAGCTGTTCGACCGCCGTCTGCCAGAGCTGATGGAGCTGGTGGGGGAAGATGACATTCTGATCCTGACCGCCGACCACGGCTGTGACCCAACCTGGACCGGTACCGACCACACCCGCGAGCACATTCCGGTGCTGGTGTACGGCCCGAAAGTAAAACCGGGTTCGCTGGGGCACCGTGAAACCTTCGCGGACATCGGCCAGACAATTGCGAAATACTTTGGTACGTCTGACATGGAATATGGCAAGGCTATGTTCTGATGTCATTGCCGGGTGGCGGCTGAGCCTAACCCGGCCTACAAAACCGTAGGCCCGGTAAGCGAAGCGCCACCGGGCAAAAAAAAACAAATGAAAAGGAACTGAAGATGGCAACTCCTCACATTAATGCAGAAATGGGTGATTTCGCTGACGTCGTATTGATGCCTGGCGACCCGCTGCGCGCGAAGCACATTGCAGAAACTTTCCTCGAAGACGTGCGTGAAGTGAACAACGTGCGCGGCATGCTGGGCTTCACCGGTACCTATAAAGGCCGCAAAATCTCCGTTATGGGCCACGGTATGGGTATCCCGTCCTGCTCCATCTACACCAAAGAGCTGATCACCGATTTCGGCGTGAAGAAAATCATCCGCGTTGGCTCCTGCGGTGCGGTGCGTATGGACGTTAAGCTGCGTGACGTGGTGATCGGCATGGGCGCGTGTACCGACTCTAAAGTTAACCGCATCCGCTTTAAGGATCACGATTTTGCGGCAATCGCCGACTTCGACATGGTGCGTAACGCGGTTGACGCGGCAAAAGCACTGGGCGTTGACGCGCGCGTGGGCAACCTGTTCTCTGCCGATCTGTTCTACTCGCCAGAAGGCGACATGTTCGACGTGATGGAAAAATACGGCATCCTGGGCGTAGAAATGGAAGCGGCCGGTATCTACGGCGTGGCGGCTGAGTTTGGTGCGAAAGCGCTGACCATCTGCACCGTGTCTGACCACATCCGTACCCACGAGCAGACCACCGCTGCCGAGCGTCAGACCACCTTCAACGACATGATCAAAATCGCGCTGGAATCCGTTCTGCTGGGCGATAAAGAGTAAGAGCTGTTGTGCCGGGTGGCGGCTTTGCCTGACCCGGCCTACGGTTTTCCAGGCCCGCTAAGCGCAGCGCCAGCGGGCTTTTTTACTAGCGTACTGCCTGCGCAATCCACGCCGATAAGTCCCGCAACTCTTGTTCCTGTTCCGGAAAATCAACAAGTACCGCGTCACACTCCTGTTGCAGCATATCCGCCCGATACAAACAGCCCTGCAACCGTGCCGCCAGCGCCTCCAGCGGTGCCGGATTCAGGCTATCGGTAAACACCTGCGTACGGGTGATATGGCCTTTTTCCACGTCAAAGTGCAGCTCGACGCCGCCCCAGGTGAAGCGCTCGTCCAGCAGGTGTGAAAACGCCGGTGCCTGGCCGAAGTTCCACTCCCAGCTGCTCTGGCGGGCAAAGGTTTCAGCGAAGTTGGGCAGGTCGGGGGTCTTATCGGGGGAGATCACTTCCGCCTCCACGCGCTCGCCGTAATGCTCAAAGAAGGCTTCACGGATCGCATCGCAAATTTGCTCGTGAGTAATGCCCGGCAGCAGTTCCACCAGATTCGTCACGCGACCGCGTACGGAGGTGATCCCTTTCGCCTGGAGCTTTTTCTTGTCCGGGTTGAGGTAGTTCGCCAGACGGCTCAGGTCGGCGTTCAGCAGGAGGGTACCGTGGTGGAATCCGCGATCCAGGGTCTCGCGGTAGGCGGAGCCTGACACTTTCCGGTCGCCCTCGGGCGTTTTCACGACCAGATCGTTACGTCCGGAGGCTTCGGCCTTCACGCCGAGCGCATTGAGCGCGTTGAGGACAATGGTGGTCGAGATGGTTTTATCGTATTCAGGCTTGCCCGCCATAAAGGTAAAGCAGGTATTGCCCAGATCGTGAAACACCGCGCCGCCGCCGCTGCTGCGGCGCGCAAGGCGGACGTTGTCCTCTTCCATACGGCGGGTGTTACACTCTTTCCACGGGTTTTGCGCGCGGCCAATGACGACCGTATCGGCGTTGCGCCAGAGAAACAGCACGCGCTGAGTGGCGGGCATCTGGCGGAAGATGCACTCTTCCACCGCGAGATTAAACCAGGGATCGTAAGAGTCAGAGATAAGCAGGCGTAACGTCGTCATGGCAGAGTTCCTTTTCCGAATCATCTGCCTACTTTATCACTATTCTTTCTTCTCGCTCTCTTCCTCTTCGGGAACCGGCTTGCTGGCGGTTAGCAGGAACGGCGACTGCTGCCAGCGGGTACGTTTGCCTTGCAGCAGCGTACGCGCCAGTACCACGCCAATCGCCAGCGAGAGGAGCAGCATCAGGCGCAAAATATTGGTGGTGTTATCCACCTGTTTGGCTTCGGTTGGCAGGGTGTGGGTATCGAGCGTCAGGCGTAAATAGCCGAGTGGACCATTTTTGCCCTCAATAGGTTCGACGATTTGCTGACTGAAATAACCGCCGGCTTTTTTGCCGTCCAGCGCCAGCCTGTCGCGCACGTCGACATGCTCACCCGCGCGGGCAATCAGGTCGCCCTGTTCATCGTACACGCCCGCATCCAGAATGCGGCTGTTTTCCGTGAGCTGGCGCAATACCTGGGCTATCCGCTTGTCGTCCGGCGTTTCGGTGCGCATAGACGGCGCGACGTTAAGCGTCACCTGGCGCGCCAGCGTGCGGGCCAGCTCTTCAAACTGCGGGTTACGTTGCCGTTGGTGATTCTGGCTAAACCAGGATGCCCCCTGCATCAGCGCCACTAACAGGGCGAGACAGATCAGGACAATCACGGCGCGATGAAGCCGGAATTTCAGTTTTGCGCGAGCCATATTCCACCTGCTGAAAATTTACGGCTTAATGTTGCCAGAAGTGATGGTTACAGGGTAGCCTCATGCGTTATTTTCCCTCGGGAACCTTCCGGCGCGAACGAAATTACAGGAGCTTCAATGCCGAACATTACCTGGTGCGACCTGCCAACGGATGTCTCTTTATGGCCAGGATTGCCGCTCTCGTTAAGTGGCGATGAGGTGATGCCTCTCGATTACCACGCTGGCCGTAGCGGCTGGCTGCTGTACGGACGCGGCCTGGATAAGCAACGCCTGACCCAGTATCAAACCAAACTGGGCGCAGCGATGGTCATCGTTGCGGCCTGGTGCGTGGAAGATTATCAGGTCATTCGCCTCGCGGGTTCCCTGACGCAGCGCGCTACGCGCCTGGCACACGATGCCGGGCTGGACGTTGCCCCGCTCGGCAAGATCCCGCACCTGAAAACGCCGGGCCTGCTGGTGATGGACATGGACTCTACCGCCATTCAGATCGAATGTATCGACGAGATCGCTAAACTGGCGGGCAGCGGCGAGCTGGTGGCGGACGTCACCGAGCGCGCGATGCGCGGCGAGCTGGATTTCACCGCCAGCTTGCGACAACGCGTGGCGACGCTGAAGGGAGCCGATGCGAACATTTTGCGTCAGGTGCGCGATGAACTGCCCCTGATGCCGGGGCTGACGCAGCTGGTGCTCAAGCTGGAGACGCTCGGCTGGAAAGTGGCGATTGCCTCCGGTGGGTTCACCTTCTTTGCCGATTACCTGCGTGACAAGCTGCGTCTGACAACCGTGGTGGCAAACGAGCTGGAGATCATGGACGGCAAGCTGACCGGACAGGTCATCGGCGACATCGTGGATGCGCAGTACAAAGCCAGTACGCTGACGCGTCTGGCGGAAAAATATGACGTTCCGGTCGAGCAGACCGTCGCCATCGGCGATGGCGCGAACGATCTGCCGATGATCAAAGCTGCCGGTCTGGGTATTGCCTACCACGCCAAGCCAAAAGTGAATGAAAAGACGGAAGTCACTATCCGTCACGCTGACCTGATGGGGGTGTTCTGCATTCTCTCCGGCAGCATCAACCAGAAATAACGGTCTGCGCTGTAGGCCGGGTAAGCGTAAGCGCCACCCGGCACGCAGGCCGCACAGAAATAACGAGGTAAACCGTGGCGAAAGCTCCAAAACGCGCATTTGTCTGTAATGAATGTGGTGCGGATTATCCGCGCTGGCAGGGGCAATGCAGCGCCTGTCATGCCTGGAACACCATCACCGAAGTGCGTGGTGTGGCGGCTTCGCCGAGCGTGGCCCGCAATGAACGGCTGAGCGGCTATGCGGGCAATGCAGGCGTGTCGAAAGTACAAAAACTTTCGGATATCAGCCTTGAGGCGCTGCCGCGCTTCTCAACCGGATTCAAAGAATTTGACCGCGTGCTCGGCGGCGGCGTGGTGCCGGGCAGCGCGATTCTGATCGGCGGTAACCCGGGCGCGGGCAAATCGACCCTGCTGCTGCAAACGCTCTGCAAGCTCGCCGAACAGATGAAAACCCTGTACGTGACGGGTGAAGAATCCCTCCAGCAGGTGGCGATGCGCGCTCACCGTCTCGGCCTGCCGACCGGTAACCTGAATATGCTGTCGGAAACCAGCATCGAGCAAATCTGCATGATCGCCGAAGAAGAGCAGCCGAAGCTGATGGTGATCGACTCCATCCAGGTGATGCACATGGCGGACATTCAGTCCTCGCCGGGCAGCGTGGCGCAGGTGCGTGAAACGGCTGCGTATTTAACGCGCTTTGCCAAAACGCGCGGCGTGGCGATTGTGATGGTCGGCCACGTCACCAAAGACGGCTCGCTGGCGGGGCCGAAGGTGCTGGAGCACTGTATCGACTGCTCGGTGATGCTCGACGGCGATGCGGACTCCCGCTTCCGTACCCTGCGCAGCCACAAAAACCGCTTCGGCGCGGTGAATGAGCTGGGCGTTTTTGCCATGACCGAGCAGGGGCTTCGCGAAGTCAGCAACCCGTCGGCCATCTTCCTGAGCCGTGGCGACGAGATTACGTCCGGGAGTTCGGTGATGGTGCTGTGGGAGGGGACGCGTCCGCTGCTCGTCGAAATTCAGGCGCTGGTGGATCACTCGATGATGGGCAACCCACGGCGCGTGGCGGTCGGTCTGGAACAGAACCGCCTGGCGATCCTGCTGGCGGTGCTGCACCGTCACGGCGGCCTGCAAATGGCGGATCAGGATGTGTTCGTCAACGTGGTGGGTGGCGTAAAGGTGACCGAAACCAGCGCGGACCTGGCGCTGCTGCTGGCGATGGTCTCCAGCCTGCGCGACAGACCGCTGCCGCAGGATCTGGTGGTGTTTGGCGAAGTGGGGCTGGCGGGCGAAATTCGCCCGGTGCCGAGCGGACAGGAGCGTATCTCCGAAGCGGCAAAACATGGCTTCCGCCGCGCGATTGTTCCGGCCGCCAACGTGCCGAAAAAAATCCCGGAAGGGATGCAGGTTTTTGGCGTTAAAAAACTCGCTGATGCGTTAAATGTCTTTGACGACTTATAATTACGTATTCGATTTTGCAGGAGGCACCGTAATTTATGTCATCATTTGACTACATCAAGACCGCGATCCGCCAGAAGGGCTGCACGTTGCAGCAGGTGGCGGACGCCAGCGGCATGACCAAGGGCTACCTGAGCCAACTGCTGAACGCCAAAATCAAAAGCCCCAGCGCGCAGAAGCTTGAAGCGCTGCACCGTTTTCTGGGGCTTGAATTTCCGCGGATGCAAAAGAACATTGGCGTGGTGTTCGGCAAGTTCTACCCGCTGCATACCGGGCACATCTATCTGATCCAGCGCGCCTGTAGCCAGGTCGACGAGCTGCATATCATCATGGGTTACGATGAGACCCGCGATCGCCAGCTGTTTGAAGACAGCGCTATGTCGCAGCAGCCCACGGTGCCGGACCGCCTGCGCTGGCTGCTTCAGACGTTTAAGTATCAGAAAAATATTCGCATTCATGCCTTTAATGAAGAGGGCATGGAGCCGTATCCGCACGGCTGGGACGTGTGGAGCAACGGCGTCAAAGCGTTTATGGAAGAGAAGGGCATTACGCCTAACTGGATCTACACCTCTGAAGAGTCCGACGCGCCGCAGTTCCGCGAGCATCTGGGCATCGAGACGGTGCTGATCGATCCTAAACGCACCTTTATGAACATCAGCGGGGCGCAGATCCGCGAGAACCCGTTCCGTTACTGGGACTACATCCCGACCGAGGTGAAGCCGTTCTTCGTGCGTACGGTGGCGATCCTTGGCGGCGAGTCGAGCGGCAAATCGACGCTGGTCAATAAGCTGGCGAATATCTTCAACACCACCAGCGCGTGGGAGTACGGACGCGATTACGTCTTCTCACACCTCGGCGGTGACGAGATGGCATTGCAGTATTCCGACTACGATAAAATTGCGCTGGGACACGCCCAGTACATTGATTTTGCGGTGAAATACGCCAACAAAGTCGCGTTTATTGATACTGATTTCGTCACCACGCAGGCGTTCTGTAAAAAGTACGAAGGACGCGAGCACCCGTTTGTGCAGGCGCTGATTGACGAATATCGCTTTGACCTGGTGATCCTGCTGGAAAACAACACGCCGTGGGTGGCCGACGGCATGCGCAGCCTGGGCAGCTCGGTAGACAGGCGCGAGTTCCAGACCATGCTGGTTGAGATGCTTAACGAAAACAACGTTGAGTTTGTGCATGTTGAAGAGTCGGACTACGACACCCGTTTCCTGCGCTGCGTCGAGCTGGTGAAAGAGATGATGGGGGAGCAGGGTTAGGGTGAGGGGAATTATCCACTCAGCACTCAACCACTACTCCCCACGCATACACCCCTGCGGCGCAATCATTTCACTGACCTGTGCTCCTCGATGAAATGCGTCTTGTTGAGGCTAGTCTGGTAAGGGGTCAGCTGCGTGATAAGATGGACAATCCAGAGCTCACCGTTCGCACGGGGTGAACAATCATGTTTAAACAGCTTCAGGATATGGCGCTGTTTGCGCTGGTGGCTGAAATGGGCAGCTTTACCGCGGCGGCGCTGAAAGCTGAGCTGCCGAAATCCAGCGTCAGCCAGCGCATCAGCCAGCTTGAACAGCAGGTGGGGATCCGTCTGCTGAATCGCACCACGCGCAGGATCAGCCTGACGTTCGCGGGCGAGCACTATCTGGTGCACTGTCGCGAGATGCTGGCGGCCAGCGAGCGGGCGGAGTATGCCATTCAGCGCCTGCGCGAAAACCCCAGCGGACGGCTGCGTATTACGTGTCCGGCGGGGATTGGCGCGACCCTGCTGGCGCATATGAATGCCGAGTTCCAGCTTCGCTATCCTGACGTTTCGCTCGATGTCTCAATTTCAGATGATGTCCTCGATCTTGTGGAGTCGGGTTTCGACGTTGCCCTGCGAACCGGGAAACCTCAGGACTCTTCCCTGATCGGCCGCATGATAGGGCACTGTCCACGCTACATGCTGGCATCGCCCGACTATCTGGCGCGCCGGGAGCCGTTAACCCATCCCCGACAGCTGGTGGATCACCGTTGTATTATCCATAAATCCTGGGCTGAATGGTTGTTGCAGAGCGAGAGCGAGGATTATCGCTTTCTGCCGGATAACGCCCATCTGACGGATAACCTGGTGTACGCCCGCGAGTGCGCGATTGCCGGGGCGGGGATCACGCTGTTACCCGCATTCCTGCTGGAAGACAAAATCGAAAGGGGCGCGCTGGTGAAAGTGCTGCCCGAGTGGAGCGTTGAGGGAAACGATCTGTGGCTGGCCTATCCGAGCCGTAAGCTCAATTCGCCCGCGCTGATGAGCTATATCGAGTTTGCGATGCAGTTTGACGAGGTGAAGCGGTATTACGTGGGCAAATAAAAAAGCCGGGTGGCGGCTTCGCCTTACCCGGCCTACAAACAGCGCAGAACCTTAGGCCGGGTAAGCGTGAGCGCCACCCGGCTTTTTTGGGCACTTACTTAGCAATACGCTTGTACTTAATACGCTTCGGCTCCAGCGCGTCAGCGCCCAGCGTGCGTTTCTTGTACTCTTCGTATTCGGTGAAGTTACCTTCGAAGAACTCCACTTTACCTTCGTCCTGGTAGTCCAGGATGTGGGTCGCGATACGGTCCAGGAACCAGCGGTCGTGCGAGATAACCATGGCGCAGCCCGGGAACTCCAGCAGGGCGTTTTCCAGCGCGCGCAGGGTTTCGATGTCCAGGTCGTTGGTCGGTTCATCGAGCAGCAGAACGTTGCCGCCAACCTGAAGCAGTTTCGCCAGGTGCAGACGACCACGCTCACCGCCGGACAGCTCGCCCACGCGTTTGCCCTGGTCGGTGCCCTTGAAGTTAAAGCGGCCAACATAGGCGCGGCTTGGCATCTCGGTATTGCCGATACGCATGATATCCAGCCCGCCGGACACTTCTTCCCACACGGTTTTGCTGTTGTCCATCGCGTCGCGGAACTGGTCCACGGACGCCAGCTTCACGGTCTCACCGAGGGTGATAGAGCCGCTGTCAGGCTGCTCCTGACCGGACATCATGCGGAACAGGGTCGATTTACCCGCGCCGTTCGGACCGATAATGCCCACAATCGCACCTTTCGGTACGGAGAAGGTCAGATCGTCGATCAGCAGGCGGTCGCCGTATGACTTACGCAGGTTGGTCACTTCAACCACTTTATCCCCCAGACGTGCTCCAGGCGGGATAAACAGTTCGTTGGTTTCGTTACGCTTCTGGTATTCGGTGTTGTTCAGCTCTTCGAAGCGCGCCAGACGGGCTTTGCCCTTGGACTGACGGCCTTTCGCGCCCTGACGAACCCACTCCAGCTCTTTCTCAATAGACTTACGGCGCGCCGCTTCCTGAGAAGCTTCCTGCGCCAGACGCTGATCTTTCTGCTCCAGCCAGGAGGAGTAGTTGCCTTCCCACGGAATCCCTTCACCGCGGTCCAGCTCCAGGATCCAGCCTGCCACGTTGTCGAGGAAGTAACGGTCGTGGGTAATGGCCACCACAGTACCTTCGAAGTCGTGCAGGAAGCGCTCCAGCCAGGCCACGGATTCCGCATCCAGGTGGTTGGTTGGTTCGTCGAGCAGCAGCATGTCTGGTTTTTCCAGCAGCAGGCGGCACAGCGCCACGCGGCGGCGTTCACCACCGGAGAGATTCGCGATTTTCGCATCCCAGTCCGGCAGACGAAGGGCATCCGCCGCGCGCTCCAGCTGCACGTTCAGGTTGTGACCGTCGTGCGCCTGGATAATCTCTTCATATTTGCCCTGCTGAGCGGCCAGTTTGTCGAAGTCCGCATCCGGCTCGGCGTATTTGGCATACACTTCATCCAGACCTTTCAGCGCGTTAACCACCTCGGACACCGCTTCTTCAACGGATTCACGCACGGTGTGCTCCGGGTTCAGCTGAGGTTCCTGTGGCAGGTAGCCGATCTTGATGCCAGGCTGCGGACGGGCTTCACCTTCGATGTCTGTATCGATGCCGGCCATGATGCGCAGCAGGGTGGACTTACCGGCACCGTTGAGACCCAGAACACCAATTTTTGCGCCCGGGAAGAAGCTCAGCGAGATATTTTTAAGAATATGACGTTTCGGCGGGACAACTTTGCCGACACGATGCATGGTATAAACGAATTGAGCCACGTTGGACTTCGCCTCTTTTATCGTGATGAGAATGAATTTCAGCCTCGAAGTGTAGCCTTTTTCACGCCCTAATCCCAGCCAGGAACGTCGGGAGTGTTAAAACGCGCAAGAAAGGTAAAAAAGTGTCCACGACGTGGCGCGTTGTGGGATGCCTGGTTAGCATAAGTTGAGGTAACTTTGACGTGGCAAGACGCTGCAACTAACGAAAAACAATGAGGAAGAGCTTGTGGAAAAAGCCAAACGGGTGGTCTGGCGTCTGCTGGCTGCCAGCGTATGCGTAATGGCGGTAAGCCAGGCGGTGCATGCCGATTCACTGGATGAACAACGTAACCGCTATGCCCAGATTAAACAGGCATGGGACAACAAGCAGATGGATACCGTGCAGGCGCTGATGCCGACGCTGAAGGATTATCCGCTGTATCCGTACCTTGAGTATCGCCAGATCACGGACGATCTCATGAATCAACCGACCGTCACCGTGAATAACTTCATTCAGGCGAACCCGACCCTGCCGCCTGCGCGCACCCTGAAATCCCGGTTCGTGAACGAGCTGGCCCGTCGTGAAGACTGGCGCGGCCTGCTGGCCTTCAGCCCGGATAAACCGGGTGCGACGGAAGCGCAGTGTAATTACTATTATGCGAAATGGGCGACCGGTCAGCAGGAGGAAGCCTGGGCCGGGGCGAAAGATCTGTGGTTGACGGGCAAAAGCCAGCCAAACGCCTGTGACCCGCTTTTCAGCGCCTGGCGCGCCTCGGGCAAGCAGGATCCGCTCGCTTACCTGGAACGTATTCGCCTGGCAATGAAGGCCGGAAACACCCGACTGGTCAACGTGCTGGCGGGCCAGATGCCAGCGGATTATCAGACCATTGCGTCTGCCGTTATCGGTCTGGCAAACGATCCCAACACCGTGCTGACGTTTGCGCGTACCACCGGCGCGACCGATTTTACCCGTCAAATGGCGGCGGTAGCCTTTGCCAGCGTGGCGCGTGACGATGTGGAAAACGCGCGGCTGATGATCCCGCAGCTGGTGCAGGCTCAGCAGCTTAATGACGATCAAACCCAGGAGCTGCGCGACATTGTAGCGTGGCGACTGATGGGCACGGATGTCACCGACGAACAGGCGCGCTGGCGTGACGATGCGATCATGCGCTCAAACTCGACCTCGCTTGTCGAGCGCCGCGTGCGCATGGCGCTGGGCACGGGCGACCGCCGCGGCCTCAATACCTGGCTGGCGCGTCTGCCGATGGATGCCAAAGAGAAAGATGAGTGGCGTTACTGGCAGGCGGACCTGCTGCTGGAGCGTGGCCGTGAAGACGAAGCCAAAGCGATCCTCCACTCCCTGATGCAGCAGCGCGGCTTCTACCCAATGGCGGCGGCACAGCGTCTGGGTGAGGAGTACACGCTTAAAATCGACAAAGCGCCCGCCAACGCGAACCCGGCGCTGACCCAGGGGCCAGAAATGGCCCGCGTGCGCGAGCTGATGTACTGGAATCTGGATAATACCGCGCGCAGCGAGTGGGCCAATCTGGTGACCAGCCGTACCGTCGATGAGAAGGCGCAGCTTGCCCGCTACGCGTTTGATAATCGCTGGTGGGATCTGAGCGTACAGGCGACGATCGCCGGCAAGCTGTGGGATCATCTCGAGGAGCGTTTCCCGCTGGCGTACAACGATCTCTTTGAGCGCTACACCCGCGACAAAGATATCCCGCAGAGCTACGCAATGGCGATCGCGCGCCAGGAGAGCGCCTGGAACCCGAAAGTGCGTTCTCCGGTGGGGGCCAGCGGCCTGATGCAGATTATGCCGGGCACCGCGACGCACACGGTGAAGATGTTTAATATCCCGGGATACAGCAGCCCGTCCCAGCTGCTGGATCCGGATACCAACATCAATATCGGTACCAGCTACTTGCAGTATGTCTATCAGCAGTTCGGTAATAACCGCATCTTCGCGTCAGCGGCGTACAACGCAGGGCCTGGGCGCGTGCGGACGTGGCTCGGCAACAGCGCAGGGCGACTCGACGCCGTGGCGTTCGTTGAAAGCATTCCGTTCTCGGAAACGCGCGGATACGTGAAGAACGTGCTGGCGTATGACGCCTACTATCGGCACTTCATGGGGGAGAAAGATGCCCTGATGAGCGATGCCGAGTGGCAGAGACGTTACTGATCGGCGTGGGTTGTGTTATGCTGTACTCGTTAATGAGTACAAGAGGCAGCATAACATGACCCAGCATTCCCCGTATTCCTCGGCCATGGCCGAACAGCGTCATCAGGAGTGGCTTCGTTTTGTGGAGCTGCTTCGACAGTCTTACGAGCAGGATTTGCACCTACCCCTCATGCAGCTGATGCTTACGCCGGACGAGCGTGAGGCGCTGGGCACGCGCGTGCGGATTATTGAAGAGCTATTACGCGGTGAGATGAGCCAGCGCGAGTTGAAAAACGAGCTGGGCGCGGGCATCGCGACGATCACCCGTGGATCGAACAGCCTGAAGTCTGCGCCGGTTGAGCTGCGCCAGTGGCTGGAAGCGGCATTGCTGAAAAACGCCGGATGACGGCTTCGCCTTATCCGGCCTACAAACTTAACGATAAATCGCGTTATGAAACGGGCTCAGCGCCAGGATCACCGCCTGGTGATAAACGCTCGAACGGGTGAGCTTGCCGGCGGTAAAGACGCCAATCGCCCCTTCTTTACGCCCAATTTCATCAATGCCGGTGTACTGTGACATCACCGGCCCGAGCGCTTCACCTGCGCGGACTTTTTCCAGAATGACCTCCGGCAGCGGCAGGGTGGCTGAACGCGCTTCGCCGCGCTGCTCGCGGCTTTCGATGACAACCCAGCTAAAGGTTGCCCCTCCGTCGATGCCCGCTTCAATCGCGACCCAGAAGTCAGCGTCGGGTGCGGCGGCTTTTGCATTCGCCACGCGATTTCGTGCGCCAGCGCGCGTTTCCTCGCTGCCAAACGGCTGTTCCGGCACGCCACTCTCGACGCCGACGGCGTCCATATGGCAGGATCCTTCGCCGAAGATCTCTTCAAATGCCCTTAGAATTGCCTGAATTTTGGCAGGATTGGTGGTAGCAGAGACAACATGGTGCATAATTAAGCTCGATTAAAAAATTCATCGCAGTATAACGGAAAAAAAGCATGTTACAGGTATACCTTGTTCGCCACGGTGAAACGCAGTGGAACGCCGAGCGACGTATTCAAGGCCAGTCAGACAGTCCTCTCACCGACAAGGGTGTGCAACAAGCGTGGCAGGTGGCGGAGCGCGCCAGAACGCTGGGCATCACTCACGTTATCTCCAGTGATTTAGGCCGCACGCAGCAGACGGCACGCATCATCGCCGATGCCTGTGGCTGTGACGTCACCCTCGAACCGCGCCTGCGCGAGCTGGATATGGGCGTGCTGGAAAAACGTCCTATCGATACGCTGACGGAAACCGAAGAAGGCTGGCGTCGCATGCTGGTGAACGGTACCGAAGATGGTCGCATCCCGGAGGGGGAATCCATGCAGGAGCTGAGCGTGCGTATGCATGCCGCGCTGGCCGAGTGCCTGAAGCTTCCGGCTGGTAGCCGTCCGCTGCTGGTGAGCCACGGTATCGCGCTGGGTTGCCTGGTGAGCACCATTCTGGGTCTGCCGGCTTACGCCGAGCGCCGTTTGCGTCTGCGCAACTGTTCCATTTCCCGTATCGACTATCAGGAAAGCGCCTGGCTGGCATCGGGGTGGGTGGTTGAAACGGCAGGGGACATTTCGCATCTTGATGCCCCTGCACTGGACGAATTACAGCGTTAACGACGTACCGGAATCAGGAATTCCATACGCAGATTGATAGGGCCTTCTTCCGGTTTAGCATCCTGTGCCGGATAGTAGCGCTCAATGTCCTGACCTTTACGGCGATTCAGATTCAGCATCGGCATGCAGGTCCCGTAAACGGTCAGGATGAACTCCTGAACGCCCGTTCCTAACCCTTCGTATGAGAACATTACATATTCGCCGCCTTCCAGCACGACAGGCTGCGAGCCATGAATGTACCCGTTCGCCATGTCAGGCGTGAGCGCCGTGGTATAAAACACCTCCTGCTCGTCGTCTTTTTCCTGGCTTGGATGCGTTTCGTTCAGGCCATACAGAATCGGCGGGATCGCCGGCGCGTGGCTTAAAAATTCGCGCCAGAACTGAACGCGCATCTGATGGCGGAACTCGGAGATCTGCTCCAGGGAACAGGAGTAGCTCTGGGTGGTGCCGACCAGGTGCGTTTCCGGCAGGGTGATGATTTCATATTTTGGCATCGCAAATTCGCCCAGACGCAGCGGCGGACGCATACCAAAGGAGCTCCAGTCAGGCGAGCGGCGATAAAGCGCAGGCGTTAACGAGAACTGTTTCTTAAAGGCGCGGGTAAAGGTTTGCTGTGAATCGAAGCGATATTGCAGGGCAATATCGAGGATGGGTCGCGCGGTCAGGCGCAACGCAACAGCAGACTTTGATAACCGACGTGCACGAATATAGGCACCGATAGCATGACCGGTGACATCCTTGAACATCCTTTGCAGATGCCACTTGGAATAGCCTGCTTTTGCCGCCACATTATCCAGTGACAATGGCTGGTCGAGATGACCTTCCAGCCAGGTGAGCAGGTCGCGAATAATTCCAGCCTGATCCATATACTATCCTCATCCTTAAAACTGCCGCAGGTGCCTGTTTACAGGTTAGCGGATAATAGCATTTTTTGACGTTTTAGCATTCAGTGTTTTTTTTGCGCATAAATGCTTTTTGTAGGGGTTTATGTGCGGATATATTCTAATCCTGTGATCTTGCTACATTTTTAGCTAACGTGTTGAATAATCGCTCAGCGTAATTTTTTATGAATGGTAACAATATGAAATACAAGGCTTTACTCTTTACGGCGTTGGTACTCATGGCGGGAAGCGCAGCGCAGGCTGAACAGGTGGGCTCTGTGGATACCGTGTTCAAAATGTTTGGGCCGGACCACAAAATTGTGGTGGAGGCCTTTGACGATCCGGATGTTAAAAACGTCACCTGCTATGTCAGCCGGGCAAAGACGGGCGGGATTAAAGGCGGGCTGGGGCTGGCTGAGGATACGTCTGACGCGGCCATTTCCTGCCAGCAGGTCGGCCCGGTTGAATTGAGCGACAAAATCAAAAACGGCAAAGCGCAGGGCGACGTCGTATTCCAGAAACGGACCTCGCTGGTGTTCAAAAAGCTACAGGTGGTGCGTTTCTACGATGCGAAACGCAACACGTTAGCTTATCTGGCTTATTCCGACAAAGTCGTGGAAGGCTCACCGAAAAACGCGATCAGCGCGGTGCCCATTATGCCGTGGCATTGATAAAAAAAACGGCGCAAATGCGCCGTTTTTTACTGCGTGACGTGACGGATTATTCCTGTAGGTCACCGCAGAAACGATAGCCTTCACCATGGATGGTGGCGATGATTTCCGGCGTATCAGGCGTAGATTCGAAATGTTTACGAATACGACGGATGGTAACGTCAACGGTACGATCGTGTGGCTTCAACTCACGACCGGTCATTTTCTTCAGCAGTTCTGCACGGGACTGGATCTTGCCCGGGTTTTCGCAGAAGTGCAGCATCGCGCGGAATTCACTGCGCGGCAGTTTATACTGCTCACCGTTCGGGCTAATCAGCGAACGGCTATTGATATCAAGTTCCCAGCCGTTGAATTTGTAGCTGTCGACGCTACGACGCTCTTCACTGACCGTACCCAGATTCATGGTGCGGGACAGCAGGTTGCGTGCACGAATGGTTAACTCGCGTGGGTTAAACGGCTTGGTGATGTAGTCGTCCGCGCCGATTTCCAGACCAAGAATTTTATCAACCTCGTTGTCACGGCCTGTCAGGAACATCAACGCGACGTTCGCCTGTTCACGCAACTCGCGCGCCAGAAGAAGGCCGTTTTTGCCCGGCAGGTTGATATCCATAATCACCAGGTTGATATCATTTTCAGAAAGGATCTGATGCATCTCTGCGCCATCGGTCGCTTCAAAGACATCGTAGCCTTCTGCTTCGAAAATGCTCTTTAACGTGTTGCGTGTTACCAACTCGTCTTCAACGATAAGAATGTGCGGGGTCTGCATGTTTGCTACCTAAATTGCCAACTAAATCGAAACAGGAAGTACAAAAGTCCCTGACCTGCCTGATGCATGTCGCAAATTAACATGATCGGCCTAACGTGACTAAAGTACGTAATTGCGTTCTTGATGCACTTTCCATCAACGTCAACAACATCATTAGCTTGGTCGTGGGTACTTTCCCTCTGGACCCGACAGTGTCAAAAACGGCTGTCATCCTAACCATTTTAACAGCAACATAACAGGCTAAGTGACACCGGACACCCAATAAAACTACGCTTCGTTGACATATATCAAGTTCAATTGTAGCACGTTAACAGTTTGATGAAATCATCGTAGCTGAATGCTAGCCTTTGTCACAATTTTTCAATAAACCAACTAGTTGCGGACATTGATTGATAAACGATACGAATCCAATCAGAAAAGAGTATTCATATGGTCATTATCATTACAAAACATAAGGATAATAGACTTCTGTTAACATTCTAACTGATTGTTCAGTCACAAAATAGTTTAGCTTTTTTTAATTGTTATGAAACGCTATTTCGGTGATTTGTGTTGCAAAATTGTAAATTCGTGCTGCGTAATATGTTGAAGTGAATCACATTTTTACCTGCTAACTGATTAAAAAGAGAGCATAAATGCATCTGTCGATTGTGCTGGTGGCACCAGCAAGAGCTGAAAATATTGGCGCTGCGGCGCGTGCCATGAAGACCATGGGTTTTACCGATTTGCGTATTGTAGACAGCACGGCGCATCTGGAGCCTGCCGCACGGTGGGTGGCGCACGGTTCGGGTGATATTCTCGATAATATAACCACTTACGCGACGCTCGCTGACGCCCTGCACGATATTTCCTTTACCGTCGCGACCACCGCGCGCAGCCGGGCGAAGTTTCACTATTACGCCACGCCTGCTGAACTGGTGCCCATGCTGGAAGAAAAAAGCCAGTGGCTGGAGAAAGCCGCGCTGGTGTTTGGGCGCGAAGATTCGGGGCTGACGAATGAAGAGCTGGAGCTGGCTGACGTGCTGACGGGCGCGCCGATGGTGGCGGATTATCCGTCACTTAACCTGGGCCAGGCGGTGATGGTTTACTGCTATCAATTAGCATCCTTAATACAAATTTCTCAGCCACCGGTGACAGCAACGGATGAAAACCAGCTGGCGGCCCTGCGCGTTCGCGCTGACAAACTGCTTATGCAGCTGGGCGTGGCTGACGATCGGAAAATGGTGGACTGGTTGCAGCAGCGCTTGGGGCGTCTGGAACAGCGCGACACGGCAATGCTGCACCGATTGCTCCATGATATTGAAAAAAAATTAGCCGAGTAAAATGCTGTTATAAGTTTTTAATATGGCCGATCTTGCTGATAAATGGGGTTGCATATGGGGTATTCGGATGAAAATAAATCTGCTCGCAGCGGGACGTGAGAATGTCCCGAAGTGTGATCAAAGTAAAAATTCATTGACTTAAGGTGCCCGATCCTTTAACCCTAAAAGAATAGAGCACAGACAGATAATAATGACAGAGTACACAACATCCATGAAACGCATCAGCATCACCACCATTACTACAACCACCATCATTACCACAGGTAACGATGCGGGCTGACGCGTACAGGAAAAACAGAAAAAAGCCCGCACCTGAACAGTGCGGGCTTTTTTTTCGGCTAAAGGAAATGAGGTAGAACCATGCGAGTGTTGAAGTTCGGCGGTACGTCAGTGGCAAATGCGGAGCGTTTTCTGCGCGTTGCCGATATCCTGGAAAGCAACGCCAGGCAGGGGCAGGTTGCCACCGTGCTCTCTGCCCCGGCCAAAATCACGAACCACCTGGTGGCGATGATTGAAAAAACCATTGGTGGTCAGGATGCACTTCCGAACATCAGCGACGCTGAGCGTATCTTCACCGAGCTGCTTCAGGGGCTGGCAGATGTCCAGCCGGGGTTCCCGCTGGCGCAGCTGAAAACCACCGTTGAACTCGAATTTGCCCAGATTAAACAAGTCCTTCACGGTATCAGCCTGCTGGGTCAGTGCCCGGACAGCATCAACGCGGCGCTGATTTGCCGGGGTGAAAAACTCTCCATCGCCATCATGGCGGGCGTGCTGGAAGCGCGCGGTCACCGCGTGACGGTCATCGACCCGGTTGAAAAACTGCTGGCGGTGGGCCACTACCTCGAATCCACCGTTGATATTGCCGAATCAACCCGCCGTATCGCTGCGAGCAAAATCCCTTCTGACCATATGATCCTGATGGCGGGCTTTACCGCCGGGAACGAGAAGGGCGAATTAGTCGTGCTGGGCCGTAACGGCTCTGATTACTCCGCCGCCGTGCTGGCCGCGTGCCTGCGTGCAGACTGCTGTGAGATCTGGACTGACGTCGACGGCGTTTATACCTGCGATCCGCGCCAGGTGCCGGACGCCAGGCTGCTGAAGTCCATGTCGTATCAGGAAGCGATGGAGCTTTCCTACTTCGGCGCCAAAGTACTTCACCCGCGTACCATCTCCCCGATTGCCCAGTTCCAGATCCCATGCCTGATTAAAAACACCGGTAACCCGCAAGCGCCGGGCACGCTGATTGGCGCCAGCGCGAATGAAGATGACCTGCCGGTGAAAGGCATTTCAAACCTGAATAACATGGCGATGTTCAGCGTCTCCGGCCCGGGTATGAAGGGGATGGTCGGCATGGCTGCACGCGTGTTTGCCGCCATGTCCCGCAACGGGATCTCGGTGGTGCTGATCACCCAGTCCTCTTCCGAATACAGCATCAGCTTCTGCGTACCGCAGGGCGATTGCCTGCGCGCCCGGCGTGCGCTGGAAGAAGAGTTCTATCTGGAGCTGAAAGAGGAGCTGCTGGAGCCGCTCTCTATTCAGGAGCGTCTGGCGGTGATCTCCGTCGTTGGCGACGGCATGCGCACCCTGCGTGGTATCTCTGCCAAATTCTTTGCCGCGCTGGCGCGTGCCAATATCAACATCGTGGCGATTGCGCAGGGCTCGTCCGAGCGTTCAATTTCAGTTGTAGTCGATAACGACGATGCGACCACCGGCGTGCGCGTGGTTCACCAGATGCTGTTCAACACCGATCAGGTCATCGAGCTGTTCCTGATTGGCGTCGGCGGCGTCGGCGGTGCGCTGCTGGAGCAGGTGAAGCGCCAGCAGGAGTGGCTTAAGAAAAAGCACATCGATCTGCGCGTCTGCGGAATTGCGAATTCGAAAGCGCTGCTCACTAACGTCCACGGTCTGAACCTGGAAAACTGGCAGGCGGAGCTGGAAGAGGCGAAAGAGCCGTTCAACCTGGGCCGCCTGATCCGCCTGGTGAAAGAGTATCATCTGCTCAACCCGGTGATCGTCGACTGTACCTCGAACCAGGCCGTGGCCGACCAGTACGCGGACTTCCTGCGCGAAGGTTTCCACGTGGTGACGCCGAACAAAAAGGCCAACACCTCGTCGATGGATTACTATCACCAGCTGCGTCTGGCGGCGAGCAAGTCGCGCCGCAAGTTCCTGTACGACACTAACGTGGGCGCGGGCCTGCCGGTCATCGAGAACCTGCAAAACCTGCTGAACGCGGGCGACGAATTGCAGCGCTTCTCCGGCATCCTCTCCGGCTCCCTGTCGTTTATCTTCGGCAAGCTGGATGAAGGGATGAGCCTCTCGGAAGCCACCCGTGCCGCGCGCGAGCTGGGCTACACCGAGCCGGATCCGCGCGACGATCTCTCCGGGATGGACGTGGCGCGCAAGCTGCTGATCCTGGTGCGCGAAACGGGCCGCGAGCTGGAGCTTTCGGATATTGTGATTGAGCCGGTGCTGCCAGCAGAATTTGATGACAGCGGCGACGTCAGCGCCTTTATGGCGAATTTACCTCAGCTTGACGATGCCTTTGCCGCACGCGTGGCGAAAGCCCGTGATGAAGGTAAGGTATTGCGCTATGTTGGCAACATTGAAGAGGATGGCGTCTGCCGGGTGAAGATTGCCGAAGTGGATGGCAACGATCCGCTGTACAAGGTGAAAAACGGCGAGAATGCCCTGGCGTTCTACAGCCACTATTATCAGCCACTGCCGCTGGTGCTTCGCGGCTATGGCGCAGGGAATGATGTGACGGCGGCGGGCGTGTTTGCCGATCTGCTGCGTACCCTGTCATGGAAGTTAGGAGTTTAAGATGGTTAAAGTATATGCCCCGGCTTCCAGCGCCAATATGAGCGTCGGATTTGACGTGCTGGGTGCGGCGGTGACGCCGGTGGACGGTTCGCTGCTGGGCGATACGGTAACGGTTGAGGCGGCAGAGCGCTTCAGCCTGACTAACGTGGGCCGTTTCGCCAGCAAGCTGCCGCCTGAACCACGCGAGAATATTGTTTATCAGTGCTGGGAACGCTTCTGTCAGGAGATCGGCAAAAACGTGCCGGTCGCCATGACGCTGGAAAAAAGCATGCCGATTGGCTCGGGACTGGGCTCCAGCGCGTGTTCGGTAGTCGCCGCGCTGGTGGCGATGAACGAGCACTGCGGCAAGCCGCTGAACAACAGCCGTCTGCTGGCGCTGATGGGCGAGCTGGAAGGGCGCATCTCCGGCAGTATTCACTATGATAACGTCGCACCGTGCTTCCTCGGCGGCATGCAGCTGATGATTGAAGAAAATGGCATCATCAGCCAGCAGGTGCCCGGGTTTGACGAGTGGCTGTGGGTGCTGGCCTATCCTGGCATTAAGGTCTCGACTGCGGAAGCGCGCGCGATCCTGCCGGCGCAGTATCGTCGTCAGGACTGTATCGCTCACGGGCGTCACCTGGCGGGCTTTATTCACGCCTGCTACACCCGCCAGCCGCAGCTGGCGGCGAAGCTGATGAAAGACGTGATTGCCGAGCCGTACCGTACGAAGCTGCTGCCCGGCTTTAACGAGGCGCGACAGGCTTCAATGGATATCGGCGCGCAGGCATGCGGCATCTCCGGCTCCGGCCCGACGCTGTTCGCCCTGTGCGACAAACCAGACACCGCGCAGCGCGTGGCGGACTGGCTCTCTAAACACTACCTGCAAAATCAGGAAGGCTTTGTTCATATTTGCCGTCTGGACACGGCTGGCGCACGAGTACTGGGATAACGAATGAAACTCTACAACCTTAAAGATCATAACGAGCAGGTCAGCTTCGCGCAGGCGGTCACGCAGGGGCTGGGCAAAAATCAGGGGCTGTTCTTCCCGCACGACCTGCCGGAATTCCAGCTGACCGAAATCGATGAGCTGCTGAAGCAGGACTTTGTCACCCGCAGCACCAAAATTCTGTCTGCGTTTATTGGCGATGAAATCCCGCAGGAGCTGCTGGAAGAGCGCGTGCGTGCGGCGTTTGCTTTCCCGGCTCCGGTTCAGCAGGTTGAGCCGGACGTCGGCTGTCTGGAGCTGTTCCACGGCCCGACGCTGGCGTTTAAAGACTTCGGCGGCCGCTTTATGGCGCAGATGCTTACCCACATCAGCGGCGACAAACCGGTGACGATTCTGACCGCGACCTCCGGCGATACCGGTGCGGCGGTGGCCCATGCGTTCTACGGCCTGAAAAACGTCCGCGTGGTGATCCTCTATCCGAAGGGCAAAATCAGTCCGCTTCAGGAAAAACTGTTCTGCACCCTTGGGGGCAACATTGAAACCGTGGCGATCGACGGCGATTTCGATGCCTGTCAGGCGCTGGTGAAGCAGGCCTTCGACGACGAAGAGCTGAAAGTGGCGCTGGGCCTGAACTCCGCCAACTCGATCAACATCAGCCGTCTGCTGGCGCAGATCTGCTACTACTTCGAAGCGGTGGCGCAGCTGCCGCAGGACGCGCGCAATCAGCTGGTGGTTTCCGTGCCAAGCGGCAACTTCGGCGACCTGACGGCGGGCCTGCTGGCGAAATCACTCGGTCTGCCGGTGAAGCGCTTTATTGCCGCCACTAACGCCAACGACACCGTACCACGCTACCTGAAAGACGGGAAATGGGCGCCGAACGCGACGCAGGCCACGCTCTCCAATGCGATGGATGTGTCACAGCCTAACAACTGGCCGCGTGTAGAAGAGCTGTTCCGCCGTAAGGTCTGGCGTCTGGGCGACCTCGGCTACGCTGCGGTGACGGATGAAACCACCAAAGCGACCATGCGTGAGCTGAAAGCCGTGGGCTATACCTCTGAGCCGCACGCGGCGATTGCTTACCGTGCGCTGCGCGACGCGCTTCAGCCGGGCGAGTATGGCCTGTTCCTCGGAACCGCTCATCCGGCGAAGTTTAAGGAGAGCGTGGAAGCGATCCTGGGTGAAACGCTGCCGCTGCCAAAAGAGCTGGCCGAGCGCGCCGATCTGCCGCTGCTGTCCCATGAGCTGCCGGCAGATTTTGCGGCACTGCGTAAGCTGATGATGACCCGAGCGTGATTCTCTTGCCCGGTGGCGGCTACGCCTTACCGGGCCTACAAGATCCATAACGACCCCAACGAACCCAATCGTAGGCCGGGTAAGGCGCAGCCGCCACCCGGCTTTTTTATGGAGAAATTAAGGAGAAAAACAGCAGGAAAAAAGCAGAAATTCCCAATAAATGCGGCCACTTAGCGTTTAGGATTGCAGAGAATAACATCCGCCGTTCCCATCACGTACTCTCCTTACATCGGCCCACGCTGGGCAAGAAGAATAAGGAGTCACCTATGTCTACCCTGAAACCTGCACTCATCGCGCTCTCACTGATGCTGGTCGCTCCCATGGCGGTGCAGGCCGCTGAGATCACCCTCGTGCCTGCGGTAAAGCTGCAAATTGGCGATCGGGATAATAAGGGACACTACTGGGATGGCGGCCGCTGGCGCGACCATGACTGGTGGAAAGCGCACTATGACTGGCGCGACAACCACTGGCGTCCGCACGATAAACATCGCGATCGTCACGATCGCCACCGTCATGACGATCATCGTCCGGGCCCGGACAGGAAACACCATTAACACAAACCCCGCCAGCTGGCGGGGTTGTCTTTTATTGCTCGTGACGCTTAAACACCAGCTCGTTTTTGCCTGACGATGCCTCGTCGAAGAAATACCCTTCGCTGTTAAAAGCGGTGAGCTGCTCCGGCTTTGTCAGGCGGTTTTGAATGATGAAGCGGCTCATCAGACCGCGCGCTTTTTTGGCGTAGAAGCTGATCACTTTAAATTTGCCGTTCTTCTCGTCGAGGAACACCGGCTTGATAATATCCGCATTCAGCTTTTTCGGCTTCACCGATTTGAAGTACTCGTCGGAGGCCAGGTTGATCACCACGTTATCTCCCTGGGCTTGCAGCGCCGCGTTAAGCTTGTCGGTGATCACATCGCCCCAGAAGTGGTACAGATCTTTGCCTTTGGCGTTTTCCAGGCGAATACCCATCTCCAGACGATACGGCTGCATCAGATCCAGCGGGCGCAGTACGCCATACAGGCCGGACAGCATGCGCAGATGCTGCTGGGCAAAATCGAAGTCGGCTTCGCTAAACGTTTCTGCTTGCAGGCCAGTGTAGACGTCACCTTTAAAGGCCAGCAGCGCCTGGCGCGCGTTGTCGGGCGTGAAGTCAGGCTGCCACTCGTGAAAACGGATGGCGTTCAGGTCGGCGAGTTTATCGCTGATGCTCATCAGCGAGGCGATCTGCGGAGCCGACAGTTTACGCGCCTCGTGGATCAGCTGTTGCGAGTAGTCCAGCAGTTCCGGCTGGGTATAACGCTCAGTGGCGAGCGGGCTCTGGTAGTCGAGCGTTTTTGCAGGTGAAATCAGAATTAGCATATCCAGTCCTTGCAGGAAATTTAGAGCGACTTTAACAAAAAATCGCCCTGATTTGATCGATAGCTGTTATTGCCGCGGCAAATCATCCCAGGTGCCAGGGGCAATTTGTGACTCGATTTCGGGATAGCGTGTGGCGTCAAAGACGGGCGGCACGCCAAGCTTGCGCTGACGCAGATAATCCCGCGCGATCAGCGCCACAACCGGTGAAAGCAGCAAAATGGCCGTCAGGTTAGTGATGGCCATCAGCGCCATAATGACGTCCGCTATTTGCCAGACCAGCGGCATGCTGAGCAGGGAGCCGACGAACACCATCCCCAGCACAGCCGCGCGAAGGACGTTGCGCGCCAGACGCGAATCGACGTTCAGGAAGACAAGGTTGTTTTCGGCATAGATATAGTTCACCGCAATGGAGCTGAAGGCAAAAAGCCCCACGACAAGGGCGACAAGACCGGCGCCCCAGCCGCCAACGAGTGAGACCAGCGCCTGTTGTACCCAATGAATGCCTGCCGTACTGCCGGATGGATGTTCAACGGCGCCGGCCAGCAGCATTATCATCGCACTGGCGGAGCAGATAACAATGGTGTCCGTGAAGACGCCAATCATCTGCACAATGCCCTGCGCGGCGGGATGCGGGGGCCAGGATGCGGCCGCGGCGGCGGCATTTGGCGTGGAGCCCATTCCCGCTTCGTTGGAGAACATCCCCCGCTGAAACCCGGCAGTGAGGGCCTGGCTAACGGTGTAACCCAGAGCGCCGGACGCCGCTTCGCGCCAGCCAAACGCGCTTTTGAAAATGGTGGCGATGACGTTCGGCACCTCGTCGATATGTATCGCGCATACCAACAGGCTGGTGGACACCCACAGCAGCGCCATCAGGGGAACCAGCCACTGCATCAGGCGGGCTACCCCTTTAAGACCGGTCACAATGGTCAGCAGGGTGAGAAGGGCAAGCGCGCCGCCCGTCAGCCACTCCGGACAATTGAAGGCAAAGCGCAGCGCGTGGGCGACGGAATTTGCCTGAACGGTATTGAAAATCAGGCCATACGCCACCAGCAAAAAGATCGAGAACAGAACGCCCATCCAGCGCATTCCCAGCCCGCGAGCCATATACCAGGCAGGTCCGCCGCGAAACTGGCCTTTGCTGTCTTTTTCTTTGTAGAGTTGGGCCAGCGAGCACTCGGCAAAGGCGGTGGCCATGCCGATAATCGCCGTCACCCACATCCAGAACACCGCGCCCGGACCGCCCGCGCCGATCGCCAGCGCAACACCGGCCAGGTTACCGCTGCCGATGCGTGCGGCGAGGCTGGTACAGAGCGCCTGAAACGAGGTCAAACCGCCCGGCTGCGGGGTGACGCTGTTTTTCAGACTTCTGCCAAATTTGCGGATATAGCGAAACTGAATCAGCCCGCTGCGCCACGTAAACCAGATACCTGCCCCTGAAAGCAGGTAAATCATGATCGAACCCCAGAGGACTTCGTTGATAAAGAAAAAGAAATCAGGCACTAACGTCCCTCTTGTTGATGCCAACGTGAATATGTAAGCGCTACCACTGATTGTGCATGCTGTTACTTAGCAGCCTGTTAATATTATGAGTTTATCATACTCTGCCTAAGCGCACTGTCTGCGGTTGCGCTGCCTCTCACTCGTGTTATCATCAGGGCAGACCGGTTACATCCCCCTAACAAGTAAACCTGTCATTTTTCCGCTGCTGGCAGGCTGTCGGTAGTGTGAATTATCCAGGGAACGTTAAAAGAGAAACACTATCATGACGGATAAATTGACCTCCCTTCGTCAGTTCACCACTGTCGTCGCTGACACCGGAGATATTGCGGCAATGAAGCTGTACCAGCCGCAGGATGCTACAACCAACCCTTCTCTGATCCTTAACGCTGCGCAGATCCCTGAGTATCGCAAACTGATCGACGAAGCGGTGACCTGGGCGAAAGCGCAGAGCAATGACCGCGCGCAGCAGGTTGTGGATGCTACCGACAAACTGGCGGTGAACATCGGTCTGGAAATTCTGAAACTGGTTCCTGGCCGTATCTCAACTGAAGTTGATGCTCGCCTGTCCTACGACACCGAAGCGTCTATCGCCAAAGCAAAACGCCTGATCAAACTGTATAACGATGCGGGCATCAGCAACGACCGTATCCTGATCAAACTGGCCTCTACCTGGCAGGGCATTCGCGCCGCCGAGCAGCTGGAAAAAGAAGGGATCAACTGTAACCTGACTCTGCTGTTCTCCTTCGCGCAGGCGCGTGCCTGTGCCGAAGCTGGCGTATACCTGATTTCTCCGTTCGTGGGCCGTATTCTGGACTGGTACAAAGCCAACACCGACAAGAAAGAGTACGCGGCGTCTGAAGATCCAGGCGTGATTTCCGTGACGGAAATCTACGAATACTACAAACAGCACGGCTATGAGACCGTTGTGATGGGCGCAAGCTTCCGTAACGTCGGTGAAATTATCGAGCTGGCCGGCTGTGACCGCCTGACCATCGCCCCTGCGCTGCTGAAAGAGCTGGCAGAAAGCGAAGGCGCTATCGAGCGTAAACTGTCTTACACCGGTGAAGTGAAAGCGCGCCCGGAGCGTATCACGGAATCCGAGTTCCTGTGGCAGCATAACCAGGATCCAATGGCAGTAGACAAGCTGGCGGACGGTATCCGTAAGTTTGCTATCGACCAGGAAAAACTGGAAAAAATGATCGGCGACCTGCTGTAATCATTCTGCGTGACCGGGCTCCCGGTCACGCGTCTTTCCCCCGCCTCTGTCTGAATTTTCTCTCTGCGTGTATCATTCCCAATAATCAGTACTTTTTGAATGGAATGGATATGAATACCTTACGCATCGGCTTAGTGTCGATTTCTGACCGCGCCTCCAGCGGTGTTTATCAGGATAAAGGCATCCCTGCTCTGGAAGAATGGCTGGGCAGCGCGCTGACTACCCCGTTTGAGATCCAGACTCGCCTGATCCCGGACGAGCAGCCGATCATCGAGCAGACCCTGTGCGAGCTGGTGGATGAGATGAGCTGCCACCTGGTGCTGACGACGGGCGGAACCGGCCCCGCGCGCCGCGACGTGACGCCTGACGCGACGCTGGCTATCGCCGATCGGGAAATGCCGGGCTTCGGTGAACAGATGCGCCAGATCAGTCTACACTTTGTTCCGACGGCCATTCTTTCCCGTCAGGTCGGGGTGATCCGCAAACAGGCGCTGATCCTGAACCTGCCGGGGCAGCCGAAGTCGATCAAAGAGACGCTGGAAGGCTTAAAGGCCGAGGATGGTAGCGTCATCGTCCACGGTATCTTTGCAAGTGTACCGTATTGTATACAACTGCTTGACGGGCCGTACGTTGAAACTGACGACAACGTGGTAGCAGCATTTCGTCCGAAAAGCGCCCGCCGCGAGACAATCTCCTGAAGTTGATTAAAATGTGACATTCGCGCCAGCGGCAGTAGCGTGTAAATGGATTTACGATATAGTAATTTTTTCTTTACGATTGCTGTAAAAATAAATCCACAACACACGCACAATGGTTCGCTATGTCACATAACGCCCGACCTCTGAATCGACAGGACTACAAAACCCTCACGCTCGCTGCCTTAGGCGGCGCGCTGGAGTTTTACGACTTCATCATCTTCGTCTTCTTCGCCGCCGTCGTGGGTGCGCTGTTCTTCCCGGCGGATATTCCGGAATGGCTGCGCCAGGTGCAAACCTTCGGCATTTTTGCTGCCGGGTATCTGGCGCGTCCGCTGGGCGGCATCGTCATGGCGCACTTTGGCGATCTGGTCGGGCGCAAGAAGATGTTTACCCTCAGTATCCTGCTGATGGCCGTGCCGACGCTGGCCATTGGCCTCTTGCCGACCTATGCGTCGATGGGCATTATCGCTCCGTTATTGCTGCTGCTGATGCGCGTGCTCCAGGGCGCGGCCATTGGTGGAGAAGTGCCGGGCGCGTGGGTGTTTGTCGCCGAGCACGTCCCGGCGCGCCGTATCGGCATTGCGTGCGGAACGCTGACGGCCGGGCTAACGGTTGGCATTCTGCTTGGCTCCGTGGTGGCAACCCTCATCAATACCAGCATGACGCAGCAGGCCGTTTACGACTGGGGCTGGCGTATTCCTTTCCTGCTGGGGGGAGCGTTCGGGCTGGTGGCGATGTACCTGCGTCGCTGGTTGCAGGAGACGCCAATATTTCTGGAAATGCAGCAGCGGAAGACGCTGGCACAAGAACTGCCGGTAAAAACGGTGGTGGGGCGGCATAAAAAAGCGGTGGTGGTGTCGATGCTGCTCACCTGGCTGCTGTCTGCGGGTATCGTGGTGGTCATTTTGATGTCGCCGGTCTGGCTGCAAAAGCAGTACGGTTTTGCGCCTGAGGTAACGTTGCAGGCAAACAGCATCGCGACGATTATGCTCTGCTTTGGCTGTCTGGCCGCCGGGCTGGCGGCGGATCGTTTTGGTGCCAGCGTGACCTTTATCGTCGGCAGTCTGCTGCTGGCCGCGTCGAGCTGGGCTTTTTATCATCTGGCGGGCACCCATCCTGAACAGCTGTTCCTGCTGTACGGCATCGTTGGGCTGTGCGTGGGGGTCGTTGGCGCCGTACCGTACGTGATGGTCCGGGCCTTCCCGCCGGAGGTACGCTTCACCGGGATCTCGTTCTCTTATAACGTCTCGTATGCCATTTTCGGCGGGCTAACGCCAATAGTGGTTACGGTGTTGATGGGCGTGTCGCCGCTCGCACCAGCGTGGTATGTGCTGGCGTTATCGCTGATGGGGCTGGTATTGGGGATATGGCTTCGTCAGTCTGGGGGTTATCGTGCCCGCGATGCGGGCACGACAGAGGGATCAGTGTTTTTCACCAATCGGTAATACGGTGCGGCCGAACTGTTCGTTCAGCACTTCACCCATTGCCAGGTAGATAGCGCTTGCGCCGCACACCAGACCGACCCAGCCGGCAATGTGAACGATGCCTTCGTTATCCGCCAGGTGACCCATTGCCAGCAGGGCGAACAGCACGGTCAGGCTCAGGAAGACGAATTGCAGTGCGCGGTTCGCCTTCAGGGTGCCGAAGAACATGAACAGAGTGAAGACGCCCCACAGTCCCAGGTATACGCCCAGGAAGTGGGCGTTTGCCGCATCCGCCAGGCCCATTTTAGGCATCAGCAGAATCGCGACCAGCGTCAGCCAGAACGAACCGTAAGAGGTAAAAGCGGTTAAGCCGAAGGTATTGCCTTTCTTATATTCCAGCAGGCCCGCGAAGATTTGCGCGATACCGCCGTAAAAAATGCCCATCGCCAGGATTACGCCGTCCATCGGGAACATCCCGATATTGTGCAGGTTCAGCAGAATGGTGGTCATGCCAAAACCCATCAGGCCCAGCGGAGCCGGATTAGCCAACTTAGTGTTGCCCATAAGTCCTCAAAAAAATCATCATTAAAATGGTGAAATGGTTAAACCCGCGTCAGTTCTACCTGACAGGGCGCGGCATCATAATGGGCGGCATCGGCGCCGTCTATGATCTCATCAGGGTGAAATTAAAAATTTTTTTATGTCTCCCCCTTGATGGATGACGTTGCGACCCCATCTTGTAAGCAACCGCAGTGTGTGGACCTGAAAAAAATCAAATCTGGGCAGTTGAAAAAGCACGTTCTGCCCTTATTACAGGTACACAACCACATGTTGACTGAATTTTTAGTGGAGACGTTTAGATGGGTAAAATTATTGGTATCGACCTGGGTACTACCAACTCTTGTGTAGCGATTATGGATGGCACTACTGCACGCGTGCTGGAGAACGCCGAGGGCGATCGCACCACGCCTTCTATCATTGCTTATACCCAGGATGGTGAAACTCTGGTTGGTCAGCCGGCTAAACGTCAGGCAGTGACAAACCCGCAAAACACCCTGTTTGCGATCAAACGCCTGATTGGCCGCCGCTTCCAGGACGAAGAAGTTCAGCGTGACGTTTCCATCATGCCTTACAAAATCATCGCAGCCGATAACGGCGATGCATGGCTTGATGTGAAAGGCACCAAAACTGCACCTCCGCAGATCTCTGCTGAAGTGCTGAAGAAAATGAAGAAAACCGCTGAAGATTACCTGGGCGAACCGGTAACTGAAGCTGTTATCACCGTACCTGCTTACTTCAACGATGCTCAGCGTCAGGCAACCAAAGATGCTGGCCGTATCGCAGGTCTGGAAGTAAAACGTATCATCAACGAACCAACCGCAGCGGCACTGGCTTACGGTCTGGATAAAGAAGTCGGCAACCGTACTATCGCGGTGTACGACCTGGGTGGTGGTACTTTCGATATCTCTATTATCGAAATCGACGACGTTGACGGCGAAAAAACCTTCGAAGTTCTGGCAACCAACGGTGATACCCACCTGGGTGGTGAAGACTTCGATACCCGTCTGATCAACTACCTCGTTGACGAGTTCAAGAAAGATCAGGGCATTGACCTGCGTAACGACCCGCTGGCGATGCAGCGCCTGAAAGAAGCCGCTGAGAAAGCGAAGATCGAACTGTCTTCCGCTCAGCAGACCGACGTGAACCTGCCGTACATCACCGCAGACGCGACCGGTCCTAAACACATGAACATCAAAGTGACCCGTGCGAAACTGGAAAGCCTGGTAGAAGACCTGGTGAACCGTTCTATCGAGCCACTGAAAGTTGCATTGCAGGACGCTGGCCTGTCCGTGTCTGACATTCAGGACGTTATCCTGGTAGGTGGTCAGACCCGTATGCCAATGGTTCAGAAGAAAGTGGCTGAATTCTTTGGTAAAGAGCCACGTAAAGACGTGAACCCGGACGAAGCGGTAGCTATCGGTGCTGCGGTTCAGGGTGGTGTATTGACCGGTGAAGTGAAAGACGTACTGCTGCTGGACGTTACCCCGCTGTCTCTGGGTATCGAAACCATGGGTGGCGTGATGACTCCGCTCATCAACAAAAACACCACTATCCCGACGAAACACAGCCAGGTGTTCTCTACCGCTGAAGACAACCAGTCTGCGGTAACCATCCATGTGATTCAGGGTGAGCGTAAGCGTGCGGCAGATAACAAATCTCTGGGTCAGTTCAACCTGGACGGTATCAGCCCGGCGCCACGCGGTATGCCACAGATCGAAGTCACCTTCGACATTGATGCTGACGGTATCCTGCACGTGTCTGCGAAAGACAAAAACAGCGGTAAAGAGCAGAAGATCACCATCAAGGCATCTTCTGGCCTGAACGAAGCGGAAATCGAAAAAATGGTTCGTGATGCCGAAGCTAACGCGGAATCCGACCGTAAGTTCGAAGAGCTGGTTCAGACCCGTAACCAGGGTGACCATCTGCTGCACAGCACCCGTAAGCAGGTTGAAGAAGCGGGCGATAAACTGCCAGCGGAAGACAAAACTGCGATCGAAACTGCACTGAGCGCGCTGGAAACGTCTCTGAAAGGCGAAGACAAAGCGGACATCGAAGCGAAGATGCAGGAGCTGGCACAGGTTTCTCAGAAACTGATGGAAATCGCTCAGCAGCAGCACGCACAGCAGCAGGCGGGCGCTGATGCTTCGGCGAACAACGCGAAAGACGACGACGTTGTCGACGCTGAGTTCGAAGAAGTGAAAGATAAAAAATAATCGCCCTGATGCAGGGTAATTAATCGGCACGGGCGTAGGAGAATTCTCCACGCCCGTGCTCGCATGTTAAGGGGCTTAAAAAAACCAATGGCAAAGCAAGACTATTACGAGATTTTAGGCGTTCCGAAAACTGCGGAAGAGCGTGAAATCAAAAAGGCGTATAAGCGCCTGGCCATGAAATATCATCCAGACCGCAATCAGGGTGATAAAGAGGCTGAAGCCAAATTTAAAGAGATTAAAGAAGCCTACGAAGTCCTGACCGACGCGCAAAAACGCGCGGCTTATGACCAGTATGGTCACGCGGCCTTTGAACAGGGCGGCATGGGCGGCGGTGGATTTGGTGGCGGCGGCTTCGGCGGCGGCGCTGATTTCAGCGATATCTTTGGTGATGTATTCGGCGATATCTTCGGCGGCGGTCGTGGTCGCCAGCGCGCGGCGCGCGGCGCAGACCTGCGCTACAACATGGAGCTGACGCTGGAGGAAGCGGTTCGCGGCGTCACCAAAGAAATCCGTATTCCGACGCTGGAAGAGTGTGACGTTTGCCACGGCAGCGGCGCGAAAGCGGGGACTCAGCCACAAACCTGTCCAACCTGTCACGGTTCCGGTCAGGTGCAGATGCGCCAGGGCTTCTTCGCGGTGCAGCAGGCGTGTCCGCACTGTCACGGTCGCGGTACGCTGATCAAAGATCCGTGCAACAAGTGTCACGGCCACGGTCGCGTTGAGAAAACCAAAACCCTGTCCGTTAAGATCCCGGCAGGCGTCGATACGGGCGACCGCATCCGTCTGGCAGGCGAAGGCGAAGCGGGCGAGCACGGCGCACCGGCAGGCGATCTGTACGTTCAGGTTCAGGTGAAGCAGCACGCCATTTTCGAGCGTGAAGGCAACAACCTGTACTGCGAAGTGCCGATCAACTTCGCGATGGCGGCGCTGGGCGGCGAAATCGAAGTGCCGACGCTGGACGGTCGCGTGAACCTGAAGGTGCCGGGCGAAACACAGACCGGCAAGCTGTTCCGCATGCGCGGCAAAGGCGTTAAATCCGTTCGCGGTGGCGCGCAGGGCGACCTGCTATGCCGCGTGGTAGTCGAAACGCCAGTTGGCCTGAACGACAAGCAGAAACAGCTGCTGAAAGAGCTTCAGGAAAGTTTTGGCGGCCCGACGGGTGAGAAAAATAGCCCGCGCTCCAAAAGCTTCTTCGATGGCGTCAAAAAATTCTTCGATGATTTAACCCGCTAACCCGTCAGCTGGTTACTATCCTTTAAAGCCCGGAAGCGATTCCGGGCTTTTTCTTTACAGCGTTATTGCTCGGTTAAACTGAATCCATACCCAATATTAATCTGTTTTTACCGATCTGTTTGCGCTGATATTATGGTTTTACCGAGGTATTGTTGTAAAAGAGAGAATTAACGTGAAATTACTACACCGTTTCTTTAGCAGTGAGGCATCCGGCGGCGTCATCCTGATTATTGCTGCTGCGGCCGCCATGCTGCTCGCCAATATGGGTATGACGCGCGATCTCTATCACGCATTTCTGGAAACGCCCGTCGAGCTGAAGGTCGGGGCGCTGGAAATCAACAAAAACATGCTGCTGTGGATCAACGATGCGCTGATGGCGGTATTTTTCCTGCTGGTGGGCCTGGAGGTCAAACGTGAGCTGGTGAGCGGCTCGCTTGCCAGCCGTCAGCGCGCGGCGTTCCCTGCGATCGCGGCGATTGGCGGGATGATCGTGCCGGCGCTGCTTTTCCTCGCGTTCACGTGGCAGGATCCGGTTGCGCGCGACGGCTGGGCGATCCCGGCCGCAACGGATATCGCGTTTGCGCTCGGGGTATTAGCCTTGCTCGGTAGCCGCGTCCCGGTAGCACTGAAAATTTTCCTGATGGCGCTGGCGATTATCGATGACCTGGGCGCTATCGTGATTATCGCGCTGTTCTACACCAGCGATCTGTCCGTTCTGTCGCTGAGCGTGGCGGCCGTGGCTATCGCGGTGCTGGCGTTGCTGAACGTCTTCAACGTCCGACGCACGAGCATTTATATCCTGGTGGGAATGGTGCTGTGGACGGCGGTGCTGAAATCCGGCGTGCACGCCACGCTGGCGGGCGTCATCGTTGGTTTCTTCATCCCACTGAAGGAGCAGGACGGCAAATCGCCTGCCAGACAGTTAGAGCACGTGCTTCACCCGTGGGTAGGCTTTATGATCCTGCCGCTGTTTGCGTTTGCCAACGCGGGCGTTTCCCTGGCAGGGGTGACTTTGGACGGCCTCACCTCCGTGCTGCCGCTGGGTATTATCGCCGGTCTGTTTATCGGTAAGCCGCTGGGCATCAGCCTGTTCTGCTGGCTGGCGCTGAAGCTTAAGCTGGCGTCATTGCCAAACGGGACCACCTTTAGTCAGATTATGGCCGTCGGGGTGCTGTGCGGTATTGGATTCACCATGTCGATCTTTATCTCGACGCTGGCGTTTGGCGCAAGCGCGCCTGAGCTTATCGTCTGGGCGAAACTCGGCATTCTTATCGGGTCGCTGCTGGCCGCGGTTATCGGCTATACCTTGTTGAAGGTGAAGTTGTCCGGACAGGCTGTCCAGGCATAACGGGAAACCGGGAGGAGGGAAGCCTTCTCCCGATAAACTATCAGGGAGTGAAAACGTGATGTCTCATTTGAACTACAACCATCTCTATTACTTCTGGCATGTCTACAAGCAGGGCTCGGTCGTGGGAGCCGCAGAGGCGCTCTACCTGACGCCACAGACCATTACCGGGCAAATCAAAGCCCTGGAAGAGCGCTTGCAGGGCAAGCTTTTTAAGCGGAAAGGGCGTGGCATTGAGCCGAGCGAGCTGGGTGAGCTGGTGTTCCGTTACGCGGACAAGATGTTCACCCTGAGCCAGGAGATGCTGGATATCGTTAACTATCGCAAAGAGTCTAATCTGCTCTTTGACGTGGGCGTGGCGGATGCGCTATCCAAACGGCTGGTGAGCGGCGTGCTGGATGCGGCGGTGGTGGAAGATGAACAGATTCATTTACGCTGCTTTGAGTCCACCCACGAGATGCTGCTGGAACAGCTGAGCCAGCATAAGCTGGATATGATTATCTCGGATTGCCCCATCGACTCCACCCAGCAGGAAGGCTTGTTCTCGGTGAAAATTGGCGAGTGCGGCGTCAGCTTCTGGTGCATCAATCCGCCACCGGAAAAACCGTTTCCGGCCTGCCTGGAAGAGCGTCGCCTGCTGGTGCCGGGAAGACGGTCAATGCTCGGACGTAAGCTGCTGAACTGGTTTAACTCCCAGGGGTTGAACGTGGAAATCCTCGGTGAGTTTGACGATGCCGCGCTGATGAAAGCCTTTGGCGAGGCGCACAACGCGATCTTCGTTGCCCCGACGCTGTACGCGCACGATCTCTATTCAGACGACAAGATTACGGAGATTGGCAGGGTGGAAAACGTGATGGAAGAGTATCACGCCATATTCGCCGAAAGGATGATTCAGCACCCCGCGGTGCAGCGTATCTGCAACCGGGACTACTCGGCGCTGTTTACGCCACCGGCAATCTGAAGACATAAAAAAACCCGCGTTAAGCGGGTTCTTTCAAACAAGCAACAACAAGTGGCGATTAAGCCAGTTTGTTGATCTGCGCGGTCAGGTTTGCTTTATGACGCGCTGCTTTGTTTTTGTGGATCAGACCTTTAGCAGCCTGACGATCCACGATTGGTTGCATTTCGTTAAATGCGTTCTGCGCTGCAGCTTTGTCGCCAGCTTCGATTGCTGCGTATACTTTCTTGATGAAAGTACGCATCATAGAGCGACGGCTTGCATTGTGCTTACGAGCCTTTTCAGACTGAACGGCACGTTTCTTAGCTGATTTGATATTAGCCAAGGTCCAACTCCCAAATATGATCTATGTGGACAATTCAAAGGCCGAGGAATATGCCCTCTATACCTTCTTTTGTCAATGGATTTGTGCAAATAAGCGCCGTTAATGTGGCGACGCTACGTTACGTAGTGATGGCGCAGGATTCTACCAGCTTGTCGTCCGTGAATACAGCTTTTCGGCGTAAAAAACGCTGTTCGCGGGCAGATTTTTTTGCTGTGAAAGGTCAGCGTGATGAAATCATACGGCTTTCTGTTTCGCGTGAACAATCGCCGGTTAACCTTAACCGCTGTACAAGGTATACTTTGGCGATTTTCACTGTTTTGAGCCAGTCATGAAGCTGATACGCGGCATACATAATCTCAGTCAAGCCCCGCGCGGGTGCGTGCTGACCATTGGTAATTTCGACGGCGTGCATCGTGGGCATCAGGCGCTGTTGCAGGGATTGCGTAAAGAAGGCGAGGCGCGAGGCCTGCCCGTCGTGGTGATGATTTTCGAGCCTCAGCCGCTGGAGCTGTTTGCGGGTGAGAAATCCCCCGCACGGCTGACCCGCCTGCGCGAGAAGTTACGCTATCTGGCGGAGTCCGGTGTGGACTACGTCCTGTGCGTACGTTTTGACCGTCGCTTTGCCGCGCTGACCGCACAAAACTTTGTCAGCGATCTGCTGGTCAGGCAGCTTGGCGTGCAGTTCTTAGCGGTAGGGGATGATTTCCGCTTTGGCGCTGGTCGTCAGGGCGATTTCTTGTTATTACAGAAGGCTGGTCTGGAGTACGGGTTTGACGTCACCAGTACGATGACCTTCTGCGAGGGCGGCGTACGCGTCAGCAGCACGGCGGTACGCCAGGCGCTGGCGAACGATGATCTGGACACGGCAGAAACGCTGCTGGGCCACCCGTTCACGATTTCAGGTCGCGTGGTCCATGGCGATGCGCTGGGCCGCACCATAGGTTTCCCGACGGCGAACATACCGCTGCGTCGTCAGGTCTCCCCGGTTAAAGGGGTATATGCGGTGGAAGTGACAGGACTGGGCGAGAAGCCTTTCTACGGTGTCGCCAACATTGGCACGCGTCCAACGGTTGCCGGTGTGCGTCAACAGTTAGAAGTACACCTGCTGGACGTTGTAATGGACCTCTACGGTCGCCATATAGATGTGATACTGCGTAAAAAAATACGCAATGAACAGCGATTCGCTTCGCTGGACGAGCTTAAGGCGCAAATCGCGCGAGATGAATTGACGGCCCGCGAGTTTTTTGGGCTTTAGAACCGGCTTAACTGCCTACGTGATAAATACGGAACCGAGAATCTGATGAGTGACTATAAATCAACCCTGAATTTGCCGGAAACAGGGTTCCCGATGCGCGGCGATCTCGCCAAGCGCGAACCGGGAATGCTGGCGCGTTGGACCGATGATGACCTGTACGGCATCATTCGTGCAGCCAAAAAAGGCAAAAAAACCTTCATTCTGCACGATGGCCCTCCATATGCGAATGGCAGCATTCATATTGGTCACTCTGTAAACAAGATTCTGAAAGACATTATCGTGAAGTCCAAAGGACTCGCGGGATATGACTCGCCTTACGTTCCGGGCTGGGACTGCCACGGCCTGCCAATCGAGCTGAAAGTTGAGCAAGAGTACGGCAAGCCAGGCGAGAAGTTCACCGCCGCTGAGTTCCGCGCGAAATGCCGCGAATATGCTGCCACCCAGGTTGACGGCCAGCGCGCAGACTTTATCCGTCTGGGCGTGCTGGGCGACTGGTCGCACCCGTACCTGACCATGGACTTCAAAACCGAAGCCAACATCATCCGGGCGCTGGGCAAAATCATCGGTAACGGTCACCTGCACAAAGGCGCTAAGCCGGTGCACTGGTGCGTGGACTGCCGTTCTGCGCTGGCAGAAGCGGAAGTGGAATATTACGACAAAACGTCTCCTTCTATCGACGTGGCTTTCGAAGCGGTCGATCAGGACGCGATCAAAGCTAAATTCGGTCTGCCTGGCGTAAGCGGCCCGATCTCGCTGGTGATCTGGACCACTACCCCGTGGACGCTGCCAGCCAACCGTGCAATCTCTCTCTCCGGCGAGTTCGAATATGCGCTGGTGCAGGTTGACGGCCGCGCGGTTATCCTGGCGAAAGATCTGGTAGAAAGCGTGCTGAAGCGCGCGAACATCACCAACTACACCGTGCTGGGCACCGTGAAAGGCGACGCGCTGGAGCTGATGCGCTTCAAACACCCGTTCCTGGACTTCGACGTTCCGGCGATCCTGGGCGACCACGTCACGCTGGACGCGGGTACCGGTGCGGTGCATACCGCTGGCGGTCACGGTCCTGACGATTACAACATCAGCCTGAAATACGGTCTGGAAATCGCCAACCCGGTTGGCCCGGACGGGTCTTACCTGCCTGGCACCTACCCGGCGCTGGACGGTATCAACGTCTTTAAAGCCAACGACATCATCGTTGAGATGCTGCGTGAGCGTGGTGCGCTGCTGCACGTTGAAAAAATGCAGCACAGCTATCCGTGCTGCTGGCGTCACAAGACGCCGATCATCTTCCGTGCGACCCCGCAGTGGTTCGTCAGCATGGATCAGAAAGGCCTGCGCGAGCAGTCCCTGAAAGAGATCAAGGGCGTGCAGTGGATCCCGGACTGGGGCCAGGCGCGTATCGAATCCATGGTGGCTAACCGTCCTGACTGGTGTATCTCCCGCCAGCGTACCTGGGGCGTGCCGATGTCGCTGTTCGTGCACAAAGAGACGCAGGAACTGCATCCGAACACCCTGGAACTGATGGAAGAAGTGGCGAAGCGCGTTGAAGTTGACGGCATTCAGGCGTGGTGGGATCTCGACGCCCGCGACATCCTGGGCGCGGACGCGGATAACTACGAGAAAGTGCCGGATACTCTGGACGTGTGGTTCGACTCCGGTTCAACCCACGCCTCCGTGGTTGACGTGCGCCCTGAGTTCGCCGGTCACGCTGCCGACATGTATCTGGAAGGGTCTGACCAACACCGCGGCTGGTTCATGTCATCGCTGATGATCTCTACCGCCATGAAGGGCAAAGCACCTTACCGTCAGGTACTGACCCACGGCTTCACCGTGGATGGCCAGGGCCGTAAGATGTCCAAGTCCATCGGTAACACCGTTTCGCCGCAGGACGTAATGAACAAGCTGGGCGCGGACATCTTGCGTCTGTGGGTAGCCTCTACCGACTACACCGGCGAAATGGCGGTGTCTGACGAGATCCTGAAACGTGCTGCCGACAGCTATCGTCGTATCCGTAACACCGCGCGCTTCCTGCTGGCGAACCTCAACGGGTTCGATCCGGTAAAAGACATGGTGAAGCCGGAAGATATGGTCGTGCTCGATCGCTGGGCGGTAGGCTGCGCGAAAGCGGCGCAGGAAGATATCCTGAAAGCCTATGAGTCTTACGACTTCCACGAAGTGGTGCAGCGCCTGATGCGCTTCTGCTCCATCGAGATGGGCTCGTTCTACCTCGACATCATCAAAGACCGTCAGTACACCGCGAAAGCGGACAGCGTGGCGCGCCGCAGCTGTCAGTCTGCGCTGTACCACATCGCAGAAGCGCTGGTGCGCTGGATGGCGCCGATCATGTCCTTCACCGCCGATGAAATCTGGGGTTACCTGCCGGGCGAGCGTGAGAAGTATGTCTTCACCGGCGAGTGGTACGAAGGTCTGTTCGATCTCTCCAGCACCGAAGCGATGAACGATGCCTTCTGGGACGAGCTGCTGAAAGTGCGTGGCGAAGTGAACAAGGTTATCGAACAGGCGCGTGCTGACAAGAAAGTCGGCGGCTCTCTGGAAGCGGCAGTAACCCTGTACGCCGAACCGGAGCTGGCGGCGAAGCTGACGGCGCTGGGCGATGAATTACGATTTGTCCTGTTGACCTCCGGTGCGAAAGTTGCGGATTATGCTGACGCGTCTGCTGATGCTCAGCAGAGCGAACTGCTCAAAGGACTGAAGGTCGCACTGAGCAAAGCCGACGGTGAGAAATGCCCGCGTTGCTGGCATTACACTACCGATGTCGGTCAGGTGGCGGAACACGCAGACATCTGCGGACGCTGTGTAAGCAACGTCGCCGGTGACGGCGAAAAACGTAAGTTTGCCTGATGAGTAAAACTCTCTGTTCAACAGGACTGCGCTGGCTGTGGCTGGTGGTGGTGGTGCTGATTATCGATCTGGGCAGCAAGTTCCTGATCCTCCAGAACTTTGCTCTGGGGGATACGGTCCCGCTGTTCCCGTCGCTTAACCTGCACTACGCCCGCAACTACGGCGCGGCGTTTAGTTTCCTGGCCGACAGCGGTGGCTGGCAGCGCTGGTTCTTCGCAGGTATCGCAATGGGTATCTGCGTTGTGCTGGCGGTGCTGATGTACCGCTCGAAAGCAACGCAAAAGCTGAATAACATCGCCTACGCGCTGATCATTGGCGGCGCGCTGGGCAACCTGTTTGACCGCCTGTGGCACGGCTTTGTGGTCGATATGATCGACTTCTACGTCGGCAACTGGCACTTCGCGACCTTTAACCTCGCCGATAGCGCAATTTGCATCGGTGCGGCGTTAATCGTGCTGGAAGGCTTCTTGCCTAAACCGGCGGCGAAAGAGCAAGCGTAACCAAACCAGCCGGGTGACGCGTAGCGATCCCGGTCTACGGTTAATATAGGCCCGGTAAGCGCAGCGCCACCGGGCAAAACAAGCGAGCAATTTGCATGTCTAAATCCGTACAGAGCAACAGCGCGGTACTCGTTCACTTCACGCTGAAGCTGGATGACGGCTCCACGGCTGAATCCACCCGCAATAACGGCAAACCGGCGCTGTTTCGTCTGGGCGATACCTCCTTGTCTGAAGGCCTTGAGCAGCAGCTTCTGGGTCTGAAAGAGGGCGAGACAAAGGCGTTTTCGCTGGAGCCGGATGCGGCATTTGGCGTGCCAAGCCCGGATCTGATCCAGTACTTCTCGCGCCGTGAGTTTATGGATGCGGGCGAGCCGGAAATCGGAGCGATTATGCTCTTTACCGCTATGGACGGCAGCGAAATGCCTGGCGTGATCCGCGAAATCAACGGGGACTCCATCACCGTTGACTTCAACCATCCGCTAGCCGGGCGTACCGTTCATTTTGATGTAGAAGTGCTGGAGATCGATCCGGCACTGGAGGCCTGAAATGCAGATCCTGTTGGCTAACCCGCGCGGTTTTTGCGCCGGTGTAGACCGCGCTATCAGCATTGTTGAAAACGCACTGGAAATTTACGGCGCGCCGATTTACGTGCGTCATGAAGTGGTACATAACCGCTACGTGGTCGACAGCCTGCGCGAGCGCGGGGCGATTTTCATCGAGCAAATCAGCGAAGTGCCGGACGGCGCTATCCTGATCTTCTCCGCGCACGGCGTTTCGCAGGCCGTGCGTAACGAAGCCAAAAGCCGGGATCTGACCGTCTTCGACGCCACCTGTCCGCTGGTCACCAAAGTGCATATGGAAGTGGCGCGCGCCAGCCGTCGCGGTGAAGAGTCGATCCTGATTGGTCACGCCGGTCACCCGGAAGTCGAGGGTACCATGGGCCAGTACAGCAACCCGGAAGGGGGGATGTATCTGGTTGAGTCGCCGGAAGATGTCCTGACGCTGAACGTGAAAAACGAAGCGCGTCTGTCGTTTATGACCCAGACCACGCTCTCCGTAGACGACACCTCAGACGTGATTGACGCCCTGCGCCAGCGCTTTCCGAAAATCGTCGGGCCGCGTAAGGATGATATCTGCTACGCCACCACTAACCGTCAGGAAGCGGTGCGCGCGCTGGCGGAACAGGCGGACGTGGTGCTGGTGGTCGGTTCAAAAAACTCCTCTAACTCTAACCGTCTGGCCGAACTGGCACAGCGAATGGGCAAGGCGGCGTTTTTAATCGACGACGCAACGGACATACAGGAAGCGTGGGTTAAAAACGCGGCCTGCGTCGGCGTCACCGCAGGGGCTTCTGCGCCGGATATCCTCGTGCAAAACGTCATTGCCCGCCTGCAAGAGCTGGGCGGTGGTGAAGCCGTTCCGCTCGAAGGCCGCGAAGAGAATATCGTCTTCGAAGTGCCGAAAGAGCTGCGAATCGACGCCCGCGAAGTGGAATAACTTCTTTTCTGATGAAAGGCCAGCACCTCCTGTGCTGGCCTTTTTTTTGCCCCGGACTTTATCGTGACGACAAAATCATGTCTTTTACTGATATCTGAGTCGGTTTCACGTTAAATTCTAATTATTGGTGTTTTCAGTTGGCAGCCTTTACGAAGGCTGGTTAATCTGAAAACGGTTTACATCATTTTAACGTAAGAGAATAACTATGCATGAAGCACAGATCCGTGTCGCCATTGCGGGCGCGGGTGGACGTATGGGTCGCCAGCTGATTCAGGCGGCAATACAAATGGAAGGCGTGGCCCTCGGCGCGGCGCTGGAGCGTGAAGGTTCATCCTTGCTGGGATCCGATGCGGGTGAACTGGCCGGCGCGGGTAAGACAGGCGTTATCGTTCAGAGCAGCCTTGATGCGGTGAAAGATGACTTTGACGTGTTCATCGACTTTACCCGTCCGGAAGGTACCCTGATTCACCTGGCGTTTTGCCGCCAGCACGGTAAGGGGATGGTGATTGGCACCACCGGCTTCGATGATGCGGGTAAACAGGCCATTCAGGATGCCGCCACCGACATTGCGATTGTCTTTGCCGCGAACTTTAGCGTAGGCGTTAACGTCATGCTGAAGCTGCTGGAAAAGGCGGCGAAGGTGATGGGCGACTACACCGACATTGAGATTATTGAAGCGCACCACCGTCATAAAGTCGATGCTCCATCAGGCACGGCGCTGGCGATGGGCGAAGCGATTGCTTATGCAATGGATAAAGATTTAAAAGACATCGCAGTCTATTCCCGTGAAGGGCATACCGGAGAACGCGTGCCGGGCACCATTGGTTTCGCAACCGTCCGGGCGGGCGATATCGTCGGCGAACACACGGCGATGTTCGCCGATATTGGCGAACGTGTTGAGATTACGCACAAAGCGTCAAGCCGCATGACGTTCGCCAATGGCGCAGTACGTTCCGCGTTGTGGCTGAAATCGAAAGAAAAGGGTCTTTTTGATATGCGAGATGTGCTTGATCTCACTAATTTGTAAGCGTTATTACCCATCGTGATGTGGTTATTGCAGTCGTAATGTATTGATTGCATAGGGCAATAATTTATTGCCCTCTTATTTTACCTGTTTTAGATGGAATTCGGTTTTTAATGGTTATAAAGCTGAGTTTTATGCCATTATTCTGTGAATTGAATGTAAATTTTGACCATTTGGTCCACTTTTTATCGCCCCCGCCTCTCAAATTCCATAAAACCTACCGCGCAAGCGTTTTCCAGGATGATTTACCTGATCTTTTTGCCCGTTAAACCCCATTCAAGCCGCCAGCCCTGCAAAAGAATAAACAAAATACCCGTTTTAAGTTGACTTTTACATGCCAAATCCCCAGAATGCCGCCGTTTGCCAAAAATCCGCTGGCAACACATTTGCATTGATTCATGACGTGGTTATGAATTAATATGCAAATAAAGTGAGTGAATATTCTCTGGAGGGTGTTTTGATTAAGTCAGCGCTATTGGTTCTGGAAGACGGAACCCAGTTTATCGGTCGGGCCATAGGGGCAACGGGTTCGGCGGTTGGGGAAGTCGTTTTCAATACTTCAATGACCGGTTATCAAGAAATCCTCACTGATCCTTCCTATTCTCGCCAAATCGTTACTCTTACTTATCCTCATATCGGCAATGTCGGCACCAATGCGGCTGACGAAGAATCCTCTCAGGTACATGCGCAAGGCCTGGTCATTCGTGACCTGCCGCTGATTGCCAGCAACTTCCGCAACACCGAAGACCTTTCTTCTTACCTGAAGCGCCATAACATTGTGGCGATTGCCGATATCGATACCCGCAAGCTGACGCGTCTGCTGCGCGAGAAGGGTGCACAGAACGGCTGCATCATCGCAGGGGATAACCTCGACGCGACGCTGGCGCTGGAAAAAGCGAAAGCCTTCCCGGGCCTGAACGGTATGGACCTGGCGAAAGAAGTGACTACCGCCGAAGCCTACAGCTGGACGCAGGGGAGCTGGACGCTGGAAGGCGACCTGCCGGAAGCGAAAAAAGAGAACGAACTGCCGTTCCACGTGGTGGCCTACGATTTTGGTGCCAAGCGCAACATCCTGCGCATGCTGGTTGACCGCGGCTGCCGCCTGACGGTGGTTCCGGCACAAACGTCCGCTGAAGAGGTGCTGAAGATGAACCCGGACGGCATCTTCCTTTCTAACGGCCCAGGCGACCCGGCGCCGTGCGATTACGCTATCGACGCCATCAAGTCCTTCCTCGAAACCGATATCCCGGTATTCGGCATCTGCCTCGGCCATCAGCTGCTGGCGCTGGCGAGCGGAGCGAACACCGTGAAGATGAAGTTTGGCCACCACGGTGGGAACCACCCGGTGAAAGACATCGACAACAACACGGTGATGATTACCGCGCAGAACCACGGCTTTGCCGTCGATGAAGCCTCGATGCCCGCTAACCTGCGCGTGACGCACAAATCCCTGTTCGATGGCACCTTGCAGGGCATCCATCGCACCGATAAGCCTGCGTTCAGCTTCCAGGGCCACCCTGAAGCCAGCCCGGGCCCGCACGATGCCGCGCCGCTGTTCGATCACTTCATCGAACTCATCGAGCAATACCGTAAGACCGCTAAATAATCAGGAGCTGAGAAGACCATGCCAAAACGTACAGACATAAAAAGCATCCTGATCCTTGGCGCTGGCCCGATCGTGATCGGCCAGGCCTGTGAATTTGACTACTCCGGCGCGCAGGCGTGTAAAGCCCTTCGCGAAGAGGGTTACCGCGTTATCCTGGTGAATTCTAACCCGGCCACCATCATGACCGACCCGGAAATGGCAGATGCGACCTACATCGAGCCAATTCACTGGGAAGTGGTACGCAAAATCATCGAGAAAGAGCGTCCGGACGCGGTGCTGCCAACCATGGGCGGCCAGACGGCGCTGAACTGCGCGCTGGAGCTGGAGCGTCAGGGCGTGCTGGAAGAGTTCGGCGTGACCATGATCGGTGCAACCGCCGACGCGATTGATAAAGCTGAAGACCGTCGCCGCTTCGACGTGGCGATGAAAAAAATCGGCCTCGACACCGCGCGTTCCGGTATCGCACACAATATGGAAGAAGCGCTGGCCGTTGCGGCTGAAGTGGGTTATCCGTGCATCATCCGTCCTTCCTTCACCATGGGCGGCACCGGCGGCGGTATCGCCTACAACCGCGAAGAGTTTGAAGAGATTTGCGAGCGCGGCCTGGATCTCTCCCCAACCAAAGAGCTGCTGATTGATGAATCGCTGATTGGCTGGAAAGAGTACGAGATGGAAGTGGTGCGTGATAAAAACGACAACTGCATCATCGTCTGCTCCATCGAAAACTTCGATGCGATGGGGATCCACACCGGCGACTCCATCACCGTTGCGCCAGCCCAGACGCTGACCGATAAAGAGTATCAAATCATGCGTAACGCCTCGATGGCGGTACTGCGTGAAATCGGCGTGGAAACCGGCGGCTCTAACGTGCAGTTCTCGGTGAACCCGAAAACCGGTCGTCTGATCGTTATCGAAATGAACCCGCGCGTGTCCCGTTCCTCCGCGCTGGCCTCTAAAGCCACCGGCTTCCCGATTGCGAAAGTGGCGGCGAAGCTGGCGGTGGGTTATACCCTCGACGAGCTGATGAATGACATCACCGGTGGCCGCACGCCAGCCTCCTTCGAGCCGTCTATCGACTACGTTGTGACCAAAATTCCACGCTTCAACTTCGAGAAATTCGCCGGCGCTAACGACCGTCTGACGACCCAGATGAAATCTGTGGGTGAAGTGATGGCGATTGGCCGCACGCAGCAGGAATCCCTGCAAAAAGCGCTGCGCGGCCTGGAAGTGGGCGCGACCGGCTTTGACCCGAAAGTGAGCCTGGACGACCCTGAAGCATTGACCAAAATTCGCCGCGAGCTGAAAGACGCGGGTGCAGAGCGTATCTGGTACATCGCCGATGCCTTCCGCGCGGGCCTGTCCGTCGATGGCGTATTTAACCTGACTAACATCGACCGCTGGTTCCTGGTGCAGATTGAAGAGCTGGTGCGTCTGGAAGAGAAAGTGGCGGAGCTGGGCATCAACGGCCTGGACGCAGACTTCCTGCGCATGCTGAAGCGTAAAGGCTTCGCCGATGCGCGTCTGGCTAAACTGGCGGGCGTGCGTGAAGCGGAAATCCGCAAGCTGCGCGACCAGTATGACCTGCACCCGGTTTACAAGCGCGTGGACACCTGTGCGGCAGAGTTCTCGACCGACACCGCGTACATGTACTCCACTTATGAAGACGAGTGCGAGGCGAACCCGTCCGTCGACCGCGACAAGATCATGGTGCTGGGCGGCGGTCCAAACCGTATCGGCCAGGGCATCGAGTTCGATTACTGCTGCGTACACGCCTCGCTGGCGCTGCGCGAAGACGGTTACGAGACCATCATGGTCAACTGTAACCCGGAAACCGTGTCGACCGACTACGACACCTCCGACCGCCTCTACTTCGAGCCGGTAACCCTGGAAGACGTGCTGGAAATCGTGCGCATCGAGAAGCCAAAAGGCGTGATCGTGCAGTACGGCGGCCAGACTCCGCTGAAGCTGGCACGCGCGCTGGAAGCCGCAGGCGTGCCGGTTATCGGCACCAGCCCGGACGCGATTGACCGCGCGGAAGACCGTGAGCGTTTCCAGCAGGCGGTTGACCGTCTGAAGCTGAAGCAGCCGGCGAACGCCACCGTGACCGCCATTGAAATGGCCGTTGAGAAGGCGAAAGAGATTGGCTACCCGCTGGTGGTGCGCCCGTCCTACGTGCTGGGCGGCCGCGCGATGGAAATCGTCTACGACGAAGCCGACCTGCGCCGCTACTTCCAGACGGCGGTGAGCGTTTCCAACGATGCGCCAGTGCTGCTTGACCGCTTCCTCGACGACGCGGTTGAGGTGGACGTGGATGCCATTTGCGACGGCGAAATGGTGCTGATTGGCGGCATCATGGAGCATATCGAGCAGGCAGGCGTGCACTCCGGTGACTCCGCCTGTTCTCTGCCGGCCTACACGCTGAGCCAGGAAATTCAGGACGTGATGCGTCAGCAGGTGCAGAAGCTGGCCTTTGAGTTGCAGGTTCGTGGCCTGATGAACGTTCAGTTCGCGGTGAAAGACAACGAAGTTTACCTGATTGAAGTCAACCCGCGTGCGGCGCGTACCGTACCGTTCGTCTCTAAAGCAACCGGTATTCCGCTGGCGAAAGTGGCGGCGCGCGTGATGGCTGGCCAGACGCTGGCGCAGCAGGGCGTCACCAAAGAAATCATCCCGCCGTATTACTCGGTGAAAGAGGTGGTGCTGCCGTTCAACAAATTCCCGGGCGTTGACCCGCTGTTAGGGCCAGAGATGCGCTCTACCGGGGAAGTGATGGGCGTGGGCCGTACCTTCGCAGAAGCGTTTGCCAAGGCGCAGCTGGGCAGCAGCTCTACCATGAGAAAATCGGGCCGTGCGCTGCTCTCCGTTCGCGAAGGCGATAAAGAGCGCGTGGTTGACCTGGCCGCCAAGCTGCTGAAACAGGGCTTCGAGCTGGACGCAACCCACGGTACGGCGATTGTGCTGGGTGAAGCGGGTATCAACCCGCGTCTGGTGAACAAAGTGCATGAAGGTCGTCCGCACATTCAGGACCGCATCAAGAATGGCGAGTACACCTACATCATTAACACCACCGCAGGCCGCCAGGCGATTGAAGACTCCAAGCTGATTCGCCGCAGCGCGCTCCAGTACAAAGTGCACTACGACACCACTCTGAACGGCGGTTTCGCGACGGCCATGGCGCTGAATGCGGACGCCACCGAGAAGGTGATTTCGGTGCAGGAAATGCACGCTCAGATTAGCAAATAATCTGCGTAGGCGCGGCAAGCGGTAGCGCCGCCGGGCATATGGCGGGTGGCGCTTCGCTTACCCGCCCTACGGTTTTCTTTACCCATCTTAAGAACCTTCTGGTTTTTCATCCGCTTTCAGTCAGTTAGCCTAAAATAGTTAGGTCGATAACGAAAATTCAACTGAGAGCAGGGGAAAACACCATGCAAAATAAACTACTGATCGCTTCCGTTCTGGCTGCCACCGCAATGTTCACCGTAGCGGGCTGTTCGTCCAATCAGGCCGTAAAAACCACCGATGGCAAAACGATTGTCACCGACGGGAAACCGCAGGTGGATGACGATACCGGGCTGGTGTCGTACAAAAACGCCGAAACCGGTCAAACTGAACAGATTAACCGCGACCAGGTGAAATCCATGGGCGAACTGGATAACTAATTCAGTTTTCTGACGTTAGCCCGTCAATAATATTCACTATTAGCCTGTTGAATTACTGTCTACACTCTTCTGGTAAAAGAAGGCAGTAAAACAACAGGCTACTCAATGATTCTGATAATTTATGCGCACCCTTATCCGCAGCACTCGCACGCGAATAAGCGGATGCTTGAGCAGGCAAGGACGCTCGAAAACGTAGAGATACGTTCCCTCTATCAACTCTATCCCGATTTTAATATCGATATCGCCGCCGAACAGGAGGCGCTCTCTCGTGCCGATCTAATCGTCTGGCAGCATCCGATGCAGTGGTACAGTACGCCACCGCTGCTGAAACTGTGGATCGACAAAGTCTTCTCGCACGGTTGGGCATACGGACACAACGGCAAAGCGCTTCAGGGCAAAAGCCTGATGTGGGCCGTAACCACCGGCGGCGGTGAAAGCCACTTTGAAATTGGCGCTTTCCCGGGATTTGAGGTGCTGGCGCAGCCGCTTCAGGCTACCGCCCTTTACTGTGGCCTGACCTGGCTTCCGCCTTTTGCAATGCACTGTACCTTTGTCTGCGACGATGAAACCTTGCAGGCGCAGGCTCGTCACTACAAACAACGTTTACTCGAGTGGCAGGAGGCGCACAATGGATAGCCATACGCTGATACAGGCGCTGATTTACCTCGGCGCGGCGGCATTAATTGTGCCGGTAGCGGTGCGTCTGGGGCTGGGATCGGTCCTCGGCTATCTGATTGCCGGATGTGTCATTGGCCCCTGGGGCTTCCGCCTGGTGACGGATGCCGAGTCGATCCTGCATTTTGCAGAGATCGGCGTGGTGCTGATGCTGTTTGTGATTGGTCTGGAGCTGGATCCGCAGCGGCTGTGGAAGCTGCGCGCCTCGGTATTTGGCGGAGGCGCTCTGCAAATGCTGGGCTGCGGCCTGCTGTTAGGCGGATTCTGTATTTTGTTAGGCATGGAGTGGAAAGTCGCGGAGCTGATCGGCATGACGCTGGCGCTCTCCTCGACGGCGATTGCCATGCAGGCAATGAACGAGCGTAACCTGACGGTCTCGCAAATGGGGCGCAGCGCCTTTTCCGTTCTGCTGTTCCAGGATATTGCCGCGATCCCGCTGGTGGCGATGATCCCGCTGCTGGCAACCAGCGGCGCGTCAACGACGCTGGGAGCATTTGCCCTCTCGGCGCTGAAGGTTGTCGGCGCGCTGGCGCTGGTGATCCTGCTGGGCCGCTACGTAACGCGTCCGCTGCTGCGCTTTGTTGCGCGCTCTGGCCTGCGCGAAGTGTTCAGCGCCGTTGCGTTATTCCTGGTGTTTGGTTTTGGATTGCTGCTGGAAGAGGCCGGGCTGTCGATGGCGATGGGTGCCTTCCTTGCGGGCGTTTTACTGGCAAGCTCCGAATACCGGCACGCGCTGGAAAGCGATATCGAGCCGTTTAAAGGGCTGCTGCTGGGGCTGTTTTTCATCGGCGTCGGGATGTCTATCGACTTCGGAACGCTGGTTACCCATCCGCTGCGCATCATCATTCTGCTGGTGGGCTTCCTGGTTATAAAAATGACCATGCTGTGGCTGATTGCCCGTCCGTTAAACGTGCCAAAACCGCAGCGCCGCTGGTTTGCCGTGCTGCTGGGGCAGGGGAGTGAGTTTGCGTTCGTGGTCTTTGGCGCGGCGCAAATGGCCAACGTACTCGATCCGGAATGGGCAAAAGCCCTGACGCTGGCGGTCGCGCTGTCGATGGCCGCAACGCCGATCCTGCTGGTGCTGCTGACGCGTCTGGAAAAAGCGGGAAGCGAACAGGAGCGAGAAGCCGACGAGATCGACGAAGAGCAGCCGCGCGTAATCATCGCTGGGTTTGGCCGCTTCGGGCAAATCACTGGCCGTTTACTGCTCTCCAGCGGTGTGAAAATGGTTATCCTCGATCACGATCCCGACCATGTCGATACGCTGCGTAAGTTCGATATGAAGGTGTTTTACGGCGATGCGACCCGGGTTGACCTGCTGGAATCCGCCGGTGCGGCGAAGGCCGAGGTGTTGATTAACGCCATCGACGATCCTGAGACCAGCATGCAGATGGTTGAGCTGGTCAAAGAGCACTTCCCGAACCTGACGATTATCTCGCGTGCGCGCGACGTGGATCACTACATCCAGCTGCGTCAGGCGGGAGTGGCGGCACCGGAGCGTGAAACCTTTGAAGGGGCGCTCAAATCGGGCCGCATGGCGCTGGAAAGCCTGGGGCTTGGCGCGTATGAAGCGCGTGAGCGTGCCGATCTGTTCCGTCGTTTTAATCATGAGATGGTGGAAGAGATGGTGGCGATGGCGAGCAGTACGGCAACCGAACGCGCAGCGGTGTTTAAACGCACCAGCACCATGCTGACGGAGATCATTAACGAGGATCGTAATCACCTGTCGCTGGTTCAGCGCCACGGCTGGCAAGGAACGGAAGAGGGCAAGCATACCGGTAATCCGGAAGATGAACCGGAGAGTAAACCCTCTGCGTGAAGTGGAGTTGCCAGCAATATTAAAAAATTTCTAATTCTTTACCCTGCCGCCAGTCGACGAAAGATTAAGCTTTCCGTATAGTGGCGGCAATTTTTTGCATCCGGGAAATTTTCAATGATCAGTCTGATTGCAGCGCTGGCGGTAGACCGCGTTATCGGCATGGAAAACGCCATGCCGTGGAACCTGCCTGCCGATCTCGCATGGTTTAAACGTACTACGTTAAACAAGCCGGTAGTGATGGGCCGCCTGACCTGGGAGTCGATTGGTCGTCCATTACCAGGGCGTAAGAATATTGTGATCAGTAGCCAGCCGGGCACAGACGATCGCGTTCAGTGGGTTAAGTCCGTTGATGAAGCGATTGCCGCCTGCGGTGATGCCGAAGAGATCATGGTGATCGGCGGCGGTCGTGTTTATGAGCAGTTCCTGCCAAAAGCGCAGAAGCTGTATCTGACCCACATTGATGCGGAAGTGGAAGGGGACACGCATTTTCCGGATTACGATCCGGATGAGTGGGAGTCCGTGTTCAGCGAGTTTCACGATGCGGATGCGCAAAACTCACACAGCTACTGCTTCGAAATTCTGGAACGTCGTTAATGGTTTTATCCTCTCCCGGTGGGAGAGGATAAACGTTCTCAGGAAGCGACCGCTTCACCCTCACCTAAGTCCAGCTGTCGGTTGGATGGCTGCACAAAGTAAGCTTTATCTTCCCAGCGTAAGCAGGTTAAATCCCCACCCCAGCAGCATCCGGTATCCAGCGCATAGATATTTTCCGGCGTACCTTTCCCTTCCAGCGAGGCCCAGTGGCCAAATACCACGCTGTATTCATTCGTCACGGGGCCCGGAATGGCAAACCACGGCTTAAGCGGCGCAGGGGCATTTTCCGGCGTATCTTTGCAATACATATCCAGCTGCCCGTTCGGGAAGCAGTAGCGCATCCGCGTAAACGCATTGGTGATAAAACGCAGTCGCGCCAGGCCGCTGAGGTCATCACTCCAGTTGTTCGGCATGTCGCCGTACATCGCATCGAGGAAGAACGGATAGGAGTCGCTCGCCAGCACCGCTTCCGCGTCGCGCGCGCAGGTTTTTGCCGTCTCAAGATCCCACTGAGGCGTGATGCCGGCATGGGCCATCACCAGTTTTTTCTCTTCGTCAATCTGGAGCAGCGGCTGGCGACGCAGCCAGTTGAGCAACTCGTCGGCGTCCGGTGCTTCCAGCAGGGGGGTAATACGATCTTTCGGCTTATTACGGCTGATCCCGGCGTATACGGCCAGCAAATGCAGATCGTGGTTGCCCAGCACCAGCCGCACGCTGTCGCCCAGAGATTTGACATAGCGGAGGACGTCCAGCGAGCCAGGACCGCGCGCCACTAAGTCGCCTGTGAGCCAGAGCGTGTCCTGCCCGGGAATAAAGTCGACCTGTTTTAATAATGCGATCAGTTCATCGTAGCAACCGTGAACGTCGCCAATCAGATATGTAGACATTAGATTAATGAATAAGTGTAGGTACGGCGAGACGGAATACGGGAATGGCAATGCGGAAGGCATTACCGTCGGCATCGACCATTTCGTAATGGCCCTGCATGGTGCCCAGCGGCGTTTCAATTACCGCGCCGCTGGTGTACTGATACTCTTCGCCAGGGGCGATATGAGGTTGTTCACCGACCACACCTTCACCCTGGACTTCAATTTCGCGGCCATTGCCGTTGGTGATAAGCCAGTAGCGCCCGAGCAGTTGCACGGGCATCCGCCCCAGATTGCGAATGGTTACGGTATAAGCAAAGACAAAACGTTCTTCATCCGGTGTGGATTGGGACTCAATGTAGACGCTTTGAACCTGAACACAGACGCGGGGCGAATCAATCATGGCTTAGCTCTCCTTCGGCGGCGCATTGTCGCTGATGTAATTAGCCAGCTTGCAGTACTGCTCAACGGAAATATTTTCCGCACGCATTGCCGGGTCGATACCCAACTCAGCTAACACGTCAACGGTAAACAGATTGCCAAGGCTGTTACGAATCGTTTTACGACGCTGGTTAAAGGCTTCAGTGGTAATACGGCTCAGCACACGCAGGTCTTTGACCGGGTACGGCATCGTTTTGTGCGGCACCAGGCGTACCACCGCAGAATCCACTTTTGGCGGCGGCGTGAACGCGGTAGGCGGTACTTCTAATACCGGGATCACGTTGCAGTAATATTGCGCCATCACGCTTAAACGACCATACGCCTTACTGTTCGGCCCTGCAACCAGACGGTTAACGACCTCTTTTTGCAGCATGAAGTGCATGTCGGCAATGGCATCAGTATAGCTAAACAGATGGAACATCAGCGGGGTGGAGATGTTGTACGGCAGGTTACCGAACACGCGTAGCGGCTGGCCCATTTTTTCTGACAGTTCGCCGAAGTTCATGGTCATCGCATCTTGCTGATAAATCGTCAGCTTCGGCCCGAGGAACGGATGCGTTTGCAGACGCGCGGCCAGATCGCGGTCAAGTTCGATAACGGTCAGTTCGTCAAGGCGTTCGCCTACCGGCTCGGTCAACGCGGCAAGGCCCGGGCCGATTTCGACCATGGCCTGGCCTTTCTGCGGATTAATGGCAGAGACGATGCTGTCGATCACGAACTGATCGTTGAGAAAGTTTTGCCCGAAGCGTTTACGGGCTAAGTGGCCCTGATGGACTCGATTAGTCATTGAGTATTAACAATCATTTTGATGGCGAGATTAAGCGCCGTAATAAAACTGCCGACATCCGCTTTTCCCTGGCCTGCCAGATCCAGCGCAGTACCGTGGTCAACGGACGTTCGAATAAAGGGTAAACCGAGGGTGATATTCACCCCGCGGCCAAAGCCCTGGTATTTTAGCACGGGCAGACCCTGATCGTGGTACATCGCGAGCACGGCGTCAGCATTATCCAGGTATTTGGGCTGGAAAAGGGTGTCGGCAGGCAATGGCCCGCTGAGGTTCATCCCCTTCGCCCGCATCTCCTCAAGTACCGGAATGATGGTGTCGATCTCTTCGGTGCCCATATGTCCGCCCTCACCCGCGTGCGGATTCAGGCCACAAACCAGCACATGCGGCTGCGGAATGCCGAATTTGGTTTGCAGATCGTGATGCAAAATGCCGATGATCTCACGCAGGAGTTCAGGCGTAATGGCATCCGGAATGGCTTTGATGGGCAGGTGAGTCGTGACCAGCGCAACGCGCATTTCTTCGGTTGCCAGCATCATGACCACTTTCGGGCTGTGCGAACGCTCTTCGAAAAATTCGGTATGCCCGGTAAATGGAATGCCCGCGTCGTTGATGACCCCTTTATGCACCGGACCGGTGATCAGGGCGGCAAATTCGCCCTTCAGACACCCGTCACAGGCGCGCGCCAGCGTCTCGACAACGTAGTGGCCGTTTTCGGTGTGTAACTCACCGGGGACAACAGGTGCACGAAGCGGAACAGAGAGCAGGGTGAGGGTGCCAGCCTGCTGCGGTGCGGGCTGTTGGCCTTCAACGTAAGGGATGAGCGTTAAAGGCAGACCGAGCAAGGCTGCCCGGTCTTGTAACAGTGTTGCATCAGCGCAGACAACCAACTCGACCGGCCAGCTGCGCTGGGCGAGCTGAACCACAAGGTCAGGCCCAATCCCAGCGGGTTCGCCGGGAGTGATCGCAACACGATGCGGCTTCATCAGTTGCTCAGGACCTTCACGTAAGCGCTGGCGCGTTGTTCCTGCATCCAGGTTGCGGCTTCTTCAGAGAACTTACGGTTGAACAGCATACGATACGCTCGGTCTTTCTGTGCCGCGTCGGTTTTATCCACGTTGCGGGTGTCCATCAGCTGGATCAGATGCCAGCCGAAGGAGGAGTGCACTGGTGCGCTCATCTGGCCTTTGTTCAGCTTCATTAACGCATCGCGGAAAGCCGGATCGTAAATATCGGCTGCCGCCCAACCCAGGTCGCCGCCCTGGTTAGCAGAGCCAGGATCCTGAGAGAACTCTTTTGCCGCTTTATCAAAGGTGGTTTTACCGCTCTTGATGTCTGCCGCGATCTGTTCCAGCTTCGCACGGGCCTGATCGTCAGTCATGATCGGAGACGGTTTAAGCAGGATATGACGCGCGTGAACTTCGGTGACGGAAATGTTCTGGCTCTGGCCGCGCAGATCGTTCACTTTCAGAATGTGGAAGCCCACACCGGAACGGATAGGACCGACGATGTCGCCTTTCTTCGCCGTGCTCAGCGCCTGTGCAAACAGGGATGGCAGCTCCTGAATACGTCCCCAGCCCATCTGGCCGCCTTTCAGCGCCTGCTGATCAGCAGAGTACGTGATGGCCAGCTTGCCGAAGTCATCGCCATTACGCGCCTGCTCAACGATAGCGCGCGCCTGGCTTTCTGCCTCAGCCGCCTGATCGGAGGTTGGGTTTTCCGGCAGTGGGATCAGGATGTGGCTCAGGTTAAGCTCGGTGCTGGCATCATTCTGATTACCCACCTGTTTTGCCAGAGCTTCCACTTCCTGAGGCAGGATGGTGACGCGGCGACGGACTTCATTATTACGCACTTCTGAAATCAGCATCTCTTTACGGATCTGATTACGGTAGGTGGCATAGCTGATGCCGTCATAGGCCAGGCGGCTACGCATCTGATCCGGGGTAATGTTGTTCTGCTTTGCGATGTTGGCGATCGCCTGATCGAGCTGCTCGTCAGAGATCGTCACGCCCATTTTCTGGCCCATTTGCAGGACAATCTGATCCATGATCAGACGTTCCAGGATCTGGTGGCGCAGCGTGGCGTCATCCGGAAGTTGTTGACCTGCTTCGCCCGAATTGAGCTTTACAGATTTCATCAAACCGTCAACGTCACTTTCAAGCACGACGCCGTTGTTAACCACAGCCGCGACTTTATCGACAACCTGTGGGGCCGCGAAGCTGGTATTCGCAACCATAGCGACACCGAGTAGCAGCGTTTTCCAGTTCTTCATACTTTTTCCATTTCAATTAACCGCAAAGCGGATTACGTTGTAAATCAAGCACATTACAATGAACTACGATACGGCAGAATGTTCGAGCGCAGCATCTGCTGCGTGCCCAGACCGTAGTTAGAACTCAGGCCGCGCAACTCGATATTAAAGCCAATCACGTTATCGTATTTGCCCTGACTGTTTTGCGTATCCCAGCCGTTAAGTTTGCGTTCGTAACCGACACGTATTGCGTAACAGCAGGAGTTATATTGCAGACCTAACATCTGGTCGGCAGGTTTTTGGGCATTCGTGTCATAGTAGTAGGCCCCGACGACTGACCAGCGATCGGCGATCGGCCAGCTCGCGGCAGTACCTACCTGTGAAATACCGTCTTTGTATTGGTCCGTATTCGCATAGTTAGGCAGCGTCGCCTGGATATACTCCGGGCTGGCGTAACGATACGTCAACTGCAACATGCGGTCTTCATCACGACGATACTCAATGGCAGCGCTGCCCGTCGCGATATTGTCCAGTCGTGTATCGTACTGAACACCACCGCGCAGACCCCAACGGTCCGTCATGCGCCAGTAGGTGTCGCCTGCCCATACCAGTGAGCCCGTTTTGTTGTCTTTCTCCCAGTTAATGTCGTCATCACCGGTACGAGACTCGGTGAAATAGTAGATTTGACCAACAGAAACGTTAAAACGTTCAACGGCAGCATCATCATAAACGCGCGTTGTGACGCCGGTCGTTAACTGGTTAGCAGACGCAATACGGTCAAGGCCGCCGTAGGTACGGTCACGGAACAGGCCGCTGTAGTCTGATTGCAGGAAAGATGAGTCGTAGTTTTGAATTTTGCTCTGATCGCGATAAGGCACGTAGAGATACTGCATACGCGGCTCAAGCGTCTGGGTGTATCCATCGGCGAGAAGGCCCATATCACGTTCGAAGATCAGCTTCCCGTCCATTTTGAACTGCGGAAGCGTACGGTTTACCGACTCTTCAAGATCGGTGCCATAGCGTTTGTTATACCAGTCCAGATTTTTCTGCTGGTAGTGGGTGGCCATCAGCTTGGCTTCGGTGTTCAGGCTCGCCCAGTCGTTTGACCATGGCAGATTGATCGTCGGCTCGATATGCAGACGCGTTGATTCCGGCATATCCGAGTTGGTGTTGACGAAATGAACCGCCTGAGCATAAACGCGCGTGTCGAAAGGACCCACATCGTTCTGATACCAGTTCACGTCCAGCTGCGGCTCTGCACCGTAGGTACTGCGCGATTGCGTATCAAATACCTGGAACTGCTTGGTCGACACGGTGGCGTCGAAGTTCTCAATGGCGTAGCCCACGCTGAATTTCTGCGTGGCGTAACCGTCGGTACTGGACCCGTATTTAGAGTCAAAGTCGTTGAAGTAATACGGATCGCTGACCTTGGTATAGTCGACGTTGAAGCGCCATACCTGATCCAATACCCCGGCGTGCTTCCAGTAGTACATCCAACGGTGCTTATCACCTTCGGAAGGATGCTCGTCCTGGAACACTTTATCTGATGGCAGATAATCAAATTCCATCAGACCCGCGCCCGCCTTGGTCAGATAGCGGAACTCGTTCTCCCACATGATGTTACCGCGCTTGTGGATATAGTGCGGCGTGATCGTGGCGTCCATGTTGGGCGCAATGTTCCAGTAGTACGGCAGGTAGAACTCAAAGTAGTTCGACGTGCTGTACTTGGCGTTCGGGATCAGGAAGCCCGAACGACGTTTGTCGCCCACCGGCAATTGCAGGTAAGGACTATAGAAAATCGGCACCGGGCCAAGCTTGAAGCGAGCGTTCCAGATCTCGGCGACCTGTTCTTCACGGTCGTGGATCACTTCACTGCCCACGACGCTCCAGGTATTTGACCCAGGCAAACAGGACGTAAACGTGCCGTTTTCGAGAATGGTGTAGCGGTTTTCGCCGCGCTGCTTCATCAGGTCTGCGGTTCCGCGCCCCTGACGACCCACCATCTGGTAATCACCTTCCCAGACGTTGGTATCTTTCGTATTCAGATTGGACCAGGCTTTCGGACCTTTCAGGATGACCTGATTGTCGTCATAGTGCACATTACCCAGCGCATCCACCGTACGGACAGGCGCCTGGGCACCTTCCGGTTGCTTCTGGTGCAATTGCACTTCGTCAGCCAGCAGGCGGCTGTTTCCCTGGTTAATATCGACATTGCCCGTAAAGGTCGCGTTGTCAGGATAATTACCTTTTGCGCTGTCGGCATTAATGGTGACGGGTAAGTCATTCGTATCGCCTTTCACCAGTGGGCGATTGTAACTTGGGACGCCAAGCATACACTGCGAGGCGAGATCGGCTGCGAGCCCCTGTTGGTTATACAGGGCGGTGCCAATCATTGTGGCCAGAAGGGTGGGGATACGTTTTTTCATACGTTGTATTTTATTGTTCCGTCATCAGTGGCTACGGCTTACAAACGCTCAGAGACTATCTTACTCATCAGCGCAGTACCAGCGTTAATCCTGCCCGTTTGCGCGCCAGAGTGTTAGGCTCGCTATCGAATGACGAGTATGATAATGCAAATTATAGGCGATGTCCCTCAATTGACCGTGGCGCGACCACTGTAATGATGGCGTTGCGTCGGCCAGGAACATGACCATTCGGGGAGTATATGCAGTATTGGGGTAAAATAATCGGCGTTGCGTTCGCAATTATTATGGGTGCCGGATTCTGGGGCGTCGTTCTTGGCCTCATTATCGGCCATATGTTTGATAAGGCACGCAGCCGCAAAATGGCCTGGTTTGCCAACCAGCGCGAGCGCCAGTCACTCTTTTTCTCCACCACCTTTGAGGTGATGGGGCATTTAACCAAATCAAAAGGGCGCGTAACGGAAGCCGACATTCAGGTCGCCAGCGTCTTTATGGACCGCATGAATCTGCACGGTGAATCACGCATCGCGGCGCAGAATGCGTTCCGGATTGGTAAATCAGATAACTACCCGCTGCGAGAAAAAATGCGGCAGTTCCGTAGCATCTGTTTCGGGCGCTTTGATTTAATTCGGATGTTTCTGGAAATTCAAATCCAGGCCGCTTTCGCGGATGGCTCTCTGCATCCGAATGAACGGGACGTCTTATACGTAATTGCCGAAGAGCTGGGCATTTCCCGCATGCAGTTCGACCAGTTCCTGCGCATGATGCAGGGCGGTGCGCACTTTGGCGGCGGTTATCAGCAGCAATCGTCCGGCGGCGGCTGGCAGCAGGCGCAGCGTGGCCCTACGCTTGAAGATGCCTGTAACGTCCTCGGCGTGAAGCCGTCTGACGATGTCACGACCATCAAACGCGCGTATCGTAAGCTGATGAGCGAGCACCATCCGGATAAGCTGGTGGCGAAAGGCCTGCCGCCAGAGATGATGGAGATGGCGAAACAGAAAGCGCAGGAAATCCAGAAAGCCTACGAGCTGATTAAAGAGCAGAAAGGTTTTAAATAAAAAAAAGGCCCGACACAACGTCGGGCCTATTTTTCAGAAGTCCACTGGGGCTTTGAACGTCATGGTGTTGCCGAAAGCAGGGTGGGTGATGGTGAGCGTCAGCGCATGCAGTTGCAGGCGCGGCGCTAACGCCAGCGCTTCCGGCGGCGCATAAAATCTGTCTCCCAGAATGGGGTGACCCATCGCCAGCATATGCACGCGCAGCTGGTGGGAGCGCCCGGTAATCGGCTTCAGCAGGACGCGGGCGGTGTTATCCGGCGCGTACTCCAGCACTTCATACTCGGTTTGCGCTGCCTTGCCGGTTTCATAACACACCTTCTGCTTTGGCCGGTTCGGCCAGTCGCAAATCAGCGGTAAATCCACCAGCCCTTCCGCCTGCGCCGGATGGCCCCACACGCGGGCGACATACTGCTTCTTCGGCTCGCGCTCGCGGAACTGACGTTTAAGCTCGCGCTCAGCCGCTTTATTCAGCGCCACCACAATCACGCCGCTGGTGGCCATATCCAGACGATGGACAGACTCGGCCTGCGGATAATCGCGCTGAATGCGCGTCATCACGCTGTCCTTGTGCTCATCCAGACGGCCCGGCACGGACAACAAGCCGCTTGGCTTGTTGACCACCATAATGTGCTCATCCTGATACAGAATGACCAGCCACGGATCCATCGGGGGATTGTAGGGCTCCATTACCATCTTGCGCTCCGCTTACTGATGCGTCACAACGATAAGGCGCAGGGCGTCGAGACGCCATCCCGCCTGATTCAGGCTTTCCAGCACCTGCTGACGGTTGCTCTCAATCGCGGCCAGTTCATCGTCACGAATGTTCGGGTTCACCGCTTTCAACGCTTCCAGACGCGACAGTTCAGCTGACAGCTTCTCGTCAGCTTCGCTGCGCGCCGCATCGATCAGCTCTCTGGCCGCTTTTTCGGCCTGGGCTTCACCCAGTTGCAGGATGGCATGCACGTCCTGCTGCACCGCATTCACCAGCTTGCTGCCGGTATGGCGGTTGACCGCGCTCAGCTGGCGGTTGAAGCTTTCAAACTCCACCTGGCCGGCCAGGTTCGTACCGTTTTTATCCAGCAGCAGACGCACCGGCGTTGGCGGCAGGAAGCGGTTAAGCTGAAGCTGTTTCGGCGCCTGCGCTTCCACAACGTAGATCAGCTCCACCAGCAGCGTGCCCACGGGCAACGCTTTGTTCTTCAACAGGGAGATGGTGCTGCTGCCGGTATCGCCGGAGAGGATCAGATCCAGACCGTTGCGGATCAGCGGGTGCTCCCAGGTGATGAACTGTGCGTCTTCGCGGGACAGCGCCACATCACGCTCAAAGGTGATGGTGCAGCCATCTTCCGGCAGGCCCGGGAAATCCGGCACCAGCATATGATCGGACGGGGTCAGCACGATCATGTTCTCGCCGCGATCGTCCTGGTTAATGCCGACGATGTCGAACAGGTTCATGGAGAAGCTGATCAGGCTGGTGTCGTCGTCCTGTTCTTCAATACTTTCGGCAAGCTGCTGCGCTTTTTCGCCGCCGTTGGAGTGGATCTCCAGCAGGCGGTCGCGCCCCTGCTCCAGCTGGGCTTTCAGCGCGTCGTGCTTCTCGCGGCAGGATTTGATCAGCTCATCAAAGCCGTCGGTATTTTCCGGCGCCGCGAGATAACCGATCAGATCGCCATGCACCTGGTCATAAATGGTGCGGCCCGTCGGACAGGTATGTTCAAACGCATCCAGCCCTTCGTGATACCAGCGAACCAGAACGGACTGAGCGGTTTTCTCCAGATACGGAACGTGGATCTGAATGTCGTGCGCCTGACCGATACGATCCAGACGGCCGATACGCTGCTCCAGCAGATCCGGGTTAAACGGCAGATCAAACATCACCAGATTGCTGGCAAACTGGAAGTTACGGCCTTCAGAACCGATTTCGGAGCACAGCAGAACCTGTGCGCCGCTGTCCTCTTCACCAAACCAGGCCGCAGCGCGGTCGCGCTCGACAATGGACATACCTTCGTGGAACACGGCGGCGCGAATACCTTCACGCTCGCGCAGAACCTGTTCCAGCTGAAGCGCGGTGGCGGCTTTGGCGCAGATCACCAGCACCTTCTGGGAACGGTGCGCGGTCAGGTAGCCCATCAGCCACTCCACGCGCGGATCGAAGTTCCACCAGGTGCCGGTGTCGCCTTCAAACTCCTGATAAATCTGCTCCGGGTAGAGCATGTCGCGCGCGCGATCTTCCGCCGATTTACGGGTGCCCATGATGCCGGAGACTTTAATCGCGGTCTGATACTGGGTCGGCAGCGGTAACTTGATGGTGTGCAGCTCGCGTTTCGGGAACCCCTTCACGCCGTTACGGGTGTTGCGGAACAGCACGCGGCTGGTGCCGTGACGGTCCATCAGCATGTCGATCAGCTCTTTGCGCGCGGATCCGGCGTTATCGCTGTCGCTGTTCGCGGCCTGAAGCAGCGGCTCGATGTCCTGCTCGCCAATCAGATCGCTCAGGGTGTTGAGTTCATCATTAGAGAGACGATTACCTGCCAGCAGCAGCGCGACGGCATCCGCTACCGGACGGTAGTTTTTCTGCTCTTCAACAAACTGCTCGAAATCGTGGAAACGGTTTGGGTCGAGCAGGCGCAGACGGGCGAAGTGGCTCTCAAGACCCAGCTGCTCCGGCGTTGCGGTCAGGAGCAGAACCCCCGGTACGCGCTCGGCAAGCTGCTCGATCGCCATGTATTCACGGCTTGGCGCATCTTCGCTCCAGACGAGGTGGTGGGCTTCGTCGACGACCATCAGATCCCATTCAGCATCGCACAGATGCTCCAGGCGCTGCTTGCTGCGGCGCACGAAGTCCAGGGAGCAAATCACCAGCTGTTCGGTTTCAAACGGGTTATCCGCGTCGTGCTGGGCTTCGGCATAACGCTCGTCGTCGAACAGGGAGAAGCGCAGGTTAAAGCGGCGCAGCATCTCCACCAGCCACTGGTGTTGCAGCGTTTCCGGCACCACAATCAGCACGCGCTCGGCAGCGCCAGAGAGCAGCTGCTGGTGCAGGATCATGCCGGCTTCGATGGTTTTACCCAGGCCCACTTCGTCAGCCAGCAGCACGCGAGGTGCATGGCGACGGCCCACGTCATGGGCGATGTTCAGCTGATGGGGGATCAGGCTGGTACGCTGACCGCGCAGGCCACTCCACGGCATGCGGTACTGTTCACTCTGGAACTTACGCGCGCGGTAGCGCAGGGAGAAGCGATCCATTCGGTCGATTTGCCCGGCAAACAGACGGTCCTGCGGCTTGCTGAACACCAGTTTGCTGTCGAGCAGCACTTCACGCAGGATGACGTTTGTCTCGTCGGTATCAAGGCGCGTTCCGATGTAGGCGAGCAGTCCATTCTCTTCTTTTACGTCTTCAACCTTTAGCTGCCAGCCGTCATGGCTGGTCACGGTATCACCCGGATTGAACATTACGCGGGTAACAGGGGAGTCATTGCGAGCGTACAGGCGGTTTTCACCGGTAGCAGGGAAAAGGAGGGTAACCATGCGCGCATCGACGGCAACGACGGTTCCTAATCCAAGTTCGCTTTCTGTATCGCTGATCCAGCGTTGACCAAGTGTAAAAGGCATAGTTGTTCGGCTCTAATCTTTAATTGCAGGCAATAGTTCGACCCCCGTCAAAAAAGACGGTCATCGAAAAATGGGTCCGGGAATGGAAAGGGCGCTATGGTACTGGATGGCAACGGTTTCGTCACGCGTCAAAATAGCCCAAGTTGTCCTGTCACTAGTGTAGCAAAGTCGTCGTCGATGAACGGTAAAATTCCCTCCGCAACCGGCTGAAGCTGACGGGTGAGGTAGTGATCGTAATCGAGAGGCGACTGTTGATAATCAACGGGTTCCGGTCCGTTCGTCGTCCAGACGTATTTTATCGTCCCCCGGTTCTGATACTGCGGTGCGCGTCCCCGACGAACGTTCTCTTCGTCCGCCAGCCGCGCCGCGCGCACGTGAGGGGGAACGTTACGCTGATACTCTGCCAGCGGGCGGCGCAGGCGTTTGCGATACACCAGCTGGTCATCCAGTTCACCCGCCATCAGGCTGGCGATGGTGTCGCGCACGTAATCCTGATAAGGCTCGTTGCGAAATATTCGCAGGTAGAGCGTCTGCTGGAACTGCTGCGCCAGTGGCGTCCAGTCGGTGCGCACCGTCTCCAGCCCCTTAAACACCATCCGCTGCGCTTCACCTTCCTGAATCAGCCCGGCGTAGCGCTTCTTGCTGCCCTGGTCGGTTCCGCGAATGGTAGGCATTAAAAAGCGGGTGAAATGGGTTTCAAACTCCAGCTCTAACGCGCTGGTTAACCGCTCTTTTTGCAAAGTTTCGCGCCACCAGTCGTTCACAAAGGCGACCAGATCTTTGCCGATTTGCGCGGCGTCGTCTTCCGAATGGGCGGCTTTCAGCCAGACAAAGGTGGAGTCGGTATCGCCATAAATGACGTCATAGCCCCGGGATTCAATCAGCGCTTTGGTCTGGCGCATAATCTCGTGCCCGCGCATGGTGATGGACGACGCCAGACGCGGATCAAAGAAGCGGCAGGCGCTGGTACCTAGCACGCCGTAAAAGGCGTTCATAATGATTTTCAGCGCCTGCGAGAGCGGTTTGTTGCCGTGGCGTTTCGCCTCGTCGCGGCCGTGCCAGATGTTTCCCACGATTTCCGGCAGGCAGTGTTTTTCGCGCGAGAAGCGTGCCCCGAGAAAACCTTCGGTGCTGTGTTCATCATCTGGCTGCGCCATCCCCTCCACCAGCCCTACCGGGTCAATCAGGAAGGTGCGGATAATCGACGGGTACAGGCTTTTATAGTCCAGCACTAGAACCGAGTCATACAGCCCGGGCCGAGAATCCATCACGTAGCCGCCGGGGCTGGCCTGCGGCGGCACGTCGCCAAGGTTGGGGGCGACGTAGCCCGCGCGGTGCATTCGTGGGAAATAGAGGTGGCTAAAGGCGGCTACCGAGCCGCCGTGCCTGTCGACCGCCAGGCCGTTCACCGTCGCGCGCTCCAGCAGGAACGGCATGATCTCGGTTTTGTGGAAAATCTGCGTCACCAGCTCGCAGTCCTTCAGGTTATAGGTGGCGAGCGCCGGCTTATCCTGGTTAAAGCGCCGGTCAATCTCGTCCATTCTGTCCCAGGGATTGTCGATGGATTTCCCTTCGCCGAGCAGCTCCCGGGCGACCGCTTCGAGGGAGAATGACGAGAAGTTCCAGAAGGCGGATTTCAGCGCCTCGATGCCGTCGAGAATCAGGCGACCATTGGCCTGGGCAAAGAAAACGCCGTTCTTGAAACCGTGCTCACGCCACTCCAGCTCGCTGTTGCCGCGTCCCAGTATTAAGGGAATGCGGTAACGTTCGGCATGTTTTTGCAGCACGCGCAGGTCAAACTGGACGACGTTCCAGCCTATCAGCACGTCCGGATCGTGCTCGGCAAACCACTGGTTAAGCTTCTCCAGGAGCTGCGGGCGGCTGCTGACGTACTCAAGCTGAAAATCCAGCGCGGACGCATCGCCGTTCGGCGGCCCGAGCATATAGACAACCCGCTGCCCGCAGCCTTCCAGGCCAATGCAGTACAGTTCGCCGTGACGGGTGGTTTCGATGTCCAGCGAGACCCACTTGAGCGGCGGGCGATAATTCGGGTTAGGCTTGAGGCGCGCGTTCACGAGACTGCCATTCTGTTCCGCGCCGTCCACCCAGACGGGCGCGGTAATAAACCGCTCCATCAGAAAACGTTCCGGCGGGCGAATGTCCGCTTCGTAGAGCGTTACGCCCGCTTCGCGCAGCAGTTTTTCGTAACGCATCAGCTGGCGATGGGCGCGGCAGTAAAGGCCATACACCGGCTGACGGTGGAAATCTTTTAGCTCAAGAGGCGTGAGACGCCAGCCGTTTTCACCGCGCAGCAGTTGCTTTACCTTTTCGACGTGGCCTTCAGGGATAAACGCCACGGACTCCTGAGGCGGCAGGGTAACGTGCAGCGGGCCGTTATCCGTCGCCAGCCAGAACGCAACCTCGGTGCCCTGAGGAGTATCCCGCCAGTGTCGGGTCAGTAAAAAGCCTTCTTGCGCCTGTGCCACGCTGCGATCCCACAAAACAAAACCAGGCCTGATTATAGCCTGGTTTGCTGTGTTTTTATACAGCATTTATTTTGCGATTTCAAAAAACTCAAGTTCCAGAGTGTTGCCTTTTTTATATACACAATAGCGTTGATAATCATTGCTGTAATCGTTATGGTTTTTATAAACCCATGAACAGTTATATTTGCTAATCCCTTTGAATTTATTAATGAAGTTAAATATTTTTTGTTCCTGCTTAGTAATGTCTTTTATGTTTTTATATTGGATGCTTAC